>DASRGL010000255.1:0-4534 GCA_035651115.1 Chthonomonadaceae bacterium
CACTGGGACATGACCCCGGTCTACCCCGGACTGGATTCCCCCGAATTCGCGCAGGGCTTTCGCGAGACGATGCAGGCTATCGCCGACCTGGGCAGGCTCTTCGACGACGCCCAGATCGCCGCGCGCCCTTCCGCCCCGCTCGATGCCGCGACCGTGCAGACCTTCGAGACGGTCATCGGGCGCTACAACGAGGCGCTGAATGCGGTGCGGACGATCAGCGTCTACATTCAGTGCTTCGTCAGCACCGACTCCCGCAACGATCTGGCGCAGGCCCGGCTGAGCGAACTGGAACAGCACACCGTTCTGCTGCGGCAACTCGGCACGCGCTTCACGGCCTGGATCGGCTCGCTCGACGTGGAGGCGCTGATCGCGCAGTCCGCCGTCGCCGCCGACCACGCCTTCGCCCTGCGCAAAGCCAGAGAGCGCGCCGCGCACCTGATGTCGCCCGCCGAGGAGGCGCTGACGGCGGAACTGGACCTGCTGGCCGGTGTCGCCTGGGAGAAGCTGTACGACAACTTCACGTCGCAGTTGATGGTTCCCTTCGAGCGCGATGGCAAGACCGAGATGCTGCCGATGAGCCAGATTCGCAATCTGGCCTTCGACGCCGACCGCGAGGTGCGCCGCCGCGCCTACGAAGCGGAGTTGGACGCCTGGCAGAAAGCCGCCGTTCCCATCGCCGCCGCGCTCAACAGCATCAAGGGCGAGACGAACCTGCTGGCACGCCGCCGCCGTTGGGATTCGCCGCTCGATGCCGCGCTGTTCGGCAGCAACATAGACCGCGCCACGCTGGACGCCATGCTGACCGCCGCCCGCGAATCCTTCCCGGAGTTCCGCCGCTATCTGCGCGCGAAGGCGCGTTTCCTGGGCCTGCCGCGCCTGGCATGGTACGATCTGTTCGCCCCGCTCGGCGCGCACGGCAGACGCTGGGAATACAGCGATGCCGTCGCCTTCATCACCACGCACTTCGGCTCCTACTCGCCGCGCCTGCGCGACTTTGCCGCCCGCGCCTTCGGGGAGAACTGGATTGACGCGGAGCCGCGCTCCGGCAAGGTCGGCGGGGCCTACTGCGCGGGCCTGCGCAAAGACGAGTCGCGCATCCTTTCCAACTACAACTACAGCTTCGGCGGCGTGACGACGCTGGCACACGAACTCGGCCACGCCTACCATAACCTGAACCTGGCGGAGCGCACCCCGCTTCAGCGCGGCACGCCGATGACGCTGGCCGAGACCGCCAGCATCTTCTGCGAGACCATCATCTCCGAGGCGGCGCTGCATCAGGCGGACGCGCAGGAGCAGATCGAGATTCTGGAGGAGTCGCTGCAAGGGGCGTGCCAGGTCGTCGTGGACATCACCAGCCGCTTCCTGTTCGAGCAGAGCGTGCTGGAAGCCCGCAAGCAGCGCGAACTCTCCGTCGAGGAGTTCAATCGGTTGATGCTCGACGCGCAGCGCCAGACCTACGGCGATGGGCTGGACGAGTCCACGCTGCACGCCTATATGTGGGCCGCCAAGCCGCACTACTACGGCTCGACCTACTACAACTACCCCTATATGTTCGGGCTGCTGTTCGGGCTGGGTCTGTATGCGCGCTACCGGCAGGAGCCGGACGCTTTCAAAGCGGGCTACGACGACCTGCTCTCTTCGACCGGCCTGGCGGACGCGGCGACCCTGGCGGCGCGGTTCGGCATAGATATTCGCACGCCCGATTTCTGGCGCGACAGCCTGGGCATCATCGCGAAGTCCATTGACCGCTTCGAGGCGCTGGCTCCCTGAGAACGCCTATCAAAACCCCACCCCAACCCTCCCCTTCGGAAGGGGAGGGAGCCGCAGGGCGTTCGCCCTCCCCTTCGGAAGGGGAGGGAGCCGCAGGGCGTTCGCCCTCTCCTCTGCAAGGGGAGGGAGCCTTGAATTCTCCCCCTCCTTACGAAGGAGGGGGTTGGCTTGAATTCTCCCCCTCCTTACGAAGGAGGGGGTTGGGGGGAGGTCTATCTATCCCGCAGTTTCCGGGCCGGATTGCCGATGAAGACGCTGTTGGGCGGGACATCCTTCACCACGACCGCGCCCATGCCGATGAGACTGCCGCGCCCGATGCGCAGCAGTTGACGGATCGTACAGGACTGCCCCAGGTAGCAGTCGGATTCGATGGTGACCTGGCCCGCTACCGTGACGCCGCTGGCGAACACGACCCGGTCTTCCACGATGTCGTCGTGGTTGAGGATGCACCCGCTCAGGCAGAAGACGTAGTCGCCGAGCCGCGCATTCAGGCCGACGAAGCAGTGGGGATAGAGGACGCAGCCGACGCCGATCTGCGCGGTGCCTGAGACGAACGCGCCGGGGTCTATCAGGGAGACCAGCCGCTCACGCGGTACGGAGTGCGACCGAGGCCACTCGTTGTCCGGGACAAGGCAGGCGTCCGGGTATTTCGCCAGCGTGTCCAGCGTTCCCAGCACCGGATACCCGCCATGCCGCGCGCCGACCCGCGCGGCATCGGGCGCAAGAAAGCCGAGCAGGTTCCAGGTCGGCTCTACACGGTTGATCCGCGCGACGATCTCTGCCATCTCCGCGCCGTGTACGCCCGTTCCCAATATCAATAGATCACGCACGGTCTCGTTCCTCTGTTCTATACTTCCCCCTCTTCCTTTAGGGGAGGAGCCAAAAGGAAAGCAGCTAAAATGAACCTGACATTTGCTTCACTGCCGCGCACCCGCGTTGCGATAGACGCGGCGGCTGCGCAAGGCCCACTGGAATGGTGGCGGCCCGCGCTAGGACAGGGCGGCATCAATACGCATCCCCTGCCGGAACGAGTCATCGCGGGCGTTCGCAAGCTGCAACCGCGCCTGATACGCATCTTCCTGCAGGAGTGTTTCGCCTTCTATCCAGAACGCGGGCGCTTCGACTGGAGCCTGCTCGATCCCTATATGGACTCGTTTGCCCGCACCGGAGCCAAGATCGTCGCGGCCATCACCTTCAAGCCGAACGTCCTGTTCCCGACGATTGATGAGACCGTCTGGCAGCCTAACGACGTGGCCGAGTGGCAGCAGGTCGTCTCTGCGCTCGTCCAACGCTACTCGGTGGAGCGCCCGTTCGTCACCTACTGGGAGATCGGCAACGAGGTGGACATCGGGGAGGATGGCGGCTGTCCCTATCTCATTCGCGACCCGCAAGCCTACGCCGATTACTACCGCCTGACCATCGCGCCGATCCTGAAGGCGTTTCCCGAAGCGAAGGTCGGCGGCCCGGCGTGCGCCTCCGTCTCCAACGAGCCGCTGCCCGGCCTGATCGAATACTGCCTCCAGACCGGCACGCCGCTCGATTTCGTCTCCTGGCATCTCTACAGCAGCGACACGCGCCGCCACGTCGCCGGGATCGAGCGGGTCAAAGCGCAGTTGGCGCGCTTCCCCGGCAAACGCCCCGAAATGCTGATCACCGAGTGGAACAACTCGTTCCCGCCTGTCTCCGTCGAAGAGGACGCCTTCGATCCGCGCCGCGCCGCCAATCTTGCCGTCTCGCTTCTGGCGATGCAGGAGGCCGGTCTGGACTGGTCGTTCTACTACCACATCTGGGATCAGGTGTTCTACCCGGATGCCTTCCGTCCCTTCTTTTCGGAGCGGGGACTTGCCAATATGCTGACGCACTGGAACGAAATCCCGCATCGGATGGGGCTGTTCGGCGTCGGCGAGGAGGCGCGGCCCTCCTACTTCGTCTATCAGATGCTCAGCCGGTTGGGAGAGGAGCGGCTGAAGGCCTCCTCTGACGAGGCGGACATCACCGTATGGGCCGGGCGCAGTGAAGGCCGCATCGCTGCCCTGCTCATCAATTTCAATGCGCAGACCGCGCGCGGCCAGATCGTGACCGTGCAGTTCGCCAACCTGGACGCCGGGCGCAGACGCCTGACCACCTACCGGATAGATGCCGACCGCCGCTGGGATACGGAACGCCTGGAACTGCTGCCGGTGGAGCAGCGGGAGGTCTTTGTCTCTCCGGCGTTTCGCTGCCAGGTCTACAGCCCGGCAGACAGCGTCCTGCTGCTGACTCTGGAGGAGATGAGATAGCCGCCAGCCTTGCTCCTGTCGAAAAGCTGTGCCGCCTCGCATCGTTGGCAAAAATTGCCAAAAATTGTCGCCTCTGGTATAATGGAGAGAGGAGGAAAGACGGCTATGGCTACACTCAACGTCTCTTTGACCCCAGAACTGGTCGAGCTTGTCAACGCAAAGGTGTCCAGCGGGATGTACCATTCTGCCAGTGAAGTTGTCCGCGAAGGGTTACGCCTGCTCAAAGAGCAGGATGAGATTCGTCGCCTGCGGCTTGAGGAACTGCGTCGTGAGATTCACAAAGGCGTCGCGAGCCTGGAAGAAGGGCAGGCGAAAGTCTCTCATTCCGGTAAGGAACTTGCCGCCCACATCGAAGCCGAAGGTCGGAAACTTCTGGCCGAACGAAAGCCGCGCAAATGATACGCCGCCTGGTGGTTTCACGAGAGGCCGAAACCGACCTGACGCTCATCTATCAAGAGATCGAGGACGGGATAGAGATTGTGCGG
>DASRGL010000256.1:0-8137 GCA_035651115.1 Chthonomonadaceae bacterium
CGCCGCACACGAGCGCCATGAGAATCGCCCACCACCAGTGGGTCAGGAACCCGGCCACGCCCAGCAGAATGCGCGTCGGCAGGGGCAGCACCGCGCCCATCTCCTTGAACACGCCGGATAGCTTCGGAATGACCCAGGTGAGCAGGAACGTGACCGCCAGCACCGCCACACTGATCAGCACCATCGGGTAGGTCAGCGCCGCCATGATCTGGCTCCGGCGTACTGCCTCTTTCTCCAGGAACGCCGCCAGCCGCTCCATGACGCTCGCCAACTGCCCGGAGACCTCTCCCGCCCGCACCATGTTGACATAGAGTTCCGGAAACTCGCGCGGGAACTTCGCCAGCGCCTCGGAGAGCGGCTGCCCGGCGCGGATGTCGCCCTGCATCGCCGCCAGCATCGTGCGCAGCGCCTCGCTGTCGGTCTGCTCGATCAGCACGGAGAACGCCCTATCCATCGGCAGGCCCGCGTCCAGCAGATCGGCCATCTCGCGGGTGAAGAGCAGCACATGCAGCCGCGTGACCTTCTTGCCGCGTCCCTGGCCCGCTGCCTTCTCTGCCGTCGGCGTGACCGCGCGCACCACCGCGTGACCGTTCGCCGACGCGCCGTTTCTGCCGTTCGCGTGGGCCTTGCCCCCCGTGCTGATGCGCGTGGGAAACACGCCGAGGGCGCGCACCTTGACGGCAGCCTCGGAAGAATCCCGCGCCGTGACCGTTCCCGTCGCCGTCTTCCCGGAGCGATCTAAAGCCTCATAGGTGAATTCGGGCATAGAGTCAAATCCAACCGTTGGGCCGGGTACGTTCTGGACCCGCCCCCCTATAGATCGAAATCTTCGCGCTGGCAGACGCGCAGCACTTCCTGAATCGTCGTCTGGCCTTGCAGGACTTTATCGCGTCCGTCCTGCAACATGCTGACCATGCCCTGCTGCTTCTGCGCGTACTGCTTGATGGCCGAGGCAGACTGGCGCTCGATGATCATGCGGCGCACGTTCTCGTCCACCGTCAGCATCTCATAGATGCCGCTGCGTCCCCGGAAGCCGACGCCCCGGCACTCCGGGCAGCCTGTGCCGCGCATCAGGGGCGTGCGCTTCACCTGCTCCGGGTCTATGCCGATCTCGCGCAGGACTTCCGGCTTCTCCTCGTAAGGCTCCCGGCAGCGCGGGCAGTTCAGGCGCACAAGGCGCTGCGCCACCGTGCCGATGAGCGAAGAGGCGACCAGATATGGTTCCGCGCCCATATCCAGCAGGCGGCTGACTGCCCCCGCCGCGTCGTTGGTATGCAGCGTGGAGAAGACCAGGTGGCCGGTCAGGGCGGCATGGATGGAGATTTCGACCGTCTCCGCGTCCCGAATCTCGCCGACCATGATGATGTCCGGGTCTTGACGCACGATGTGCCGCAGGCCGTCGGCGAAGGTGAGGCCGATCTGCGGCTGCACCTGAATCTGGTTGACCCCGTTCAACTGGTACTCGACCGGGTCTTCCACCGTGATGATCTTCTTTTCGACGCTGTAGATCTCGTTCAGGCTGGCGTAGAGCGTCGTCGTCTTGCCGGAACCGGTCGGGCCGGTGACGAGGATGATGCCGTGCGGCTCCTGGATGAGGCGGCGGAAGCGAGAGAACATCCCGCGCTCCATACCCAGTTCCGTCAGGCCGAGCATGGCCGTCTGCTTGTCCAGAATACGCATGACGACGCCCTCGCCGTAGAGCGTCGGAACCGTCGAGATACGCAGGTCAATCTGCCGCCCGCTGCTGCGGATTCGCATTCGCCCATCCTGGGGCAGACGACGCTCCGCGATGTTCATGTCCGAGAGAATCTTGATGCGACTGACAATGGCCGGATGGAACCGCTTCGGCGGCGCATTGACCTCGTGCAGCACGCCGTCCACGCGATAGCGCACGCGCAGTTCCTTCTCGAACGGCTCGATATGGATGTCCGAGGCTCTGTCCTGAATGGCCTGGTTGATGATCAGGTTGACCATCTGGATGACCAGCTCTTCGCGGGCCATCTTTTGCAGGTCGGCGACATCCAGGCTCTCTTCGTCCTCGATGGCGCGCTCGGCCTCCTGCACGTCCTGGATCATCCGGGACATATAGAACTGCTCGCCATGACGTCGGATGTCGGCGGGCGCGGCCAGCATGGGCGCGATGTCCAGGCCGGTGAGCAGGCGCAGGTCGTCCATCGCCTGAATATCGAGCGGGTTCGCCATCGCGACGGTCAGCGTGTCGTCGTTCTGATGCAGCGGGATCAACTGATGGCGCAGCGCGAACTCGCTCGGCACGATCTCCAGCGCCTCCGGGTCGGGCGGCTCTTTCGCCAGGTCTACGATCGGGCAGTCTAATTGGTTTGACAACGCGCGCAGCAGTTCCGGTTCGGTGACGAAGTGCAGCGCCATCAGAATCTCGCCGATTCGCTTGCCGCCGTTCGCGCGGCGCTGTTCGGCCAGAGCGATCTCCAACTGTTCATGGGTGACGACGCCTTCTTCGACAAGCAGCGTTCCCAGAAGCGTGCGCCTGAGTTTAAGCAACGTGTAGATCTCCCTACCGGGCGTTCGGAGCCGGGTCAAAGTGAAAGAGGACGGATACGGTGCAGCCGCACGCCCGTTTATTGAGACGTGACGAACCCGCTAATGTTCACAAGGCCACTGATTTAGATGCTATCAAACACCCTTCCGTTTCAGTTTTTTCCCACTCGACCCAGCTATTTGCGGCCACCCGCCAGGAAGACGGTCGGAAACGTGATACAATAGTCTCAGAGGAGGCGAGAATACGATGGCACAGTCCGCGCGAACCGCTCCGTTACCCGCTCCCCGCCCACCCCGGAAGCTGACCTGCGAAGAGTTTCTGAATTGGCCTGGCGAGAATCAGCATGTCGAGTGGGTGGATGGAGAGGTCATCGAGATGAGTCCTGTATCGGCAAGACATGATGAAATCGTACGCTTTCTTGGAGCCTTACTCCTTCACTTTGCTGAAGAGCGTCGTCCACTGGCTCTGGCAGAAGCCACTGCCTTCCCTGCTGAGCGTGCTGAAGCTGTGGGGGCTGGTCTAACCTAAGCCGTTGCGAAACGTTTCCGGCGGACAGACATAGAGAAACCTCGACCCGATGGAGAGAACAGAACCCCTGAATGGAGCGACCAGCCTTCTGGAATGTGACGGCGGCGGAACTGCTGCCCCGGCTGCAAACCACGCCACAGGGCCTCTCGGACGCCGAGGCGCGGCAACGGCTGGCGCGCTCCGGCGCGAACCTTCTTAAGCGCAAAACCCGCACGGACGCAGTGACGCTCCTGCTTGCGCAGTTCAAAAGCCCGATTCTGCTCATTCTTCTCGCCGCAGCCACCCTCTCCTTCTTTCTTGGCGACCATGCCGACACCCTCATCATCCTCGTTATTGTGCTGGCGAGCGGCCTGCTCGGTTTCTGGCAGGAGCGCGGCGCGGCGGATGCGGTCGAGAAACTGCTTGCCATCGTGCAGATCGAGGCGCGGGTCGTGCGGGAAGGGAAGGAGCGTGATATTCCGGTTGAAGAGGTCGTGCCGGGCGACATCGTGCTGCTCAATGCGGGCGACGTGATTCCCGGCGACTGCCTGATCCTGGAGTCCAAAGACCTGTTCGTCAACGAGGCGGCGCTGACCGGGGAGACCTATCCGGTCGAAAAGTCCACCGGAGTCCTGCCGCCCGAAACGCCCCTCAGCCAGCGCACCAACACTCTCTTCATGGGAACCCATGTCGTCAACGGCACGGCGCGGGCCGTCGTCGTCCATACCGGCAAGGAGACAGAGTTCGGCGCGGTTTCCGAGCAGCTCAAACTCCGCCCGCCGGAGACCGATTTCGAGCGCGGCATCCGCCGGTTCGGCTACTTTCTCATGGAGGTGACTCTGCTGCTCGTCCTCTCCATCTTCGCCTTCAACGTCTACCTGCATCGCCCCGTCCTCGACTCGTTTCTCTTCGCGCTGGCGCTGGCCGTCGGCCTGACCCCGCAACTGCTGCCCGCCATCATCAGCGTCAACCTGGCGCACGGCGCGCGGCGCATGGCGGCGGAAAAGGTCATCGTCAAGCGGCTGGCCGCCATCGAGAACTTCGGCAGCATGAACATCCTCTGCTCCGACAAGACCGGCACGCTCACCGAAGGCACGGTGCAGCTTCATGCCGCGCTGGACGCGGAGGGAAAGGAGAGCGCAAAAGTCCTGCGCTTCGCCTATCTCAACGCCTCCCTCCAGACCGGCTACACGAACCCGATTGATGACGCCATCTGCGCCCGATTTCGGGAGATGAAGACAGAGGCCGACGTAGCGGGCTGCGCCAAGCTGGACGAGGAGCCGTATGATTTCGTGCGCAAACGGCTGAGCGTTCTCTATAGCGAGGACTCGACACACCGGATGGTCACGAAGGGCGCGCTGGCGAACGTGCTGGAAGTCTGCACGCAGGCGGAGACTTCCACCGGAGAGAGGATAGATATAGAAACCATGCGTGAGGCCATTCAGAAACGCTATGAGGAACTGAGCGCGCAGGGGTTTCGGACGCTCGGCATCGCCTATCGGGACTGCGGCAGCGACACGCGCATCGGCAAAGACGACGAGGCTGAGCTGATATTCCTGGGCTTTCTCGTTCTGTTCGATCCCCTCCGGCCCGGCATCGTGGACACTTTGAAGCGGCTGCGCGGCCTCGGCATCACGCTCAAGGTCATCACCGGAGATAACCGGCTGGTGGCAGCGAACGTCGGTCGGCAGGCCGGAATATCCAACCCGGAGGCGCTGAGCGGCCCGGAACTGCGCCGGATGAGTACGGAGGCGCTGACACGGCGCGTGAATCAGGTGGATGTCTTCGCGGAGGTCGAGCCGAACCAGAAGGAGCGCCTCATCCTGGCGCTGAAGCAAGCCGGGCATGTCGTCGGCTATATCGGAGACGGCATCAACGACGCCTCCGCGCTGCACGCCGCCGACGTGAGCCTCTCGGTGGCGAACGCGGTGGACGTGGCGAAGGAGGCGGCGGACATCGTGCTGCTGGAGAAAGACCTGGCGGTGCTGGAACGCGGCGTCCGGGAGGGCCGCACGACGTTTGCGAATACGCTGAAGTACATCTTCATGGCGACGAGCGCGAACTTCGGCAACATGTTCAGCATGGCGGGAGCCTCGCTGTTCCTGCCCTTCCTGCCGCTCCTGCCCAAGCAGATTCTGCTGACCAACCTGCTCACGGATTTCCCGGAGATGACCATTGCGACCGACGATGTGGATCAAGAGTTGGTGGAGCGGCCCCGGCGCTGGGACATCCGATTCATCCGCCGGTTCATGATGACCTTCGGCCTGGTCAGTTCGCTCTTCGACTATCTGACCTTCGGCGCACTGCTCTTCCTCCTGCACGCCACTCCGACGCAGTTCCGCACCGGCTGGTTTCTGGAATCGGTGATCTCCGCCGCGTCCATCGTGCTGGTCATCCGCACGCGCCGCCCCTTCTTCCGCAGCAGGCCCGGCGCGCACCTGCGCGCCGCCACGCTGCTCATCGTCGCGCTGACCGCTGCCCTGCCGTTCACGCCCCTGGCAGGTCTCTTCGGTTTCACGCCGTTGCCCCTGCCCTTCCTGCTGGTTCTCGCGCTCATCGTCCTGCTCTACATGGCAATGGCGGAAATCGTCAAGCGCCTGTTCTACCGACGAGAGCGAGGCTAAAGCCCTCACCCCCAGCCCCTCTCCCACGCTGCGGGAGAGGGGAGAGTCGAAACAAAGGCGTTCCCTCCCCCTGTTCTTGGGGGTCGCAAGGCGGAGTTCGCAATCGTTTGCGAACGACCCTTGCAGTGGGCCAGGGAGGGGGGCTATACTACCCTGGCGGCCACTGCATGAAACGCCCGCCCAGGATGTGAAAGTGCAGATGATAGACCGTCTGGCCGCCGTTATCCCGGCAGTTCAGGACGGTGCGGAAACCTTCCGTGTCCAATCCCAGTCGCACCGCCGTCTGTTGAACGGCTTGCAGCGCGCGGCCCATCAGCCCGACATCCTCCACGTCCATGATTGTCGGATAGTGCGCTTTGGGGATGAGCAGGACGTGAACGGGAGCCTGCGGGTTCAGATCGCGGAAGGCCAGGAACTCCGCGTCCTCGTAGATCGGCTCGACCGGAATCTGCTTCGCCCCGATCTTGCAAAAGATGCAGTCGTCTGTCATGGCGTCTCTCCAGAAATGCGCGCGGAACCCGCTTCCGCGCTCTCCACTGGCCCCGCATATCCGAACTTCTCTCCGACTTCTTGGAGCCGGATCAGGCGGTCGGCGCGGCTCACTTTAGCGGACGGCGCAAGGTGCGGCATTCGCGTGCTGTAGAAATTAGGATTAAAATAGGGATCGCCCGCTTCCACCAGGGTGTGCATCTGCTCATAGCCGAGTTTCAGGTCGCGATCCGGCACGGAGTCGGCGCGGGAACGGCCCTCGTAGTGGTAGAGTCGCGCGAACGGCGTATAGACGTTGCGATAGCCCTTCTTAAGGCTTTCCAGGCAGATCGCCACGTCGCTGAAGACCAGAACATAGTCCTCGTCGAAGCCGCCGACGGCCTCGTAGACCTCCCGCCGCATCATCATGCAGGCTCCGGTGACGGCCATATAGTTGCGATACCAGTTGACGCAGCCGAACACGCCGCAGTAGTCTTCGGGCGCGTCCCAGAAGATATGGCTGGCAAGCCCCTCCATGCCCAGAATGACGCCCGCGTGCTGCACGGAGCCGTCGGCATAGAGCAGTTTGGCTCCTACAATTCCGATTTCCGGGCGCTCCGCCCAGCGCGCCAACTCCTCCAGCCAGTCCGGCTCTATGATCTCGATATCGTTGTTGAGGAACAGCAGCAGGCCGCCGGTGGCGTGCTTCGCGCCGAAATTGTTGGCCCCCGAATAGTTGAACGGCGGCGCGAAATCGAGGATACGAATGCGCGGATCGCTGCGCAGCGTCTCGTAATAGGCCAGGGTCGGCGGCTCGCGGCTGCCGCTATCCACCAGAATGATCTCATAATCGGGATAGACCGTCCGCTCTCGAATGGAAGTCACGCACTTCTCGATAAACTTCCGCTTGTTTTTCGTCGGGATGATGATGGAGACTTTCCGACCCTGTGTCGGCCAGGTGACCCGCAGAAATCCGGGAACGGGGAAACTGGCTTTCGGCTCTGGAATGCCGATACGCTTCAGATGCTCCTCGACGGACTGCGCCTGCCGTTCGTAGGCTCCCGGCTTGCGCACGCCGCTGGCCCCGGAGCCGGGAACCTGCCGCCAGTGGTACAGCACTTTAGGAATGTGATGGATGCGATCCGTGCGCTCGGTGCAGCGCAGCAGCAGGTCCCAGTCCTGCGCGCCGTCCTTGCCGGGATCGAATCCGCCGACCTCCTCGACGAGAGAGCGACGGATCACGGAGTGCATGAGATAGTTCGTCGAGAGCAGCAGTTCCGGCGACCAGCGATCCGGCTTGAACATCGGCAGATGCCGGGTCGCGCCGTCCTCGGTCACGTGGTCTTCATCGAAATAGAGAATGTCGGCGTCCGGCGTCCGGTTGAGCTGCGCGACGACCTCATAGAGCATGTCCGGCGCGAGCAGGTCGTCATGGTCGAGCAGCGCGATAAACTCGCCCTGCGCCCGCTTCAGAGCGCAGTTGGAGTTGCCGGAGATGCCGCGATTGCTGTCCAGCGTCTCGACGCGGAGGCGGCTGTCTTTCCCCGCATACTCCGCCAGGATCGCCTTCACCTGGGAATCGGAGGAGTTGCCGTCGGTCAGGCACATCTCCCAGTTGTCATAGGTCTGCGCCAGCGCCGACTCTAGCGTGTCGCGCAGGACCTGCGGCGGCGGGTCGAAGACCGGGGTGATAAAGCTGATGAGAGGCCGCAGGGGGAACGCCTCCGCCTGCTGGCACTGCCGCGCCAGCGCGTGGGCGTCCGGCTCGCTTCGTTCCTGCCATATCCGATAGAGATCGGGCGAAAAGCGGCGCTGCAGCGGATTGAGCCTGCGGAGGACGAACGCGCCGAGTTTGATAAAGCCGCCCCGCACGACGGCGAACACTCCTTCGCGCTCATAGAGCCGCACGATGCGCAGCCATTTGCGCCGCGCCCACGCTTTCCTGCGCGCCAGAGTCCCTTGCGCCCCTTGCGCGGGGCCAGGTTCCTGCATCCGCCTCTCCCCTCCTCCTTCTTCCGCT
>DASRGL010000257.1:0-5195 GCA_035651115.1 Chthonomonadaceae bacterium
TCATGGTTCCGGGACAGATACTCCTCGTGCCGGTCTATCTTATCCTGAACCGCCTGGGCTGGCTGGACACGCCTTTCGCGCTGATTGTCCCGGCGGGCGCAGGCGCGTTCGGCGTCTTCCTGCTGCACCAGTTCTTTCTCGGCATCCCGAAAGACCTGGAGGAAGCGGCGGCGCTGGACGGCTGTTCGCGATTCGGCATCTTCCGGCACATCGTCCTGCCGCTCTCTCGACCGGCGCTCGCCACGCTCGGCATCTTCACCTTCGTCGGCGCGTGGAACGACTTCCTGGGGCCGCTGGTCTTCCTGGACTCGGTGGATAAGTACACGCTCCCCGTCGGCATCGCGCTCTTCCAGACCTCCTACTCCGCCGAGTACGGGCTGACTCTGGCGGCAAGCGTCCTCTGCACCGCGCCGGTGCTGCTGGTCTTCCTGCTGTTCCAGCGGCAGATCATCCAGGGCATCGCGCTCACCGGCCTCAAAGACTGACCGCTCCCTCTCTCGCAAGAATGCCGGGAATGGCGCAAATATCATTATAGTACAAAAAAACGTCACTTTAAGGCAAGACGGTTTGCGTTTTTTGTACTATGATACTGTTACGTGCGCTTCGCGCCGTCTCCGGTCGGATAGCGAGTCTCCTCGCGTTGCGCTTACGCTCTCTGCATCCCGCTTCTACGCTTTTTGGAGGAGCTAGATGAAACAACAGGTCAGTCCGGCAGTGATTGCCGTTGCCGTCGTGGTCGTTCTCGCCTTGCTTGGCGGCCTGTACTACAGATTTCTCGGCCCCGGTTCCGTATCGGCGCAGTCTGAGGTCGCCAGTCCCTATGGCCTGCCGAAATCGCCCTCGGATTTCAAGACGCCGCCGCAGGGCGGTTCGGGCATCAACACCATTACGGGTGAGCCATTGTCCGAGAGCGCAAAAAAGGCCAGCCCCCGGATAGGCTTTGGCGGGCCTGCTCTGCCCGCCGGGGCGAAGGTCGAACCAGGTGGGGCGGCCTCTTCCTCCGGCCAGTTCACCTCACCTTAGCGGCGGTCCTGTGACTCTGCCGCGCGTCCTCAATCTGTTCTGCTTTATTGACCAGGTAAATCTTACGAAAGGGGCATAACGATGTGTGCCAATCCGAATAATGCACTGAAGCGAACTCATTCGGCTTTCACCTTGATCGAACTGCTCGTCGTTATCGCTATTATCGCGATACTCGCCGCGATCCTGTTTCCTGTCTTCGCGCAGGCGCGCGAGAAAGCCCGGCAGGCCAGTTGCATCAACAATACCAAGCAACTCTCTCTGGGCTATCTGATGTATGTTCAGGACTACGACGAGATCTTTCCGAGGCGGGACAATGGCGACGGCATTGACCCCAACACTCCGGGAGATCAGCGCGATCCGACCCCCGGCCACTCGAACGGGCTGATCTATCCTTATATCAAGAACTTCGGCATCCTGACCTGCCCCAGCGAAAGCGATAGAGCGCAGTGGGTGGACCCGAACCGCATAGACTTTCTCGATGTGGCGCTGACGCCGGCATGGTCTGCGCATTACTATGGCTGGAAAGCCCAGTGGGGATGGGGACAGACCTACGGCTACAACGGCCTCCGCGATCCGAACTACCCCTCACAGGGCGTGAACCTGCGCCCTCTGGCGGCGGTCAATAAACCTGCAAAGACGATCCTGCTGGCGCACAGCCTCGGCCCGCGCGGCGCGACCTGGGGCTGCGGCTGGTTCATCCAGTGGAATCCGGATGCCTCTGCCGGGTTCTATGTTCCCATCACGGACATTCATAACGGCGGCGGCCCGGTGGCCTTCTGCGACGGCCATGTGAAGTTCATGCGGCAGAAGACCGTACATGCCAACGACCAGGAGCCACGTGACGATAACCCCAATTCGATGTGGAGCATCCAGTAAGGCTTTTCTCCATCGCCAGAACGAGCCGGGGCTGATTGCGTCCCCGGCTCGTTCGCTTGGGGATGAGTCCCTCTAACCTTGCCCAAACCTGAAAGTGGTTTGATATGCCGCTTTACCGTAGCTGATCCTCATCCAGCCGGGCGATGCGCTCCTGCGTGCGGCGGATGCGGTCACTGGTGAGTGGGTGGTCGCTGAGAAACTCCGGCGGCTCCCCGCGCCGTCCCGCTGCCCTTTGCAGCGTCTCGAACAGGTCGAGCATCCCGTGCGGATCGTAGCGGGCTTCCACCATGTTCGCCAGGCCGCCCGCGTCCGCCTCATCCTCCTCGCCTCGCGAATAGCGCAGCGTCAGCAGCGTATCGCCGATGCCCGCCAGTTGCCGCCAGCCCTGGTTGGCATGGGTCAGGCCCAGGATCAGCCCGATGCCCAGTTCCCGCTTGGTACGTTCGGCGACGGCCCTGGCCCAGTGTTCCTTGCGCACATGGGTCATCTCATGGCCGGTCACGGCGGCGAGTTCGTCATCCGAGCCGATGCGTTCCAGCAGGCCGGTGAACATGAACATATTGCCGCCCGGCACGGCGAACGCATTGATCTCCTTGCTCTCGATGACCCGGAATCGGTAGTCCCAGGGGCCGCGCTCTTTGGAACTCAGCGCGTCCACCAGCCGCCCGCCGACATTGCGAAACGTGCGGGCGCGGCTGTCCCGCACCTCACGGTACTTTTGCAGAACCTGCGCCGCCGCCTGCGCGCCCAGGCGCTTCTGGTCGCTGACACTAGGCTTGAAAATATCGGCCGCCGCCTGCGCCTCCAGCAGAGGCATTGCTGCGACCGTCAGCCCGCCTACGAGCGCATTGCGCAGAAAGGCGCGGCGCGATTGCAGATAGGCGGCCGTCGGCGCGGCCAGGAACTCGTCGGCGCGATGGCAGCCGCAGCTTGCCGCATGGACGCTGCCCGTCGCGTTGCAGGTGCAGCCGGAAGATAGTCTATGTCCGTTCATCATTGTCGTTCTCGCTAAACTCCCCACTCTACAATGGTTTGTCAGATACTTTCCATGATTACGCCAACACGGGAAAAACGTGATACGGGAACGCGCTTCCTGCGGCGCAGGCTTCCGTTTCCTCAGAAGGACGGTCGCCATCCGCGATATGTTCCGGGGAGCGCCGACATCCGGGGGCAGGGACAAAGGAGGGTCAGGGTTCCAGTTGGCGAAGCAGCGCGGTCAGGCGTTCCGGGTCGTCGCGCAGCAGGTTTGCCAACTGTTTGCCGGCGCGCACCAGAAACGCAAAGTCGGCCTTGCGGCGCGCGTAGGCATGGCGCAGGCAGGCCGCGATCAGCGCATCCGGGCTGGCTTCGCCGGGAGCCTGAAGCAGCGTGCGCAGGACATCGGGAGCCTCGGCGATGGCAGAAACTTCTTCGGAGGAGCAGGGATAGACGAAGGCATGGAGGCGCGGCGGGCGCGGCGGCGTGTGCGGGCGAAAGCGGCCCGCGTCTGCGTACCCGACGTGCAGCGCGGCGAACTCGGTGGCAAGCAGATCGAAAATCTGGGGCTGCTCGGCGCGCAGGCTGGTCTCGTCGAGGCCATACGCGGCGGGGCGGCGGCCCGGCTCCAGGCTGCCCGTCGTCGCGCGAAACACGAGCGCGTAGAGCGTGCCGTCCGGGACGCCGGAGGGAAGGGCATGGAGCGGCGCGGACTCGGCAAAGGGATCGTCGGCCTCCTGGAAACCATCCGACAGACGGGAGCGCGACTGCCCTTCAGGAGGCACGCAGACGAACGTTCCGAAGGCGGGGGGGCTGTGCAGCCGTTCCCGTGGACACTGCGCCAGAAAGCGGGCCGTCCCCGCCTCGACGACCTCCCCGATGACCTGATCCGGGGCGGCGTCCGCCTCGGCATAGGGCGACCTTGCGACAGCGAAAGCCCTTGACAGAGCGTTCTCATCTTCTCCGATACGTCGGCTGCCTTCCGTATGTCCTTCCATCCAGACTCCTGTCGTCGGTTTCCGGCGCGCGGCCCGCTCGCTCTCCGCCGAACGCGCCTGCGAAACCGCGCTCCCCTGAGAAGGGAAATCTAGCGCATGTTCGGATAGTCGTACACGATGCGGGCGACCTCCGGGTTCCGCGCATCCGGGCGGAGCGTGCCGATCTTGACCGGCGGCGTTCCGATATAGGTCGCGAAAATATCCACATCGTAGGCGGTTCCGAAGATGGCGCGCGCCTCTTTCCAGGCCGCCATCGCCAGCTGGTTCGTCTCCCAGGGTTCCTGACGCGCCGGACACATCAGCTTGATATGCCCATGCTCCTGAAACCGCAGCCCGACGGCGATCGGGTCGGGCTGGTGCGAACGATACCGCTCCTGAAACAGCCTGGCGAACTGCTGGTGGCGTTCGTCCTGATAGTCTCCCGGAGCGGCAGCGTTGGACACGCCGAGCGTGCGCTGCACTTCGGCGGCATCCGGCTGCCAGGAGGCGTAGTTATTGGGCTGATCCATGCCATACGCCCTTTGCTGCATTTTGACGAGGACGAGGTAAGAGAGCGCGCCGAGTGCGATGACGGTGCTGCCGAGTATCCAGCTTCGCTTCATGAGGCCCTCCTTTCGGCGCGCTTTTCCGGGCCGCGCGCCGAAGGTCGTATCGCCGGACTGCTGTGTGGAACGAAATACGTCTTATCCCGTACAACACACAAAGGATTCTTTTCTCTTCTGTACGCGGATCGTTCTACAGGGTTCGCTGTCTGCCGGAAAATTCCTGCCAGGACGCCGCGCGCCTCCTAAAATAGTCGGGCATTGCCGGAAAAACAGGTCGGGGCGGGGAATTCGCGCCGCATTCCGAGGGCGGCTGCCTCGCTGCAAGCGAGGAAACTTTTTTGAACTAAGGAACAAACCGAACGTCTAATCCGTCAGGAGAAGATAAGGCAACAATTCGCTTGTTCGCCTTCCTGTCGTCCGGGATCGGCCCGTCGGCGGCAGGCGACTTCTATCGCCTTTTGCTTGAGTGAGGCTACTTTCCTCAGAGCGCAAGAGAGGCGTTCCGTGGCAGTCCCTTGCCGGGCTGCCATCAAAATCATCGTGAGGTGAACACTATGGCACGGAGAGCTTCAACAGCTTCCAGCATGACTGCGGCACGGACGACCACGCAGGAGAGAGGCAGTCAGGGAGAGCGCGAACACAGTGTCGGACGCGGCTGGCATGGGGACCCGGAGGGACATGCGGCGGCAGGGCGCAAGGGAGGCCGCAAAGTCTCTCAGGATCGCCAGCACATGGCCGAGATCGGTCGGCGCGGCGGCTCCAAAGTCGCCCAGGATCG
>DASRGL010000258.1:0-17081 GCA_035651115.1 Chthonomonadaceae bacterium
CAGGGAAAGCAAGGCCGGAGACGACAGCCCGGCAGGAGACGCAACGGTGTGTAGAAACATCAGGACGCTTTTCAACTTCGAGCCGCCGGTCATGGAGGAGGAGATTCGCGCGGCGTCTTTGCAGTTCGTCCGAAAGATCAGCGGCTTCCACAAACCCTCGAAGGCCAATGAAGCCGCCTTCTACGCCGCCGTCGAAGACATCGCTCGAATCTCGGATCGGCTGCTCGGCTCCCTTACCTCGAGTGCCGCGCCGAAGAATCGGGAGGAAGAGGCTGCCAAAGCGAAGGCGCGCGCTGCCCAGCGACCGGGCGGGAGCGCCTGAGCCAGCGCCCGGCGGATCGAATTACCTCAACGCGGGGGCAGTAAGAGTCGCCCTCCGCGACACGACGTTCGTCCTCATCTCCCGCGCGCCGCTTCCCAAGCTGGAGGCGTACAAGGCAAGCAAGGGGTGGAACGTCCCCTGGGTCTCCTCCTTCGGCGGCGACTTCAACTACGACTTTCACGTCACGCATGATGAGAAGGTCGCGCCCATCGAGTACAACTATCAGAGCGAAGCCGAACTGGAGGCGCGGCGTGGGCCAGGCAACGTCAAGGGGGAGAATCACGGCCTGAGCGTCTTCTTCCGGCTTGGAGACGACGTGTACCATACCTACTCGGTCTACGCGCGCGGCACGGAACGACTCACCGACGCCTATAGCCTCCTCGACACGACGCCTTACGGATGACAGGAGGATTTCGAAGACTCGCCTCCGGGCTGGCCGCAGAGACCGACTTACGGATAGGCGCGTCACCACGCTATTTGAGTCCGCACAGACCCGAGCTGATCGAGAAGACCAAGCGAATGGATGTGGAGTTCGTGGGCTGGACGTCCGAGGAGATCGAGGCTATCCAGTCGCCCGCGCTGATCCTCATCGGGGATTCGGATGTCGTCCGCCCGAACATGCCGTACAGACGTTCCGGCTGTTCGGGGGCGGCGCGGCTGGCGATGTCACCGGACTTCCCGCCTCCCAACTGGCGATACTGCCCGGCACGACGCACGTGACGCTTGTTGATCGCGCCGACTGGCTGGTTTCCATGATCGAGCCGTTTCTCGACGCGCCTCTGCCGGAAAGCCGATGATCTTGTTTCATCCGCCCTGCGCACGCGGTGGCGCGGAGGTGAGAGGCGCGCCGCCTTCCCGCAGGGCCGAGCCGAGAACCTCGCCGGGGCTAATCCTCGGCCCAGAGGCGTTTCCCGACCTCCCCGGAGATCAGTTCGTGCGTCTCGCGGAGGAGGGAGGGAATGGAGAGATGAAGCGGGCAGCGCGGCAGGCAGTCGCCACAGTCCGTGCAGAAACTGGCATCCGTGCCAGGGAACCAGTGGCCCGCGCCGCCGGTGCGCTCTCCGGTCTGCGGGTCTTTGTGCGCCAGCATCTTGTAGCGGTACTGGCCGAACGAGACCATGTCGTAGGCTTTGACGAGGTTGCGCAGACGCAGGATTTCGGGAATCTGCACCTCCTCCGGGCAGGGCAGGCAGGCGTGGCAGAAGCTGCAATACGTCCCGTCCAATGCGGCAAGGGCGCTCTCCAGACGGGCGAAAACAGCCTGTTCTTCCGGCGTCAGAGGGCCGTGCGCGCGGTTCGCCATCGGAAGATGCGCGTCGAACTCCTCCGGGCGGGCGCAGCCGAGCGAGAGCGTGTGGACTTCCGGCTGGGAGAGCAGCCACCGCTGATTCATCTGGATCGGCGTCCAGGGGCGGCAGAGTTCGACCAGCTTCGCAGGCGAGCGGAACAACTGCCCGCCCTTGTCCGTCGGCGAGATGATGAACACGCCCATGTCCTTCTGCGCGGCAAGCTCGACGGCGGGGCGATTGCGCGGATTGATGAAATAGTAGTGCAGGTTGATCGACTCGAAGGCGTCCGTGTGGATCGTATCCAGGATGACTTGCAGGGGCGCATGGGTCGAAAAGCCGAGATGCCCGACCAGTCCCTCGCTTATCGCCTGCTGCGCCGCGTCCAGGCAGCCGCCTCTGCGCGTGGCGATCTCCAGCGTCTCGGCGCTGTTGACGCCGTGCATGTCCAGATTGTCCACGTGGGAGACGTTCATGCGGGCCATGCTGTCTTCGAGCGCCTTGCGATACTCGTCCGCGCTCGGATTGGGGCCGATCTTGGTGGTCAGATAGAACTCATCGCGCCGGATGACGCCCTCCTTGATTGCCGCGCCGATAAGCTGTTCGCTCAGGCCGTAGCCGCGCGCCGTCTCGATATGGTTGATGCCGACATCCAAAGCGCGGCGCAGGGTGGCGAACGCGCGCTCCAGGTTCTTCTCCGGCGGTTCGTCCGTTTGGGGCGGAATCCGCATCGCGCCGAAGGTCAGCACGCTCACATTCATCTCGGTCTTGCCAAAGCGACGACGTTGCACAGTCCTCTCCTTACGATTTCAGACAGGATGAACAAGATTTTCAAGAGGGATAGGATTTCCACAGCAGAGCAGTACCAGGCAGGTCATCGTGTCTATCTTGCTCCTCTTGTTAATCCTGTCCAAACGGTTTTCCTGCATTGACGCAGAGGCGACTTTGGTATATACTAAAAGATGGCGGTAAGGAGAGGTGGCCGAGTGGTCGAAGGCACCTGTCTTGAAAACAGGACGCTCGCAAGGGCGCGCGGGTTCGAATCCTGCCCTCTCCGCTCTCAAAAAGCGTGCCTCGTTCCGGCAAGAGAAGGGACACGGGCTATGCAGAAAATGAAAACCTACTAGCAAGACGGCAGGGAACCTGATTGCCGCAAGCTGCGATAAAGGGGGCCGGGAGGAGTTCTCCTCCCGGCCCCTTCAGTTTCGGCCTGTTACACAGCGACCGGCTCGCCCGCCTCCTGCTTCTGGAAAGTCAGCCTGCCCTCCGGGTCGGCATCCACCAGGATGTGGTCGCCTTCCTTGAACTCGCCCGCCAGCAGCTTCTGCGCCAACGGATCGGCCAACTGACGCTGGATCGCCCGCTTCAACGGACGCGCCCCATACACCGGATCGTAACCCGCCAACGCCAGCGCCTCCTTGGCCTTCTCGGTCAGTGTCAATGTCAGCTTCCGCTCCGCCAGACGCTTCCTGAGCAGCCCAAGCTGGATCTCCACGATCTGCTTGATCTGCGCCACCGACAGGCTCTGGAAGATGATGATCTCGTCCACCCGGTTCAAAAACTCCGGCCTGAAGTGGGCCTGCACCGCCTCCATCACCCGCCGCCTCATGCCCTCGGGATCGGTCAGGGCCATCTCCTGAATGAAAGGACTGCCGATGTTGGAGGTCATGATCACCACCGTGTTCCTGAAGTCCACCGTGCGGCCCTGCCCATCGGTAAGGCGTCCGTCGTCAAGCAGTTGGAGCAGCACGTTGAACACGTCCGGGTGGGCCTTCTCGATCTCATCGAGGAGGATGACGCTGTAAGGGCGGCGGCGAACCGCTTCGGTGAGTTGGCCGCCCTCCTCGTAGCCGACATAGCCGGGGGGCGCGCCGATGAGCCGGGCGACGGTGTGCTTCTCCATGTACTCGCTCATGTCAAGGCGCACCATGGCGCGCTCGTCGTCGAAGAGGAACTCGGCCAGGGCGCGGGCCAGTTCGGTCTTGCCCACGCCGGTCGGCCCCAGAAAGATGAAGGAGCCGATGGGCCGGTTCGGATCGGAGAGGCCCGAACGCGAGCGGCGCACCGCGTTGGCGACCGCCGTGACCGCCTCCTCCTGCCCGACCACGCGGGCGTGCAGCCGCTCCTCCATACGGAGCAGTTTCTGCATCTCGCCCTCCATCAGGCGCGAGACCGGAATGCCCGTCCACTTCGCCACGATCTCGGCGATGTCGTCTGCTGTGACCTCCTCTTGCAGCATGGCCTGCCCGCCGCCCTGCATCGCGGTCAGTTCCTTCTGCTCCTCCTCCAGCCGCTTCGTCAGGCCGGGCAGGACGCCGTATTTGAGTTCCGCCGCCTTCTCCAGTTCGTTGGCGCGCTCGGCGGCCTCGATGCGCAGCTTGACCTGCTCGATCTCCTGCTTGGTCTTGCTGATCTTCTGGATGACGCCCTTCTCGTTCTCCCAACGCGCCTTGAGCTGGCTGCTCTCCTCGCGCAGTTCGCTCAGTTCCTGTTCCAGCTTCTCCAGGCGCTCCTGGCTGGCCGGGTCCGTCTCCTTCTTCAGCGCGACCCGCTCGATCTCCAACTGCCGGATGCGCCGCTCGACGACATCTATCTCGGCAGGCATGGAGTCGATCTCGATGCGCAGCCGCGAGGCCGCCTCGTCCACCAGGTCAATCGCCTTGTCCGGCAGGAAGCGGTCGGTGATGTAGCGGTTGGAAAGCACCGCCGCCGCCACCAGCGCGCTGTCGGTAATACGGATGCCGTGATGCACCTCGTACTTCTCTTTCAGGCCGCGCAGGATGCCGATGGTATCGTCCACGCTCGGCTCGCCGACATAGATCGGCTGGAACCGGCGCTCCAGGGCCGCATCCTTCTCGATATGCTTGCGGTACTCGTCCAGCGTGGTCGCGCCGACGCACCGCAGTTCCCCGCGCGCCAGCATCGGCTTGAGCATGTTGGAGGCGTCCATCGCGCCCTCCGCCGCGCCCGCCCCGACGATGGTGTGCATCTCGTCAATGAACAGGATGACCTGTCCCTCGCTCTCGGAGATGTCTTTCAGGACGGCCTTCAGGCGATCCTCGAACTCGCCGCGATACTTTGTGCCTGCGATCAGCGCGCCCAGATCGAGCGCCACGACCCGCTTCTCTTTCAGGCTCTCCGGCACGTCGCCTTCCACGATGCGCTGCGCCAGCCCCTCGACGATGGCGGTCTTGCCGACGCCCGGCTCGCCGATGAGGACCGGGTTATTTTTAGTGCGCCGGGAGAGAACCTGCACGACGCGCCGTATCTCCTCGTCGCGCCCGATGACCGGGTCGAGCTTCTGCTTGCGGGCCAGTTCGGTCAGGTCGCGCCCGTAGCGTTCGAGCGCCTGGTACTTCTCCTCCGGGTTCTGATCGGTGATACGCTGGCTGCCGCGCACGTCGCGCAGCGCCTGCAACACCTTATCGTGGGTGACGCCCTGCGCCTTCAGGAGTCGCCCCGCCGCGCCCTGCGTGTCACCTACGATGCCGAGCAGCAGATGCTCCGTGCTGACGTACTCATCCTTCATTCGCTCGGCCTCGTTGAAGGCCGTGTTGATGACGGCGCGCAGGCGCGGCGACAGACTGCCGCCGGTGTCCGCCGCGCCGGAGACCTTCGGAATTTTCGCGATCTCGGCGTTCACCTGCTCCAGCAGGAGAGTCGGGTTGACACCGAGTTTTTGCAGGAGCGGCACGGTCACGCCGTCCGTCTGCGCCAGCAGCGCCGCCAGCAGATGTTCGACATCTATCTGCACGTTCTGGCTGCGTTCGGCGAGCTGCTGCGCCTGCTGCACCGCCTCCTGCGCTTTGATCGTCAATTTATCCAGTCGCATACTTCGCTTACCTCCCTGCTCTCTCTCGCTCCTCTGGACGCGCCCTCTCTTCTACGAATGCCGCAGAGCGCCGGAGGCCGTTTCCGGCCTGTGACAGCGCGCCTTCAGAAGCTCCTATCTTCAGTGTCTTTATCATACCACTTTAGCGTATTATTGTCAAGTCATTCCATGAAAATTTCTCGCAGGAATCGCGCGCGCTCAACGCGAAGTGCCGGAGCGATAGTCTATCCCTGCCTCCAGGAGGTTTCACGCCCATCCATGTTCTACCGACGCGCCCTCCGCCCGCTCCTGTTCGCGCAAGACCCCGAAACCGCGCACGAGCGCACGATAGAACTGCTCGCGACGGCCTCCGGCCTGCCCGCCGGCCGCCGTCCCTTCACGCACGCGCGCCTGAAGATGACGGTGGCCGGGCTGGAGTTCCCGAACCCGGTCGGGCTGGCGGCGGGCTGCGACAAGAACGCAAAGGCGATTCCGATCTGGCCGCGCTTCGGATTCGGCTTCGTGGAGGTCGGCACGGTGACGGCGCAACCGCAGCCCGGCAATCCAAAGCCGCGCCTGTTTCGCGTGCCGGAGTATGGGGCGCTGGTCAATCGCCTGGGGTTCAACAGCGAGGGGTCGGAGGTGGTGGCGAAGCGGATCGCGCACCTGCGGCGGAAACGGCACACGCTGACCGTGCCGCTCGGCATCAACATCGGCAAGACCAAGATCGTGACGGGAGATGCGGCGGTTCTCGACGACTACCGCACCAGCTTCCGCCGCCTCTCGCGCCTGGCCGATTTCCTGGTCATCAACGTCTCCTCGCCCAACACGCCGGGCCTGCGCCAGTGGCAGGAGCGCGACAAGCTGACCCTGCTGCTCGGCGCGCTGATGGAGGAGGCGCGCACCCTGGCCGCCAAGCGCGGCACGAAGCCGGTTCCGGTCTTCGTCAAGATCTCGCCGGACATGGCCGACGCCGATATGGACGATGTGGCCGAGGTCGCCCTGGATTTAGGGCTGGCAGGAATCATCGCGACGAACACGACGATTGCGCGCGAGGGAGAGGTCGCCAACGTGGAGCAGCAGGGTGGCCTGAGCGGCAGGCCCCTGCGTGAGCGCGCCACCGAGGTCATTCGCTATCTCTATCGCCGCACACAGGGCCGCCTGCCGCTCATCGGGGTGGGCGGCATCTTCACCGCCGAGGACGCCTACGCGCGCCTCCGGGCGGGCGCGTCGCTGGTGCAGCTCTACACCGGCATGATCTATGAAGGCCCCTTCCTGCCCCGCGCCCTCAATCAGGGCCTCCTGCGCCTCCTGGAACGCGACGGCGTGGCGCACCTCTCCGAACTCGTCGGCACGGACGCCTGAAGTGTTCGACTCATGTCCTGCGGGATCACGCCGCGTTACCACAGACGCCGAACTCCGTAGGCGTCCAGGACTGGATCGTGCGGGAAGAGCATCCGCCAGAAGGAATGTCGCGCGTGCGCGTCGTACCTAATCGCCGTCCGAAGGATAAGTTCTTACCTGTGAGCCTCCACCGACACCGATGAGCCGAACAGAATCGCCTACCCGCTTTGCGCGCCCTCTTTCCCGGCGTGAGTTTCTCAAAGCCGCCGGTCTGGGACTGGCAGCCGCGCCGTTGCTGGCGGGCTGCCGCCGGTCGTCTTCGGGAGGACAGGGAACGGCAGCGCCGGGCAAAGAGATGACGCTCTGGTGGTGGGGCGAGCAGGAAGCCGCCGGAATGACACGCTGGATGGATGCCATGCGCGCCGAGTTCGAGAAGGAGACCGGCGTCCATATCACGCCGACCCTGATGGACACGGATCAGGTCGTCTCCCAGTTCACGACCGCTGCCGCCGCCGGGAACGTTCCCGATGTGCAGTTCCTCTATAACGGCATCTATCACATGGAGAACGTCTGGCTCGGCTATATCGCCCCGCTCAACGGCCTCGTCTCCGACGCGGTCCTCCAGAAGTCCGGTGCCACCCCGCTCAGCGTGTTCGAGGGCAAGCAGTACCGGCTCGGCGCGTATAACATCGG
Source organism: Chthonomonadaceae bacterium (assembly GCA_035651115.1). Classification (GTDB taxonomy): domain Bacteria; phylum Armatimonadota; class Chthonomonadetes; order Chthonomonadales; family Chthonomonadaceae; genus DASRGL01. Next base: position 7,457 of record DASRGL010000258.1, read on the forward strand.
TTTCGGAATCGCCTATAACAAGGAACAGTTCAGCAAGGCCGGACTTAACGCCGACGATCCGCCCAAGACCTGGGACGCCTTTCTCAACGCCTGCGACCGGCTCAAGGCGGCGGGCCTTACGCCCATCGGCGGCGGCGTCAAGGACGGCTATTTCGGCGAGTGGTTCCTGACCAACGCCCTCACGCAGAACCTCGATTCACCGGGCGAAGCCCTCGATCTGTTCGCCGGAACCCTCGACTGGCGCGAGCCGAAGTACCACGAACCCTGGATCAAGCTGGAGGAACTGAAGCAGCGGGGATTTCTCAACGACGACATCGGCTCGCTCGAACTCTACCAGGGAACGCAGCTTTACGATACGGGCAAGGCGGCCATGTGCCTGCAAAGCACGGCGGCGCTGCCGCATTCGCAGGAGAGCCTCGGCAGAGAGAAGGTTGGCTACATGGTGATGCCCGTCTTCGGCACGGGCAAAATGGCGGGGATTCCCATCCTCGATGCGCAGGGCTACGGCATTCCGAGCAGAGCCAAAAATCCGCAGCTTGCCGCGAAATTCCTCGAATTCCTGCACACGAAGCCGCACGTTCAGGCGCTCTGGACGATGGTGCGCCAGGTTCCCTCGGACAGCGATTTCGACAGCAGCGTGGTGGACGATCCCCTGCTCAAGACCATCATTCAGAAATGGATGCGCGAGAAGCACAACGTCTATATCGCCGACCTGATGCCCACGCAGTTCTGGACGGAGGCGATGTTCGTCATCTCGCAGAAAATCCTCGCGGGCGAACTGACCGGGGCGCAGTCGGGCGAACTGGCACACACCGTCAAGGAGAAGTGGAAGTCCCAACACCCCGACTTGGCGCTGAACTACGCGCGCTGGGCGAAGACGCTGGGAGCGTAAGCGGAGTATGCTGCGCACGCGCGGTCTGACGCCTTATCTCTACGTCGCGCCGATGGCGGCCGTGCTGCTGCTGGTCTTCGGCTATCCGATGGCGCGCGTTGTGGACTTCAGCCTGCGGCGCATCCGGGGCGCGAGCGGCCCCTTCATCGGCCTGGAGAACTACCGGGCCGTTCTCAGCGATGGCACCTTCCAGGAGGCCGCCCTGCACAACGCCCTTCTGCTGCTCGCCGTACCGCTCATGGCGATCCTCTCCGTCTTTGTCGCCGTCCTGCTGTACGACCGCGTGCGCGGCTGGCGGCTCTATCGCACGGCCCTGTTTCTCCCCTATATCCTTGCGGTTCCCATTGTCGGCATCGTCCTCAGCTACGTCTTTCAGAAGAACGGCGTCCTCAACGAACTGCTGCGCGCCCTCGGCCTGGAAGCGTTCGCGCTGGACTGGCTCGGCAATTCGCGTTACGCCCTCTGGACAGTCATGGGCATCATCATCTGGCGCGAAGTCGGATTCGGGATCGTCCTGTTTCTGGCGCGGCTGGCGAGCCTGAACGAGGAGCCGCTCGAAGCGGCGCAACTGGACGGCGTGAACTGGGGACAGCGCCTCTGGTATCTGCTGCTGCCCGAACTGCGCGGCACGATAGAGTTCTATGCGGTCGTCAGCGTAATCACGATGCTGGCCTGGGTGTTTTCCTACATCTGGGCCATCAGCAAGGGCGGGCCGGGAACCGCGACGCAGGTGCTGGAACTCTACATCTACAATCGGGGGCTGCGCGATTCGCTGCCGGGCATGGCGGCGGCGGTGGCCGTTCTCTTGCTGCTCGGCACGCTCGTCTTGATCGCTGTGCTGTTCCGCGTGCGCCGCAGCGCGGAGGAGTTGGGATGAATACCGCCCTGCGCGGAAGCCACAGAACGCGCTTTCACCCGGCAGCCTGGCTGCGTCAGTTCCTGCTGATCGGCGCGACGCTGCTGGCGCTCTTTCCCGGCTTCTTTATGACCGTGACGGCGTTCAAGGACAGCCGCAGCTATCTCGACAACAAACTCGGGCTGCCCTGGCCGCTCACTTTCAGCAACTTCGCGGAGGCGCTGCACGGCGGCAAGTTCTTCGGCTGGTTCGCCAACAGCGTGATCTTCACTGTCGGCTCGGTGTTGCTGAGTACGGCGATTGCGGTTCTCGCTGCCTTCGCCCTCGCCCGAATGCGCTTTGCCGGGCGCGATGCGCTCTTCTCCGTCAACGTCGCGCTGATGGTCGTGCCGCCGGTCGTGATGCTGATTCCGCTCTTTCAGCTCTTCTCCGATCTGGAACTCATCAACACCTATCCCGGCGTGATTCTCCTCTACGCGGGCCTGACGCTGCCGTTCTCCGTCTATCTGCTGACCAACTTCTTCCGCAGCATCCCGACCGAACTGATCGAAGCCGCCGTGACCGATGGCGCGTCCGACCTGCGCGTGCTGCTGCAAATCGTGCTGCCGCTCTCGCCTCCGGCGCTGGTCACGCTGGTCATCACGAACGCGCTCTGGGTCTGGAACGAACTGCTCATCGCGCTGGTCTTCCTGCCGAGCGACGACATGAAGACCCTCATGGTCGGCCTGACGGTCTTCCGCTCCCGCTACAACCTGGACGTTCCGGTGACGATGGCCGGGATGCTGCTGGCCTCCCTCCCGATGCTGCTGCTCTACCTCTTCGGGCAGCGCTATTTCCTGCGCGGCCTCACCGCCGGAGCCGTCAAGAGCTAGAGAATCCGTGCAGGAGTGGATTCCTATTTTTCGCGGGTCAGGGTCACGATTTCGGAACTCTGCGGTTCGGTCAGGCGGACAGGGATGCCGTGCCGCATCAGGTCGCGACCGGAGCGGGCAGTGGGTTCGCTCGTGCCGTCCGTGAAAACGAGCTTGTAGCGGGCGTTGGGTTCCAGCCCTTTGAGCCGGAAAGTGTGCCTCTCCGCGTCCGTCGTGCCGCGAAAGGCGAACAGAACGCCCTTGCCCGTCTTCGGGTCGTAGTACTGCATCCCGTCCCAGCGCACGCCGTCGGGCCGTTCGGAGACGTGATAGAGGTTCGCACTCTGGATGAGAGGGCGCAGCCAGGCTTTATAGAGCGCGAACTGCTTTTTGGCGGCGGCGTGCTGTGCCTCGTTCCACTGCGAGGTGTCGGTCATGATGGTACACCAGCCCATCATGCCGCTTCGCAGCATGTAGAGGAAGTTGGCGAGCGTTCTGGCGGGCCAGTTCTCGACATAGCACTCGCACATGGCGGGCGGCAGCGCGTAGGAGGCGTCATAGAAGGCGCGGCGGTTGGAGAGCGGGTCGTAGGTATCGGTGATGCTGATATAGTGCGTGCGCTGGACGATGCCGTAGTCCACCGTATGCCCGCCGTTGACGCAGTTCTCGAACAGCAGGCGGGGGTTCTCTTGCCGCAGCGTGTCGTAGACCTGGTAGTAGCCGCGCGCGGCCCGGTACGCGATGTCGGTCGGGGCGTCGGTATGGCGGTGATCCTGCCGGTCGCAGTTCTCGACGATCATGCGCTGGTCATGCTCCAGCAGATCGAGTTTATAGTCGCGCACGATGCGCCGCAGATCGTGTAAGCACCAGTCGGCGGCGCGCGGATCGGCCAGACAGACATCCGCGCCGGTGAAGTCGGATGGCTGCCAGTCGGGCGGATAGTCGCGCGTGAACCAGTCCTTCATCTGCGGGTCGAAAACGCTCAGGTTCGCAAGCCGGCCCGTCGGATCGGTCGCGATGCCGCCCTGTGTCCAGCCGACCCACAGGCCGAACTTGAGACCTTTGGAATGGGCGTAGTCAGCGATAGGCGCGAGGCCGTCGGGAAATTTGGCCGGGTGCGGATGCCAGTCGCCGACGCCGCGAAACCAGCCCGCGTCAATGTGAAAGAGTTCCAGACCGAGTTCGGCGGTCTCCTCGATCATTCTGCGCGCCAGCGTCTCATCTACGGCCATGCCGCTGCCCCACGAATTGTTGACCAGCAACGGATAGCGCGGATCGCGGACGGGCGGGCGCAGGTACGTCTCGACCCAGCGGCGCAGGCGGTTCGCGCCGTCGTCCACGTCGCCGGTGTAGCAGCCGAGGAAGACGGTAGGCGCCTCGAACGTCTCGCCGGGAGCCAGGCGCGTGCGGTAGCGTTGCCCGGCGCTTTCGTTCGGATCGAGTCCCAGGTCGGCGCGCAGCCCTGTGCCTGCGCCTTTCGAGGCGGGCAAAGCGTTCAAGGACAGGCGCACGCGCCCGGAAAACGCGATGCCCGCGTACCAGCCCTGCCTGCCCTCAACATCCTGAACGCTCGTCCAGGGGATGGGATCGCGTTCGCGCGCTTCATCGCGGGCGTAGGGCAAGGAGAGCAGCGCGGCAGCGTAGTCGGCTGTGACCCTGTGACGATGCGTTCCAAACGGCGTCGGGGTGTTCGCGCCTTTCTCCACCCACCAGTGTTCCAGCGCGTGGGCGGCAGGCGGGCGTATGGCGAAGACGAGCGAGGTCTGCAGCGGCAGCAAGACAGGCGCGCGGCTGCGATTGAGGATGCGGAGGCTGTGTTCGATGGGGCCGGGGCCGGAGCGCGCCTGCCAGATGGATTGGAGTTCGAGCGCAGGGTTGGAGCAGACGAAGCGGAACACCGCGCGGCGCGGCCCGCTTTTGCTCTGGCGGCTGCCTGCAAACTTCCAGGCGAGCGGGACTGCCTGCCCGTTGACCTGCGCCGTCGCGATGAAAGGAATCGGCATCACGTTCACGCGGCCCGCCTGCCCGTTCCCGGCGATCCAGTCCCACGATCCGCGCGGGCTTTTTAGCGACGACAGCAGGACGCGATCGGCCCGCGCTTCCACGCGAACGGCGGTATCCTCTGTCGCCAGGGTCACCGAAGGCAAGGCCGCCTCCCTGGCCCCTGCGCTGCCACTGCTCGCCGCACATATCAGCGTCCCGATACCGAGAGCATATAGGAAAGCCTTCGTCGGGCAAGGCTTTCGCGGCTGTCCCCCACCCAGACCCCAGGACAGGCTGCCTGCTTCCGAAATGTCACACGACAGAGGTTCCCACTGTTTGGAACCAACCTTTGCCGTTCGGGACAGCCTGTACGACCGTCCAGGAATAGAGGAAGGGAGGAGAAGGCCGCTCTGATGCCTTTGCCGTATTAATCGCCGCAGCGTTCTGCGATACGTTTTGAGGCGCTGCTGAAGGTTCCAAGCTATCATCCGCTATGCCTCCCTTATTCGGCCACGCTGCCGTGCCATCTTCCTGTGCTGTCAATATATTGACTCCACGCTTCCGCAACTCGACCGTGATAGCGTGATGAACGTGGACATCCATATAGAGCGCAACGCTCACGACAACAGACCTTTCTGCCGCAAGCGTTGTTCCGCCCTGGATGGCCCTGCCTGCATCCGCAACTGCGCGAAAGACTGTTCTTCGCGCTCAATCTCCGCATCCATCTCCGCTTTGTGGTCATAGTAGTAGGCGAGAGCCGCATGAATCTGAGCCAGTGAGAGATGGGGATGCTGTTCCTGTATCTCCTCTGCTGTCCAGCCGTGGGCATATTTATCCATCGTGACCTGAAGAACCCTCGTGTTTGCTCCCTCAATCCAGGCACGACCCCCTGCTCATCCAGATAGATCAAGGAAGGAACGGGAACGGGCGCTGCCGCCATACGCTTTCTCCTTCATTCGGTCATTCGTACCCCCTATTATCCGCCAGAACGCCGCAAAAAGCAAACGGCGTCAATGCAGAGGCGGGAGGAAGTCGGCGTGGGCTTCGATGAGGTCATCCACGAGGCTCCAGATTTCGTCGAGGGTGAGTTGGGCGGCGGTGTGGGCGGTGATGCAGGGGTGGGCGTGGAGGGCCTGGGCGACTTTGCGGGCGACGATCTCGGAGGTGGCGAGGCGCTGCGGGTCTCTGTCCCTGAGGGCGAGAGGGCTGTGGGCGAGTTCGGAGAAGGCGAGGATGTCGCCGAGGAGGTTTTTGGCGAAGGCGGCGCTTCCGGCTCCGAGGAGGGTGATCTTGGGCCTGGGCGTTCCTTTCGAACGGGTAGATGTCTGCCGTCCGATTCGGCGGCTCCCCCTCGTTTTCCTGCGAATACGCCCTCTTTGTCTATGCGAAAAGCGGCTCGGCTCGCCTGGATCAAAGAGCGGAGCCGCTAGAATACGCCGCGCAGTACGTTAGACGCTGTACTGCCGCACGCGCCCGGCCAGATCGCGGGTGATGCGCGCCTCGACATGAATGCCGTCCTCTTTGTAGTCCGCTTTCAGCACGCGCCCATACTCGTAACACTGCGCCACCAGGTCGCTGCGGTCGTAGGGAATGCGCAGGCGCACGTCCGCCAGCAGGCTCGACAGTGTCCCGACGATCCGATCCATCAGATGGCTCATGCCCTCTGCCGTCTTCGCAGAGATATAGACCGCGTTCTCCGTATCGGCCACGAGCGCGCGCAGTTCGTACGGATCTTTGACCAGGTCGGACTTATTGAAGACCGTGATGATCGGCTTATCGTGTACGCCCAGATCATCCAGCACGTCCAGCACAGCCTGCTGCTGAATGGCGCGATGCGGGTGGCTGGCATCTACGACATGGAGGAGAAAATCCGCCTCGATAGTCTCTTCCAGCGTGGCGCGAAACGCCGCAACGAGGTGCGTCGGCAGGTTGCGGATGAAGCCGACCGTGTCCGTCAGCAGGATGGCCCAGCCGTCCGGCAGCACGACGCGGCGCGTGGTCGGGTCGAGCGTGGCGAACAGCTTCGGATCGGCGTAGATCTCGCTGCCGGAGAGGGTGTTGAGCAGGGTGGATTTGCCCGCGCTGGTGTAGCCGACGAGCGCCGCCGTCGGGAAGGGCAGGCGGCGGCGATGGGCGCGCTGCTGCTGGCGCGTGCTGCGGACTTCGGCCAACTGCGCTTCCAGGTCGCTGATGGTCTCGCGGACTTTGCGGCGGTCGGTCTCCAGCTTGGTCTCGCCCGCGCCGCCGCGCACGCCGATGCCGCCCTGCTGGCGCTCGAACTTGGTGTAGAGGTTCGAGAGGCGAGGCAGCAGGTAGGTCAGTTGGGCGAGCGACACCTGGAGTTTGCCTTCGCGGGTATGGGCGCGCTGGGCGAAGATGTCGAGGATCAGTTGCGTCCGGTCAATGACACGGCACTTGACGGCCTCTTCGAGGTTGCGCGCCTGCACCGGCGAGAGTTCGCTGTCTACGATGACCAGGTTCGCGCCGGTGTCCTGCACGCCCGCGTAGAGTTCCTGTGTCTTGCCGGGGCCGATGAAGTAGGCCGGGTCGGGCCGGTCGCGCCGCTGATAGAACTCGCCGACGACTTCGGCCCCGGCGGTCTCGGTCAGGGCGGTCAGTTCCTCAAGGGCGTAGGGACGCAGCGCCTCGTCCGGCTCGACGGAGACGAGGACAGCGCGCTCCTTGTCCTGGATTTCGTGCATAGTGGGAGTTCGTGCCATGTCCTAGTTTGCCACAAGAACCCGCCCCTGTCAAGCGCGCATTTCAGAGAAGCGGCACGCCGCACTATCGAGCCACCTATTTTTGGCGTGCCTCCGGGCGCGCAGCGGTTCTGTCCGGCGGAGCGATATGGAACATAAAAACGCCGCTCTTTCTGCGTCCCCAGGTGTAGTGAAATAGCGCGGCAATACGATCCAATACATCTTTAAGCGGCATCTGTTTGCAGGCGAAAGAGTGCCGGGTCGCATTCAAGCCTGGATGCTGCGCCGCGAAGTCTATATTGGCAGCTTGTGCCAGCAGGCGCAGCACTTCTCCGATGTCGGCCCTCTGTATCTCCATCGTCACTTTCTGCTTGAGGCGTGGATCGCTTGCTACGGCCTCCCGCCGGGATGCCGCATCTTCTTGCGCGCCATACCAGATAGTGGATTTGGGCAGTTGCGATGTAGGAACAATCTGGTAGCCCTCGTCTGAATCGGTAAATATACAAAAACTCATACTTTGGGATGTCGTCCCATCAAAAAGCGTCACATCATAGGCTGTAAAGCCCTCCTGTGGATTATGTACATCAAAACGGATGACACTGCTCGGCACGCTTTCTTTGGCAAAACGTATCGGCAAATTTATCTCATCTGCAAACTGCAAATGGGCATCCAGCATCCCTCGGACGGTATTCTGAAGGTTTGGAGGCAGACTGTTGAAGGGAATACCATTAGACTCTGGAGGCTGCTTCATAATCGCCTGCTGAAATTCCGGCGGCTGCTTGCTCAGTTGGTCCAAAAACTCCCGACCCTTCTGATAGACTTCGGCCTGCGCTTCGGTATGGGGTCTAAGAAAATCCAGGATACGCGATCTGTTCCGCTCTTGCAGTACCAGGACACCGTCTTTTCGACGTTTCCACATCCAATCATGCGTAGCCGCGATGCTATCGAGAATGTCCTTGAGGGGAACGGACTGATAGCCTAAAGCGAGGAATGCTGGAACCACCTCATTGCCTTCGGCTTCCAATTTGACGCTGGTGCGGACGCGCAGTTCCCGCAACGCATCAGCGACCGTAATTCGCTTTCTGGCGACTGTCACCCGGACATTGAGGCGTGGATCGTTCTCAAGCGGATTCGAGTTGGCAGACCCTTTGCTATTACCGGAAGACTGCGCTCCGGCAGCAATACTGCACAGACAAAGACAGCCTAATGCTCCCCAGGTTGCTGTCCTTCTTGGCTGTTTTGCTTTCATTTCCATACCCCTTCGTAAGCACCACCTTCTCTATGCCTTTTCACGGCAAGAACTTACTGCAAGAAGCCTCGTCTGGCTGATCCAGACGCTTTTCCTCTCCACAACGAAAGCATGGAGATGAGAAGCGTCCGTTCGTCAATACCTATGGGATAACAGTTCGGGATACTGTATTTTTTGTGTCGTAAGCCACTTGCTGCCCATTTCCATCCAACACCTGAACCGCAATCTCGTAGTAGTAGCTTTCCGATGTGGTCTGCCTCGGCGGATGATGGGTGCTGAGAAGGTTCAGCCCGTTGATATATTTGGTGCGTAATGCAGAGATGGGATGGCTAAAATTCAAGTCACTTACGACCGTCTCACTGTACGTAACAGTTCCACCACTAAGCAGGTTATAGGTCGCATGGAAGATCACCTGTTCTTTCTCGTAGAGTCCTGTGCCGCTCCAATCGGCATCCACGAAGTAGGCAACGGCATCGCTGCCGCCGCTGCCTGTTCCAAAGCTAACGCCTACTTGTGAAAGCGTTGCGTAAGCAGCCTGTGCGGGCTGAGCGGCAAGGCAGGCCAGCATCAGCAGGCTAAAGAGTACGGAAGCGCGTCCGTGTACCAAGAGGCGAGAATAGTGCCGAACCATGTTCCGATTCTCCTTTCGGGTGTGCAATCTGGTGCAGGATTACCAGCCTGCACCGGTGGTTGACAGCCCCGAAGGACTCTGGTACACTATTACCAGAGCCTTCGGGCTTGTGAGGCCGTCCGTCTCTGTTCTCCGCCAAGAGTTAGCAGCGACGGGCGGCTCTTTCTTTTTGAGATTGTACGCCTGGTATTGTTGTTTGTGGCGAGATTGGCTGGGCCGCGCCGACGGGCGGGCATATACGACCTATACCGAACACGACTATGGGCATGGCCGCCAGCAGAGGCGCGCCTGCCGCGTGCTGACCCTGGCCGCCGAAGATCCCGATTGGGCCGATGTGCCGCAGGAATGGGCGGGCTTACGCAGCCTGGTGCCACTGACCCGCACCCGCACGCAGAACGGCACAACCAGCATGGAGACGGTCTACTATCTTGCCCGCCTGCCCCAAGACGCCCGCCGCTTGGGAC
>DASRGL010000259.1:0-8961 GCA_035651115.1 Chthonomonadaceae bacterium
TCCGTGAGGACGGTTAGCCGCAGGCTCACGAGACGGGTCTTTTATAGGCCCGGTCTGCTCGCCCGGCCCCTTGAGGAAACCGCCATCATGAACTTTTCCGCTTTGCATTCTCTCCGACACCTGGGCCTGCCACTGCTGGCGATAGCCGCCTGCCTGACAGCAAGCGTTGCGAGTCAGGCTGCCGAGACCGCGCCGAAAAAGCCGCCTCTGCCGAAGGTGCTTTCGCTCTCCGTGCAGCCTGCCGCGCTGACCTTCGAGAACAGCCGGGACGTGCGCTCCGTCCTCGTCACCGGGCGCACGAAAGCGGGCTATCTGGTAGACCTGTCGCCTATCGCGACGCTCAAACCGGCGGCGGGCCTGGTGCGCGTCAACACGGACGGCACGATTGCGCCGGTCAAGGCGGGCAAGACGACGCTGCTCATCACGGCGGCAGGACAGAAGGCGGTCGTGCCGATTACGGTCCAGTCCGTCGCGTCGCCGCCCATCAGCTTCGTGCGCGAGGTCATGCCGATTCTGAGCAAGGCCGGGTGCAACGCCGGAACCTGTCACGGCTCGGCCAAAGGCAAGAACGGCTTCAAACTCTCGCTGCGCGGCTACGATCCCGACTACGACTATCACGCGCTCATCAGCGACGTGTCGGGCCGCCGCTTCAACCGCGCCGACCCCGCGCAGAGCCTCATGCTCCTCAAGCCGACCGGGACCGTGCCGCATCGCGGCGGCGTGGTCTTCACCGTCGGCTCGCCCTACTACAACATTCTGAAACGCTGGATCAGCGAAGGTGTCCGCTCTGATACGGACAAGGTCAAGCGGGTGGCGCGGCTGGAGGTGCTGCCCGCCGTCCCGAACGTCACGCTGCCCGGCATGACGCAGAAGACGCTCGTAATCGGCCACTACCCGGACGGCGCGACCCGCGATGTGACCCGCGAAGCCGTCTTCAACAGCAGCCTGCCGGAAGTCGCCGCCGTCGCGCCGGACGGCACGATTACCGCCGCGCGCCGGGGAGAGGCCGCGCTGCTCGTGCGCTACGAGGGAACCTACGCCACCAACGGCATCACCGTCCTCGGCGACCGCACAGGCTACAAGTGGGCGCAGGTACCGGAGTTCAACTATATTGATAAGCTGGTGGACAGAAAGCTGCAAAAGATCAAGGCGCTGCCCTCCGGCCTCTGCGACGACGCCACCTATCTGCGCCGCGTCTCCATTGACCTGACCGGCCTGCCGCCCACGCCCGAACAGGTGCGCGCCTTCCTCGCCGACACGACACCCACGCAGGCCAAACGCGCGAAGCTGGTGGACACGCTGCTGGCCTCGCCGGACTTCGACGACCGCTGGACGAACAAGTGGGCCGATCTGCTCGACGCCAATAGCAAGTACCTCGGCGATGTCGGCGTGCGCAAGTTCCGCAACTGGATTCACTCGGCGGTCGCCACGAACAAGCCCTACGATAAGTTCGTGCGCGAACTGCTGACGGCCTCCGGTGACGCCTACGAGAACGCGCCTGCAAACTACCTGCGCATCGCCCGTGAGCCTTCCACCGCCACCGAGAACATCACGCAACTGTTCCTCGGCGTGCGCTTCTCCTGCTGCAAGTGCCATGACCATCCGTTCGAGCGGTGGACGCAGAACCAGTACTATCAGATTGGGGCGTTCTTCGCGCAGGTCGGCGTCAAGCCTGGCTTTCGGCCCGGCGACGAGATCGTGTTCAACAGGGGCGAGGGCGAGACGACGCACCCGCGCACCGGCAAGACGATGGCCCCGAGGGTCCCGGTCGGGCATCTGCTGAAGACGGCAGCCCTCTCCTCCGACCGCCGCGTTGCCTTCGTGGACTGGCTGACGTCGCCGGAGAATCCCTACTTCTCCCGCGCGATGGCGAACCGCCTCTGGAGCTACTTCTTCGGGCGCGGCATCATTGACCCGGTGGACGACATCCGCGCCAGCAACCCGGCGAGCAACCCGGAACTGCTGGAAGCCCTGAACGCGGATTTCGTCAAAAGCGGCTTCGACCTGAAGCGCCTGATGCGCGCCATCGTGTTGTCGCGGGTCTATCAGCAGACTATCCGCACGAACCGCTGGAACGAGGACGACAAGACGAACTTCTCGCACGCCCTGCCGCGCCGCCTGGAGGCCGAACAGTTGCTCGACGCCATCCATCTCGCGACCGGAACGCGCTCGAAGTTCGAGGGGCTGCCCGCAGGAGCGAAGGCCGTGCAGTTGCCGGACGCGAACGCGAACGGCGAACTGTTCCTGAGCCTGTTCGGACGGCCTGCGCGCGAGACGCCCTGCGAGTGCGAGCGTTCCACTGCCGTCAGCCTGGGGCAGGCGCTCAATCTCATCAACGGCCCGACGGTGCTGGATGCGATCCACAGCCCGGACGGGCGCATCGCCCAATTGATGCAGACGAATCCGAGCGATGACCGGCTGATCGAGGAGGTCTTTCTGGCCGCTCTCGCCCGCTACCCGACGGCCCGCGAGAAAGCCGCCGCGCGGGACAGCCTGAAACAGGCCGCCAGCCGCAAAGAGGGGGCCGAAGACCTGATGTGGGCGCTGCTCAACAGCCCGGCCTTCCTGTTCAACCGGTGAGGTCAGAGCGTCTGCCAGGTCTCGATCCGCCCTGCAAATTTTGGGGCGCTCGCAGAGCAAACCGCTTCTTGACTCCTGACCAAATCTGTGCTATACTCTCAGTGCTTACTCGGTGGAAGCGCGATTTCCACCGAGTAATACTTTGTCTGGCTCCGGTTTTCGGGGCAAACGCCCGATTGAGAAGGCTAGACAAAGGCGTGTGGGGAGATTCCCGAGTGGCCAAAGGGAACTGACTGTAAATCAGTCGCGGAACGCTTCGGAGGTTCGAATCCTCCTCTCCCCACCAAACCAGATGTCGGGTTCCAGGTGGCAGGGGTCAGGAAAAGACTGTTTTGACCGATACCCGACACCGAACACCTGAACACCTGACCCCGCCCACATAGCTCAGAGGCAGAGCACTTCTTTGGTAAAGAAGAGGTCCTGGGTCCGATTCCCAGTGTGGGCTGGCTCGCTCCGTATTGTCCACTCCGTTACGCTGTGATTCCCCGGTAGATGTGCCGGGCAGACACGGAGGACGGCCTGGCTGGTGTCGCGCCCGCCGCCAGGAATTCATGGATAGGATGTTTCTGGAGGATCAACACTCATGGGAAAGCAGCGTTTCGAGCGCACCAAGCCACATGTCAACATCGGCACCATCGGCCATGTCGATCACGGCAAGACCAGCCTCACCTCGGCCATCACCCGCGTCCTGGCCGAAGCCGGTCACGCCAAAGCCCTCAAGTACGATGAGATTGACAGCGCCCCCGAAGAGAAGGCACGAGGCGTCACCATCAACGTCTACCATGCCGAGTACGAGACCGACGCCCGCCACTATGCCCACGTGGACTGCCCCGGCCATGCCGACTACATCAAGAACATGATCACCGGAGCCGCCCAGATGGACGGAGCCATCCTCGTCGTCTCCGCCGCCGACGGCCCCATGCCCCAGACAAGAGAGCATATCCTGCTGGCCCGGCAGGTGGGCGTTCCCTACATCGTGGTCTTCCTCAACAAGTGCGACATGGTTGACGATGAGGAACTCTTGGAGTTGGTGGAGTTGGAAGTGCGCGAACTCCTCTCCAAGTACGAGTTCCCCGGCGACGATATTCCCGTGATCAAAGGCTCGGCCACCGAAGCGTTGGCCTCGCCGGACACCAGCCGCAATGACCGTTGGAACGGTCGCATCTGGGAGTTGATGGATGCGGTGGACAGCTACATTCCCACGCCGGAGCGGGATGTGGACAAGCCGTTCCTGATGCCCATTGAGGACGTGTTCACCATCACCGGGCGAGGCACAGTGGTGACGGGCCGCGTGGAGCGGGGGACGTTGAAGATCAACGAGCCGGTCGAGATCGTGGGACTGCGTCCGACGCGGCAGACGGTGGCGACCTCGTTGGAGCAGTTCCACAAGGTGTGCGATGTGATCTATGGGGGGGACAACGCGGGCATCCTGCTGCGGGGCATCAACCGCACGGACGTGGAGCGGGGCCAGGTGGTGTGCAAGCCGGGTTCTATCAAGCCGCACACCAAGTTCCAGGGGGAGATCTACGTTCTGACCAAGGAGGAGGGGGGTCGGCACACGCCGTTTTTCACGGGCTACCGGCCTCAGTTCTACTTTCGGACTACGGATGTGACGGGAGCGATGAACCTTCCCGAGGGAGTGGAGATGGTGATGCCCGGGGACAACATCCGGATCACGGGGGAGTTGATCCAGCCGATTGCGTTGGAGGAGGGATTGCGGTTTGCAGTGCGGGAAGGCGGTCACACGGTGGGAGCCGGCGTCGTGACCAAAATCCTTGAATAGAGCGAAAGCAGCGAACCGTTCCGGCGACACCGGAACGGTTCCGTTTGCGTAGTATAGTGTAGGTGGAAGCCGGGGAGCGCCGCGCGCCTTCCCCGGTCCATCCCAGGAGAGAGGAGCGGGTCGTCCAACCCCTCCGGGAACGGATCAAGCAATGGCACAGAAAGAGACCCGCGTCGTGATCGTGATGGCGTGTACCGAATGCCGGTCGCGCAACTATACGACCTCGAAGAACCGGATCAAGCACCAGGCCCGCCTGGAACTCAAGAAATACTGTCCCCGGCCCACATGCCGCAGGCATACGGTGCATCGGGAAGACAAGTAGGCGGTCTGACGTTTACGGACGTGGAGGAAACCCGCCTTCTTGTTCTCCCGTCCGGCTTTCGTAGGGGTGTAGCTCAGCCTGGTAGAGCGGCGGTCTCCAAAACCGTTGGTCGCGAGTTCGAATCTTGCCACCCCTGCCAAATTTTGACATGGCGATGGAACTCTTTTGCTTCGGGGCGGGAAGCAAGTCCTGTCGTGGTAGGGCTATGCTTCCCGCCCTGCAAACTGCTTACGGACAGGTAGCGACGTTTCAGGATAACAGGTGCAATCATGGCGATTGAACAGCAACCAAGGGCGAAATCGGGCAGCGGTTCTGGCGGAGGCTCCGGTGGCGCGGATGCCAGCTTGCAGCGCACTCGCAACTTTCTGCAAGAGGTGCTGGTGGAACTCAAGAAGACGACCTGGCCGACCCGGCAGGAGGCGAACCGCCTCACGCTGGTCGTGATCGTCGTGATCGCGGTGCTGGGAGCCTATATGGGTATCCTCGATTTTCTGCTGTCTACTATCGTCGCCAAATTTCAGATCATCAAATAGAGTGCAACAGGGAACCGAATCGATACGGGTCAGGCGCAGAGGCACTAGGAGTTTCGTGCCTGGCGTCCTGGCTGCTGGGTACGAATGGCGGAGGCACGATGCAACGACATTGGTACGCGGTTCATACCTACTCGGGGCATGAAAACAAGGTCATGACCAACATTCTGCGCCGCGCCGAGTCGATGAACCTGCGGGACAAGATTTTCGATATCCTCGTTCCTACCGAGACTGAAGTGCGGACGAGACAGCAGAAAAAGACCGAGGTGAAGCGCAAGGTCTTCCCCGGCTACGTCCTGATTGACATGGTACTGGACGACGCGACCTGGTATCTGGTCAAATCCACCACCGGCGTCACCGGCTTTGTCAGTTCGGGGAACAAGCCCGTGCCTCTGCAGGAAAAGGAGATCCAACTGATTCTGGACTCCGTCCGGGGCGATGTACCGACGCCGGTCGTCAAGTTCGAGAAGGGCGAGGTCGTGCGGGTCGTCTCCGGGCCGTTCTCCGAGTTCACCGGCAAGATTGAGGAGGTCAATGCGGACAAGGAGAAGCTGCGGGTGCTGATCTCCATCTTCGGGCGCGATACGCCGGTCGAGCTGGATTTCCAGCAGGTCGAAAAGGTCATCTGACGGCGGCGTGCGCCGCCGAGCGCGCCAGCGCGGGACCGCAAGATCGCTCCCGCCGCGCGTGCCATCTTATGAGGTTATGAGAGGAAGGTCATGGCGAAAAAAGTAACCGCCGTCGTGAAATTGCAGATTCCGGCAGGCAAGGCGACGCCCGCCCCGCCGGTCGGCTCCACGCTGGGGCCTTACGGCATCAACATGATGGAGTTCATCAAGGGGTACAATGAGAAGACGGCTGCTCAGATCGGCACGATCATCCCCGTCGAGATAACGATCTTCGAGGATCGCTCGTTCACCTTCATCACCAAGACTCCGCCCGCCGCCGAACTGATCAAGAAGGCGGCCAATGCGGAGAAAGGTTCCGGGCGTCCGCATACGGAGAAGGTCGGGCGGCTGACGCAGGAGCAGGTGCGCGCCATCGCGGAGACCAAGATGCCGGACCTGAACGCCAACGATATCGAGGCGGCGATGAGGATCATCGCGGGAACGGCGCGTTCGATGGGCATCGAGGTCGCCGGTTAGCGCGCTTCGCTCGCAGGCGAAAGGAAACATTCTCATGGCTATCTCGCCAATCACAGTGAAGTTCGTGGTGATGGGACTGCTGGGCCTGATCTGGCTGGCGGCCTGTCATCAGGTGATGCGCCTGGATAGCAGTCAGCCTTTCCACGTCGCGGCGTATCGGCGGGATCGGCGCAAAGCGCGCTTCTATTTTCTGTCGGTCTGGATCGGTTTGGGGCTGGCGTTCGTCAGTTTTCTCTGTCTGGAGGCGCTGGCCGGTATGACATTCGAGACGCGCGCGCTGCGCGATTGGGCGCTGGGCGTGACGCGGGGGATCGGGCTGTTCGGCCTGGTCATCGCGGGACTGGTCTGGTCGCAGGTCGGGCAGCGCGCCAGCGAACCGAATTCGGATGGGCAGTCTTTACTGCCCACGCCGGAAGAAAAGAAAGAGCAGGGCGTTGGGCGATAGAAAGTGGTCCTCTTTCCCGCCCTCCCTTGCGCAGGAGAGGGCGGGAGAGGTTGCTGTCGCCTGAATTGCGTGGGAGGGGCCGCACGCGCCCCGCCATCACCACAGGAGGTTAGATAGAGTTATGGCAGATGTGGAGACGACGACAGCGCCGGAAGTCGAGGCAGACGGCGCTCCCGCAGAGAAAAGCGGGCTTTCGACCGCCGCACGGCGCAAGGCCAAAGCGGGCCGCCGCAAGCACAGCCAGCGGTATCTGACGCTGGCGAAGGCTCTGCCGCGCGACCGGCAGTACGAACTGGAAGAGGGGCTTGCGAAAGTCAAGGAACTGGCGACGGCCAAGTTCGATGAGACGGTGGAGTGCGCCATCAACCTGGGCGTGGACCCGCGTCACGGCGATCAGATGGTGCGCGGCACGACGAACCTGCCGCACGGTACGGGCAAATCGCGTGTGGTCTGGGCCTTCGCGCGCGGCGAGAAGGCGGACGATGCGAAGGCTGCCGGGGCGGATGTAGTCGGCGCGGAAGACCTGGTGGAGCGCATCCAGAAAGCGGGCGGCGCGGACTGTGATATTCTGGTCGCCACGCCGGACATGATGCCGCTGGTCGGACGCCTGGGCCAGATACTCAAGCAGCGGATGCCGAACCCGAAGGCGGGAACCGTCTCGCCGAACATCGGGCAGGTGGTGCGCGACATCAAAGGGGCGACCCGCGCCGAGTATCGCGTGGACAAGAACGGCATCATTCATGCCCCGATAGGCAAGGCCAGCTACCCGGTCGAGCATCTGCACGCTAACTTCGTGACGCTGCTCAGCGCGCTCATCAAAGCCAAGCCCGCCGCCGCGAAGGGCAAATACCTGAAGAAGATCACGGTCACCTCGACGATGGGGCCGGGGTTAAACATAGATGTCGCGACGGCGCAAAAGCTGGCCGAGCGCCAGTAAGACTCATGAGCCGCAAATGCACGCAAATAAACGCGAATAAAAGCCTTTAGAATCCATAAAGCACACGAAGCAGCCTTCTCAATTTCTCAGTTTTTCTCCGTGTGCTTTTCCTCTGTGTCTCTGTGCCTCTAGCGCAGCGGGTGGTTCCATTGGTCTTCTATTCGCGTTTATTTGCGTGCATTTGCGGCTGATTTTTTGCCCCACAGCAGGAGCAGCCCCAAGCTATGGGGTTACTATCGTCAGCAGGCGGAATATGGTTTGAAGCGGCTTGATCAGCGGCCACGCTGAAGCGCGGCCTTAAAAGACCGGTCTGAAGTTGCCAAGCCTGCCTGCGCAGGCTCCAGGCTCTCCCGCAGCGTGGGGTAGGGGCGCAGCAAGCAGCGCCCTGCATGGGCAAGGCTGCGTCCTCTGGTGGGATTGCGCCCTGAGTTTGGGACCTGGCAACTTCAGACCGGGGTTTCCACCCGTGTCCAAATTTTGCGCCTCTTTCCCTCTCTATAGACTCTCAATCAGGCCCAAAGCCTCTTGCTAATGTGCGACAAGTCCCAACAAACGCAAAAAATTCAGAAATATTTGTAAAAATGTGCGCCGAGACTCTTGCATGGCAGACTCAAATCTGCTAAACTGTTGAGCAAACCGCATATATAGGGTGCAGAAGGCGACTCTCAGCTACGCCTAGAGTCGGCCAACGGCCCGCAAAGCGGTGAGAGCGTGCAAGCAAGTCAAGATAGATGCAAATGGCAGAGGCAGACATCGCTGGCAATATCGCGCGCATTCGGGAGCGCATCGCGCAGGCGGCGGCGCGCTCCGGGCGACCCGCCGAAGCCATTGCCCTGGTCGCCGTCACGAAGACCGTCGAACCGGCGCGCATCGCGCAAGCCTATGCGGCGGGACTGCGGGACTTCGGCGAAAACTATATGCAGGAGGCGCTCACCAAAATCGGGCAGCCTCTGCTCGATAGATTGGACATGCGCTGGCACTTCATCGGGCATCTGCAAAGCAACAAGGCCAGAGACGCCGTCGGCAGGTTCGCGCTCATTCA
Organism: Chthonomonadaceae bacterium; assembly: GCA_035651115.1. Classification (GTDB taxonomy): domain Bacteria; phylum Armatimonadota; class Chthonomonadetes; order Chthonomonadales; family Chthonomonadaceae; genus DASRGL01. Next base: position 8,785 of record DASRGL010000259.1, read on the forward strand.
GAGCGTGGACTCGCTCTCTCTGGCGAAAGAGATCGGCAAACGCGCGCAGAGGGCCGGACAGGAAGCCGCGATCCTGCTGGAGATCAAGCTGGATACCGGCGCGGACACCAAGTTCGGCCTCGCCCCGGAAGACGCCATAGAGACCGCCGCAGAGGTCAGCGAGATCGCGGGCGTGCG
>DASRGL010000260.1:0-11359 GCA_035651115.1 Chthonomonadaceae bacterium
GCAGGTGGTTCCACAACGCCACGAGGGGCGGCTTCTTCAGGCGGAGACTCTTCGGTAGGGGTCTCTCCATCCGACGGTTCGGGATGCTGGATCAGGCGGACTTTGGTGATGCGCCTGCCGTCCGTCGCCTCCACTACGCATTCCAGATTGTCCCAGGTCGTCCGCTCCCCATGCGCCGCCTGATGCCCCAGCAGGCTGAAGACAAAGCCGCCGATGGTGTCCGCCTCGTCCTCCGGCAGATCGAGATTCAGCCGCTCATTCACGTCGCTGAGTGGCATTTTGCCGTCGAGAATGGCCGTGCCGTCGTCAAGGACCTGCACCATCGGCTCCTCGACATCGTACTCGTCCTGAATCTCCCCGACGATCTCCTCCAGCAAGTCCTCGATCGTCACCACGCCCGCGACCGTGCCGTACTCGTCCCGCACGATCGCCATCTGTATCTTGTTCCGACGGAATTCGGAGAGCAGATAGCCCGCGCGTTTGTTCTCCGGGATGAAGTAGGCCGGGCGCATCATCTCGCGCACGCTGGCGTGCAGCCTCCCATCGGTGATGTTCTTGAGAATGTCCTTCGCATGGAGGATGCCGATGATATTGTCTATGTTGTCATCATAGACCGGCAGGCGCGAATGCCCCGACTCGTTGATGGTGCGGATCAGTTCCTCCGTGCTGACATCGGCCTCGACCGCCGTGATGTCCACGCGCGGCGTCATCAGGCGGCGCACGATGGTCTCCTCGAAGTCGAAGACGCCGGCGACCATCCGCTCCTGCTGCTCCTCCAGAAGCCCGGCCTCCGTTGTCGAGTGAACAATCAGTTCCAGTTCTTCGACCGAATGCACGCCGCTATGCTCTGTCACCGGCTGCAATCCGAGCATCCGCACGACGAAGTTGCCGGTGGCGTTCAGGGCCAGGATGAAGGGGCGAAATATCCTCAGAAAAAGGTCGAGCGGGGCCGTGACCCAGAGCGCCGTTATGTCCGGGCGCTGTAAGGCGATGCTTTTCGGGGCCAGTTCGCCGAGGACGATATGCAGGGCCGTCGCGATGGCAAAGGCGATCACGATAGCGATGCCGTGCGAAGTCAGGGCCGCGCCTCGGGCGGGCAGAAAGCGGTCGAACAGGGGTTCCAGCAGATGCGCGATGGCAGGTTCGCCGATGAAGCCGAGCGCCAGCGACGCCATTGTGATGCCAAGCTGGGTCGCGGCGATATAGGTGTCCAGGTGGCCGAGCGCCTTCTGCACGCTGCGCGCCTGGCGGTTGCCCTCGTTTGCCAACTGCTCGATGCGCGATTTGCGGACGCTGACCAGCGCGAACTCGGCGGCGACAAAAAAGCCGTTGAGCAGCACCAGCGCGAAGACAGAAAGCAGCCCGAGACTGGAACTCCAGAGATTAGCCATGATGATGGGTCAGGTCGCCGGTCGGCGCTGCAGAGGAGGCGATGCCGTTAGTGGGGCTGGTGTTGCCGCTCGCTGAGGCCAGCGCCGATTCGGGGGCAGGCAGGCGCGTCAGACGCACCTTCTGGATGCGGCGGCCGTCTGTCGCCGTGACCTGAAATTCGAGGCCGTCCCAGGTGACGGTTTCACCCTGTTCGGCCTGATGCCCCAGCAGGCCGAAGACAAAGCCGCCGATGGTGTCCGCCTCGTCTTCCGGCAGTTCCAGGCCCATCCGGTCGTTGACGCTGCTCAGGCTCATCTTGCCGTTGAGGATGCTGGTGCTGCTGTCTATGACCTGTACCATCGGCTCCTCGACATCGTACTCGTCCTGAATGTCGCCGACGATCTCCTCCACCAGGTCTTCGATCGTCACCACGCCAGTCACCGTGCCGTACTCGTCCCGCACGATCGCCATCTGTATCTTGCTACGCCGAAACTCCCTCAATAGTTCGCCGATCTTTTTGGTCTCCGGGATGAAGTAGGGAGGACGCATCACCTCGCGAAGCGACACGTTGTCCCGGTTGGCTTCGGCAGGCAGGCTCAGCAGGTCTTTGGCATGGACGATGCCCAGAATGTTGTCCAGGTCATCTTCGTAGACGGGGATACGCGAATGGCCCGACTCGCGCACCTTCTTGATCAGTTCCTGCAGAGGCGCGTTCACATCCAGCGCGGTAATATCTATGCGCGGCGTCATGACTTTGCGCACCACCGTATCGCCGAAGTCCAGGATGGAGTGAATCATCTCCGTCTCTTCGGCTTCGAGGACGCCCTGCTCCTCGCTGGCCTCCACCATCATCTTCAGCTCTTCCTCATTGACGGCGGGCGACAGGAAGCTGGCCGTGCCGCCGAAGGGACGCACGATCAGATGGGAGAGCCGGGTCAGGATGGTGACGATGGGCGTGAGCAGGAGTTGCAGCGCATAGATGGGGCGGGCGGAGAGCAGCGCCAGCCGTTCCGGGTGATGCACAGCCAGGCTTTTCGGGGCGATCTCCCCGATGATGAGCGAGAGGACGGCGACCGGCACCGTGACGACGATCAGCGCCAGGGCATGGGCCGAGTGCTGGAGATAGCCGCCGCTGTGCGCGGCCAGCCAGGACGCCAGCGGCTCCACCGCGCTCGTCGCGGCGATGGCCGACGAGAACATCGCGATCAGCGTCACGCCGGTCTGAATGGTCGCCATCAGGCGGGTCGGCTGCGCAAGCAGCCGCTCGACCAGGATCGCGCTGCGGTTGGCCTCCTCGACCAACTGGTGGATGCGTGTTTTACGCACGGTGATGAGCGCGATTTCAGCCATCGCGAAGAAGGCGTTCACGCCGATCAGGACGGCGACCAGCGCCATCTCCAGGGCGAAACGTTCGGGATGGAACGAGGCTGCGGGATCTCCGGCAGGAGCGGAGAGGGAGGGCGGCAGGGCCGCGCGACCGGGAGCCGCCGCGCCCGCGCCGCCGGTCTGAGCGAACAGCAGCCCGCCCGCGACGGCCAGCAGCGCGACGGCCAGAACCGCGATCAGCAGCCGGGGCCGCCGTAAGGCCGGAGAAGCAGGGGGTTCCAGAGCGCGCCCGCCCATCACGACCGCAGAGGCAGAGGAAGCCTGACCGCCCGTCCCCGGCAGCGCTGCCGGAGAGAGGGAAGGCCGTCGCAGCCCCTGGCCGCTCTGAGCGCGGCGCTGACGTTCAGGAACCGCCTCGCGGTCAGAACGCTCGGAAACGGCGTGTTGAGACGCCGTGCGGAAAGTCCGATTCCGTTTGTGTGTAGGCAAAATAGGTTACTCCCTCGATGCGCCGCGAATCGCTCTGCTGTCCCCTCGGACCGCTTTCCGTGGTGGACGGGACCTTCGCCCGGCCCTCTGGCCCCCAGATGTGGCGAACATAGGGGACGACCCAGTAGACCAGCGAGGTCAAGAGAATGGCAAGCACCGCCCCTAGCACGACTTCGCGCAGGGTGTGGACGCCCGCCTCGACCCGGCTCTGCGCAACGAGAACCGCCAAGAGAATCGCCAGGAAGGCGATTACGGTGTTACGCGCTGTAAAGAAAATGGTCATTGCCAGGAAAAACCCGATGGCGCTATGACCGCTGATGATGCCCCCGTGCCAGGGCGTTCCGGTATCGCTGAGCAGCTTGGAGATGATGACCACCAGCGTCAGCAGCACGATTCCGACGACGACGATGCGCGTCACGTCCGGCGGAAGGTTCGTCTCCATCCGGCCTTGAATTTCATGCAGCTTATTCTGGCCGAAAAAGATCAGGACGCCCGCGATGACTGCGTTCATCCCCGCCAGCAGCACCGCCCCCGCCGCCACATCCTTAGCAATTTTTGCGACCGGATGGTAGTTCTCCGTCACCATGTCCACAATGGCCTCTATCGCCGTATTGAACATCTCCGCCACGATGACCAGCGTGATCGCGAAGACCAGCGCCAGCATATCGCGGTTACCCAGGTTCAGCAGCAGGCCCGACAGCAGCACTGCCACCAGCGTCAGGAAGTGATAGCGCATGTGCGGCTGCGTGCGGAAGCAGTGCAGGATACCCTCCTGCGCATGGCGGAAGCCGGATAACGCATTTTTGCGGCGCGGTGGCACGTGATCTCCTATAGACCGGTCAGAATCTCTTGTTCCCGTTGCCGCATCCGCTCCGCGCCCTCCTCGGTCTCGTCCTCATAGCCCAGCAGGTGCAGGATGCCATGCACGGTCAGCAGGGCCAACTCCTGTTCCAGCGTCACGCCATGCGCCTCCGCCTGCCGCGCCGCCGTATCCACTGAGAGAATCACATCGCCCAGCGCGACCGGCAGGTCGGGCAACGTGGGCGGAGGCGGCGCATCGTCACGGTTCTCGCGCAGAGAGAAGGAGAGGACGTCGGTCGGCTTATCGTAGCCCCGGTAGCGGCGATTGAGGTCGTGTACGGTGGCGTCATCGCTGAGCAGAACGCTAACCTCCGCGTCCTTCATTCCTTCCGCCAGAAGCAGGCGGCGGGCTGCCCGGCGCAGCAAAGTCGTCCGCACGGGAAGGCTCTGGCGATTCAACAGAGAGACGGCCATACAAAACCTCGGGTTCCACGATCGGTATCGCGCGGGATTGCAAGACAGGCCGGGCGACCGCCTCGATGCCGCGCTCCTCTGACTCTACGTAATCCGGTGGGGCGTTGGTGTCCGCAGGCGCGGCGATCTCATGGACGGCCTCATCCCTCCGCGCGTCCATCGGCAGATAGGAGGGAATTCCCGCTTCATTGGCCGCCAGACCCTCCGTCCCGGACGGCGTGAACGAGCGCGAGGCCGGTTCGGGGCGCAGATCGGGCCGGACGACCTCCATCGGCATTCCCGAAGCGGTGCGCGGCGGCACGGGCGGGTAGTCAATCCGCCCATGCATCATTGCCGTCAGCACACGCAGAAAGGCTTGCGAGACCGCCGTCACATCCTGGAAGGTCAGGGGGCATTCGTCGAACTGGCCGTCCTCCATCTTCTCGCGCACCAGCCGTTCGATCTCCGCCTGAAGGGTCTCCGGCGTGGGCCGGTTCAGGCAGCGCGTCGCCGCCTCCACCGTATCGGCCATCATCACAATGGCGGTCTCGCGGGTCTGCGGCTTCGGGCCGGGATAGCGGTATCGCTCTTCCAGGCCGGGCGGAGCCAGGTCGCTGCCGCCGTTGTCCATGAGCGCCTGGTTATAGAAGTAGCGAATCAGCGTCGTGCCGTGATGCTGCGCGATGAAGTCCACGACCTCCGGCGGCAGCTTATGCTCCTTCGCCATCTCCACGCCGTCGCGGACGTGCGCGATGATGATGAGGGCGGAGAGCGACGGGCTGAGGCGGCCATGCACATTCTCGCGCCGCTGGTTCTCCACGAAGAATTCGGGCCGCTTCATCTTGCCGATGTCGTGGTAGTAGCCGCCGACCCGGCAGAGCAGCGCGTCCGCGCCGATGGCCTGCGCGCCCGCTTCGGCCAGCGTGCCGACCATCATGCTGTGGGCGTAGGTTCCCGGCGCGACGGCGCACAACTGTTTGAGCAGGGGCCGATCCGAGGCCGACATCTCCAGCAGCGTCGTGTGCGTCAGGATGCCGAACGGCTTCTCCAGCGCCAGCACGCCGAACCAGAACAGGAAGGTCGCGAACGCCGCCGCCGCCACCGCCCAGGCCGAACCGCTCAGCATCTCCGCCAGCGACTCGTTCAGGAGCAGGCCGAGCAGCCAGACCAGCGCCAGGTTCGTGATGGCGAGCGCGGCCGTGGCGTGCAACAGGTTGATCTTGTGGCGCACGCTGCCGACGCTCAATATCCCGACCAGGCTGCTCATCAGGGTCATGACCGTGAAGCGGATCTCGTGGTTCATAATCAGGCCGGACTGCACCGCCAGCAGCGCGACGATCAGGACGGCCAGGTGCATATCCAGCAGCACGCTGACCAGCATCCCTGCCGCCGCCACGCTCATCATGCCGAGATAGCCCAACTGCCCGCCGGAGAACTGCAAGCCGAGCAGAGTCGCGCCGACCTTCAGGCCGAACACGCCCAGCAGAATGATGACGGCCAGCATCGTCAGGCGCTTGGCGTTGGCGTAGAGGTTCGGGAGCGTGCGCGCGATATAGAAGGCGACCAGGAAGACCATCAGCGCCGCCAGCAGGCAGATCGCCGCGCCGGTCGTGGGCTGCAGGCGCGGGTTCAGCAGGCCGAGCGCCAGGAACTTGTCCATGTGTTCCGGCGTGACGACTTCGCCCTGTCCGATGATCTTCTCATCGCGCGCGATGGGATCGTAGACGGGCTTGACGCTGTTGGCGGCGGCTTCCCGCGCCTCCTGGGTCTTGCGTCGGTTCAGGAGGCGATTGGGGCGCAGGGCTTGCGTGGCGACGACGCGCACGATGGCGGCGTCCCGGCTGGAAGAGAGCAGTTCGCGGGCGCTCGCTTCGACCTCGCGGCGGGCGTGCGGCAGATCGCCCGGCAGCGGCAGGTCACGGATTTCGCGATCCATCGCATCGTCCACCAGGCGCGCGGTCGTATCGCTCAGGCGCTGGAAGATCGGAGTGGGGGCCGTGAGCAGGTAGCGCAGTTGCGCCTCGGTGAACTCGGCTCCGATCTGGGGCTGGAGCGTCGCGAGGATCTGCTGCGGCGATTCGGGATGGGCATGACTGCGGCGGGCCTGGTAGTCGGCGCGGGCGCGGGCGAGGCGGTCGAAAATCTCGCGGACGGTGCGGTTGGCGCTGGGAGCGGCGGTCTCGCTGATATCGTAGACCGGGCGGGATTTCTGGCGTGCGGCCTCTTGCTGCCGGGCCGTCTCGACGCTGTTGAGGTAGACGACGCTGCGGGCGGCGCGTATCTCGCGCGGGCTGACATCGCCCGGCTTGAGCGAAATCTTATCGGGCAGCAGATGCACGGACATCAGGACGGAGAGCGTCGCGATGGTAATGACGACCGCTCCGACCTTATGCCAGTCTATGCGCAGAGAACGCGCCGGCTCGTGCCTATTTGTCGCGCCGGGGCGATGGGTTCCGCCCTGGTTCCGCCTGGAACTGCGCCTCCACAGCTTTTTGAGGACTTTTATCATCGTTGTCGCGCCACGTGGCCGACCTGGAAACAACCTGTCAAGGCCCGTCGCTTTCTGCCAGCGCAGAAAGCCGGGTGGTCACCAGGGGCAGGATGTGCGTGCGGCCCTGCCCGTCTCATCCTGGGTTTCAATCCTCGCCCGGACTTTGGGCCGGGCGCAACTTTTTGAGCGAAAGTAGGAAGAACCGCTCTGGTTCTAGCAATACTCGGCAGATCCTCGCAAAATCACGAGGGGTGAATTCGATTTGTCGTATTGGCAACGCCTTGCCAGATAACGCTCTATTATAGCGAAATTCGTCTGTCCTGTCAAGCTGCCAGAGTCGCCGGAATCGCGCGCCCGGTTCCACCGGAGGGCGGTTTCTCTCTCAAAAGTAGGTCGCAGCTTTCTCTGGTACGCACGGATGCCCGGAAAGTTGCATGGCCTCCTGTCTGAACTGTGATTCATCGGATTATAGGATGGACTGTGATTAGACCAAACTCAATCATAGCCCATCCTGCAATCCCATAAATCATAGTTCAGACAAGAGAGGATTTCGCGCTCCGTCTCACGAAGCAGTGTCCTGACGACGATCTCACGAACAGACGGCCCGACAGATGCAGAAAGGAGAGGGCAGGTATGATGGGACTGCTCTGCGGCGCGCTCCTGACGGCGCTCCTGGTGGGCGGCGGAGAACCGAAAATGGCCCCGGAAAGACAACTGACGACAGGCCCGCTGCAAAAGGACCTGGACAACAATATCAACTTCTCGCCGGACGGCAAGTTCCTCGTCTTCGACTGCCGCGACGATCCGCACGGCATCGAGCAGAACACCCGGCTCGGCAAGGTGAACGTGGCAACCGGGGAAGTGACCGTCTTCTACACGCAGACGCCGCCCGCGCAGGGGTTGGGAGCGCCCAGCTTCCTGAACGATACCGAAGTCGTCGCCATCCACGCGCTCACGTCCGGCCTGAAGTACGATCAGGCGGTGCGCGGCGGCAGGATCATTGCCGCCGACGGCAGCGGCAAAGCGCGCTGGCTCGATAGCCGGGACGTGACGCCGCCCTTCACGCCGGGCGCGCTGCGCGGCGGCACGCACAAGCATGAGCCGGACGCTTCGGGCGAGTGGGTGGGTTTCACCTACAACGACTATATCATGAAGACGCAGCGCGGCTCCGATCTGCGCAACGTGGGCGTGAGCAAACGGGGAATTGTTGTGCCGGTGGACGCCGACGCTGCCGGGCAGAACTTCACGGGCGAGAGTTTCAGCGTGCTGCTGACGGCCTGCGTGGAGCATCCGAAGCCGGGATCGGACGAGTATCAGCGGGCGGAGGGGGACTGCTGGGTAGGGAAGGAAGGCTATCCCGTGCCGGGGTTCGGCAATCGCCGCGCCCGCGCCTTTCGCGGCCTGGTCGCTGTAGACGAAGAGGGCAAGACGGCGCTGTACGGCGAGGTCTTCGTCGTGGATGTGCCGGACGACATCACCGTTCCGGGGCCGCTCGGCCCGCTGCAAGGCACGCTGAGCGACTATCCGAAGCCGCCCAAAGGGGCTGTCGTGCGCCGCCTGACGCGCACCGCCGAGGCGAAAAACCAGGCGCTGCGCGGCGTCTCCGGCCACCTGCGCGCCAGCGGCGACGGACGCTGGATCGCCTACTTCGGCAAGGCAGACCATGCAGGGCAGGCCGAGGATCAGATATTCGCCGTCTCGCCGACCACCGGTGAGATACGTCCATTGTCCCATCTGCCGGGGGGCGTGGCCGCCGACGCGGGGCTGCGCTTCGCGCCGAACTCGCGCTATGTGGCGGGTGCGGCGAAGGATGGCGGCCTCTATGCCTGGATGACGACGGAGCGCGACTGGGGCAAGGCGATCCGGCTCACGCCCGCCAACGCCAACGCGCCGGGCAACATCGTCATTTCCCCGGACTCGCATCTCATCGCCTATAACCGCAAGATCGAGGGCGTCAGCCAGATATGCGTTGTGGAAGTCCACTAGACCGGCGCGCAAGGGGATTGACGAATGCCGGGCAACCGCTTATAATGACGGCAACGAAAGGCATTGGGAACCGTCCAGAGAAGGAGAGAAAGCGCATGGCCGAGGCAAGCGGCGGAAAGCCGTTCTATCTGATGGCGCGCAAAGGCAACGCGCAGGCGGTGCAGGACTATCTGAACGAGAAGGCGCAGGAGGGCTATCGCCTGACTCTGCTGAATCCCGTGTACGCGAAGACAGCGGGCCAGGCGGCGGACATCGAGTTCTGGATCGTCATGGAACTGCGGGAACCGCGTTAGCCAGCCCTCACCCCCTGCCCTCCTCTCCCACGCTGTGAGAGAGGGGGAACTCTGGTTCAGGCTACCCGATACAGAGGCTCTTCGCCGCGCAGGACACGCAGGGCGTTCTCGGCGGTGATCTCGCCCATGCGCCGCAGACCTTCCGGCGTCTGGCCGCCGCAGTGGGGCATGGCGAGAAAATTCTCCAGCGTGAGCAGAGGGCTGTCGCCGGGCGGCTCGGTGGCGAAGACATCGGCGGCCGCGCCTGCGATACCGCCCTCTTTCAACGCCGCATACAGCGCCGCCTCGTCCACCAGTTCGCCGCGCGCCGTATTGATAAGATAGGCGGTCGGCTTCATGCGGGCCAGTTGCGCCGCGCCGATAAGCTGGCGCGTCTCCGGCGTCACGGGCGCGTGCAGCGAGACGAAATCGGCCTGCGCAAGCAGTGCGTCCAGCGTGAGATAGGTCACGCCCCAGGAGGCGGCAAAGGCAGTGTCCGGGTAGGCGTCATGCGCCACGATGCGCATTCCAAACCCTTTCGCGCGGCGGCACAGCCCCTTGCCGATCTGCCCCAACCCCACGATTCCGAGCGTCTTGTCCCGCAGTTCCGGCCCGACGAACCGTTGCCACGCCCCCGCTTTCACAGAGGCGCTGCCCTGCGGTATCTGCCGCGCCAGCGCCAGCAACAGGCCCATCGCCAGATCGGCCACCGAATCCGCGATCGCCCCGCCTGCAATCGCGACCGGGATGCCGCGCGCCTTCGCCGCGTTCAGGTCAATGTTCTCGTAGCCGACGCCGTGTTTGGAGATGACCTTCAACTTCGGCGCGGCATCCAGCACGCGCGCCGTCACCGGCTCTGTTCCCGAAATCAGCGCGTCCGCCGCGCCGATGCGCGCGATCAGTTCCTCCTCGGTCGGCGCGCGATCCAGGTCGTTGGGCAGGAACACGCACCCCGTCGCCTGCATCGCTTCCAGAACCTCCGGGCAGTTCTTCCCGAACGAGCGCGACGCGACGAGGATGTTGAAAGTGGCGTTGTGGCCCCCCTCCCCGGCCCTCCCCCCAAGAACAGGGGGAGGGAATAAAGACGCATTCGTGGATGTCTCGCTCCCTTCTCCCTCAGAGAGAGAAGGGTCGGGGATGAGGGTGAAAGCGTCTGTTTTGCTCCCTCCCCCTGTTCTTGGGGGGAGGGCCGGGGAGGGGGGCCTCGCAATCTCCTCCCGCAGGTGGGCGATGAAAGCGGCCATATCCGGCTCGCGGTGCAGCGCCGCGCCGAGAGGGAGAGAAGTCGCGCCCGCCTGACAGACCTCCACACAGTTGGCTGTCTCCAGTCCGCCTGCGGCCTGAAGGTCAATCGCGGAATTACTAGCCTCGATCTTCTCACGGACGGCGCGTACTCGCTCCACGACCAGGCGGTTGAAATCGCGCCCGCGCTGGCCTTCTCCGGTCACCCGGCCCAGCAGCAGTACGGCGTCCAGCATCGGCAGCGTCGAGTCGAGCAGAGCCAACGGCGTGCCGAGCGCCAGGCAGAGTCCGGCCTTCATGCCCAGTTCGCGCACGGCGTAGATGGTTTCATAAAGAAGCGGCGTGCTTTCGGCGGGCAGAAAGACGAGGTCCACGCCTGCCTCGGCCAGCGCGGGCAAAAATCGAGACGGCTCACGGACGGCCAGATGCACTTCGAAAGGCCGATGCGAGAGCGGGCGCAGCCACCGGATCGTGCGCGCCGGGAATGCCTGATCCGGCACGAAATAGCCGTCGAATACGTCGAAGTGGAAGAAATCTATGCCCGCCGCCTCGACGCGCCGCATCTCCTCTCCCAACTTCGTGTGATCCGCGTTGAACAGCGCGGAGCCGATGCGAACCATACCGTTCCCCTCCTTACAGCAGGCCGTCTATGGCGATGGCGCGAATCGGCGAGGCATCCAGGCCCTTCACCGGGATCGGCATCCCGACAAAGAAGAAGCGCGGCGACGGAATCTTGTCCAGATTGCAGAGGCACTCGATGACCGGCACATCGTTCCCCGCCTTGAAGAATAGGACATGATTGGGATGCTCCTTCGCCCGTTCGCCGCGCACCTCGAAGCCGGACGAGTCCGTGCCGAGCAGCTTGATCTTGCGATCATAGACGAGCCATTCCGCCGCTTCCTCGGTGACATAGGGGCGCGCGTGCGAA
>DASRGL010000261.1:0-9390 GCA_035651115.1 Chthonomonadaceae bacterium
GGCTATCTTGGCGAGCCGCGCGAAGTCCACGCCGCCGGACTCTCCGCCGCCAATCTCGACCCGAACGCCCCGCTCCACTGGCGGCAGGACTTCGACTTGCAGGGCTATAACACCCTCACGCTCGGCATGTGGATGGAGGTCGTGCATCGCTGGATGGGGCCGCATACGAAAGTCGCCGCCACCCTCAAGACCTTCACACCCGCGCGCCGCGACCCGCAGACCGGAGCGATGAAAGAGGTGCGTATCGCCGAATCGGTCTCCATCGCGGCGGAACTGGCGAACGGAGCCATCGGCAGCTACCGCTTCAGCGGCGTCGCCCGCCATGCGCCCCACAATTCGATCCAGTTGTACGGAACCGAGGGAACGCTGCGCTACGACATGGATACGGAGGAGATCACCGGCGGCACGGCGAACGACCGCGAAGCGCGCCCGATACCCATTCCGCCCGAACTCGTCCGCGAGTGGACGGTCGAGGCCGATTTTGTCCGCGCCCTCCGCGAGGGAACGCCGGTCGAGCCTTCCTTCCGCGACGGCGTCCTCTACATGGAGTTCACCGAAGCGGTCTATCGCTCCCATGCCGAGGGCCGCGCCATCTCCCTGCCGCTCGATGCTTAGATTGGAACAGAGGATGCAAGTTCAACCAGTGCTGGAACGCCCGCACCGCGCCGAGTTCGCCTTTGAGGGTGTCATGGGCGCGCGTATCGCGGCCAACCTGCGCCACTGGCTGCTGACCGCGCCCGCCTCTAATCCCGCCATGCTGCAAATCCTCCGCGACCGGGACCGCACGCCTTATCGTGACCTGGTTCCCTGGGCCGGTGAGTTCGCAGGCAAATATCTCATCTCGGCAGTCCAGGCGCTTCGCCTTACCCACGACCGCGCACTGAAAGCGGCCCTGCAGACCTTCGTCGCCGACCTGATCGCCGCGCAGCGCGAAGACGGCTATCTCGGCCCGTTCCCGCGATCCGAGGGCATGATGGGACCGGGACGATGGGATTTATGGGGGCAGTACCATGTCATGCTCGGCCTGCTCCTCTGGAACAAGGAGACGGGGGATCAGGCCGCGCTCGCCGCCTGCCGCCGCTGCGCCGATCTGTTCTGCCGCACGTTTCTGGACGGAGGCAAGCGGGTCGCGCAGGCCGGTTCCGAGGAGATGAACGAGTCCTCGGCCCACGTCTTCACCCTGCTCTACGAGGAGACCGGCGAGGCGCGCTACCTTCAGATGGCGCGGGAGATCGAGAAGGACTGGGAGACGCCGCCCTCCGGCGACTACGTGCGTACCGCGCTGGCAGGCAAGCCCTTCTATCAGACGCCCAAGCCGCGCTGGGAGAGCCTGCACGCGGTGCAGGCCATCGCGGAACTCTATCTCATCACGGGCGAGGAGAAGTACAAGCGGGCGTTCGCGCAGATATGGGAGAGCATTCAGGCGGGCGACCGGCACAATACCGGCGGCTTCTCATCGGGGGAGCAGGCCACCGGCAATCCCTACGACCCCAACGCCATCGAGACCTGCTGCACCATCGCCTGGACTGCTATCACGCAGGACTACCTGCGCCTGACCGGGGACAGCCGCGCGGCGGACGAACTGGAACTCTCGACCTGGAACGGGGTACTGGGTGCGCAGAGCGCCAGCGGGCGCTGGTGGACCTATAACACGCCGATGGACGGGGAACGCAAAGCCTCCGCACACGACATCGTATTCCAGGCGCGGGCCGGAAGCTCGGAACTCAACTGCTGCTCGGTGAACGGGCCGCGCGGCCTCGGCATCCTCTCCGAATGGGTGGTCATGCAGGCGCAGGACGGCCTCGCGCTCAACTACTACGGCCCTTCCACCTTCATGGTTCCTCTGCCATCGGGCCGCACGGTGCGTCTGGCACAGCGCACGCGCTACCCTATCGAGGGACAGATTCATCTCACGGTCGAGCCGGAAGCGGCGGAACGCTTCGCACTGCGCCTGCGCATCCCCGGCTGGTCACGGCAGACGCGCGTGACGGTGAACGGGCAGCCGCAGGAGAACGTGCGATCCGGAACGTATCGGACTGTAGAGCAAGAATGGCAGCCGGGAGACGCCATTGAGATTTCGCTGGATATGTCGCCGAGGCTATGGGTGGGCGAACGCGAGGCGGCAGGCAAGGTCTCCGTCTATCATGGGCCGCTTCTGCTGGCCTACGATCCGCGCTTCGACCACTACGACCCGACCCGCCTGCCGGTGCTGAAGCTGACTGCGCCGCCGACCACGCCCGCGCCCTGGACTCGCGCGCCGAAGCCGCTCCTGCTGCTCCGGTTCGCTACGGAGGACGGGCAGGGCATCACCCTGTGTGATTTCGCCAGCGCGGGCGCAGCAGGAAACCGCTACGTCTCCTGGCTGCCAGCGCAGGGTTTCCAGCCGGTTCCGTTCTCGCGCGACAATCCGCTGCGCGCCGTCTGGTCTGCGCTCTCGCAGTAATCCCGCCCGGCGCTATCCAGTCAGCCAGATGGACTGCCGTTCTCGCATACGGATAGACACACGAAGTACATGGAACGACCAGAAGACAGGGCCAGGCCGCAGGAGACGCACCGTGATACGCTTTTCCTGCCGGCCTGGCCTCAGTATAACCGCCCGGCCCGTATCGTCACGCTGGGCCACTACTATCCCAGAGATCAGGTCGGCGAGGCGCAGAACCTCGTCCGCGAACCCAGAGCCAGTTACCATCTCAACGCCCGCGCCGAGCATCGGGCCGTTCGTCAAAACCTCGGCTGGACAAAGCTCATCAACGCCCTTAACGAGGAACGCCAGTGGCCGCTCAAACGCCTCTTTGCGCTGCTCGACCCCATGCTGGAGCCGGACATCGCGATCGCGGTCGTGCCGACGCATCTGGCCTATCAAGCCTTCTGGCCGATGCGCGCCCTCGCCAGACAGTTGAGCGAGCAGGGGCGCGTGGATGCGACCTCCTGCCTGGTGCGCCATACGACCATCCGCCGTATCACCTTCGGCGGCCCCAGCACCAAAACTCTGCATCGGCAGACGATCCGGGTGGAAAATCCGCATCTGATCCAGGGCAGGCGCGTGCTGCTATTGGACGACATCGCCAAGAGCGGCGCGTCGCTGATGGCGTGCCGCGAACTGCTGCACGAGGCCGGGGCCGCCGTCGTGCAGGCGATGGCATTGGGCCGGGTGATCATGGAGGCCGCAGAATAGCGCCTGAGAAGCAAGAGGGACTGCCCCGTTCGCCTCCGGCTACCAGGAGGCAGGCGCAATGCAGTCCGACACATCGTTTGTCGGCGCATTCACCAGCCGTGAGACGGGGTAGGCTTCCAGTTCCGCGGCGGGATAAGGCCGCAGCAGTTGCAGCGCCATGTCTGCCTCTTTGAGGGACATGTCCAGCCAGGCGGCCTCGTCTTCCGGGCGCAGGATAGCGGGCATCCGGTCGTGGATCGGAGCCATCAGGTCGTTCGGGGCCGTCGTAATGATCGTGCAGGAGCGCACGGTCTCTCCTTCCGGCGAATGCCACTCCTCCCACAGCCCGGCGAAGGCGAAAAGCCCGTCATCTTTGCGATGAATGTACATCGGCTGCTTGCCTTTGCCGACCGCCTGCCATTCGTAGAACCCATCGCTCGGTATCAGGCAGCGCCGCCGCATCAGGGCGGACTTGTAAGCGGGCCTTTCGGGGAGGGTCTCGGCGCGCGCGTTGATGAGTTTGTTGCCGATGGCCGGGTCTTTGGCCCAGGAGGGTATCAGTCCCCAGCGCATCATCTGCAGCGTGCGCGAGCTGTTGACCGTGACGACGGCCACAGGCTGGGTCGGCGCGATATTGTAGCGTTCGGGGACGTCTACGGAAGTCCGCTGCACGTCGAAGCGCAGCGCGATCTGAGAGGTATCGTGATGCAGGGTAAATCTGCCGCACATCGTTTTTCTCCTCCATGACAGGCTGCGCCGTCCTCTCTTCCTCATACGTGGGAGAGAGGTTTCCGTATCCAGCCGCGCGCCTGTTCGGGCCGCCGCCTGCACGATGCAGGCGGCTTTTATAACAGACTCCGGGAACGGAGGGAGAAGAGGAAACAGGCGAGCATAGAGCTGGGGTCAGCCCCGCCGGGGGCGCAGCATTCACTCCCTGGGAGCCAGCAGGCGATTGATCTCCGGGTAGGGGATCGTCCCCTCTGTGAGGCTCGTGTAGGTTCCCTGATCGCGCAGTTCCTCGGCGATACGGCGCACCAGTCCCAGCGTCGCCCGCTTCGGCCCCGATCCCACGCTGAGGCGCGCCACGCCCATCTTTTCCAGGGTGGCCGTATCGGGAACGCCCGGCGCCACCAGGATATTGAGCGGGCCGTTGATCGCCTGCGCCAACTGCGCGATGACCGACGCCTCGTTGACGAACGGCACGAACAGGCAGTCCGCGCCCGCCTCGCGATAGAGGTTGGCGCGCTCGACGGCCAGCGCCAGCTTCGCCTGCGTGTCCAGGCTCGCCAGGTGAAAGGCGTCCGTGCGCGCATTGATGACCAGCGGCACGCCTTCCGACTGCGCCAGCGCGCGAAGGGCAGCGATCTTTTCGACCTGCAAGCCCGCCTCCGCCAGCGTCCCGTTCACGTCGCCGTCGGAATCCTCCAGATTGATTCCGACCGCGCCCGCCGCCAGCACGCCCTTGACCGTCTCGACCACCTCCGCGACCGAGTTGATTCCGTAACCGGCCTCGATGTCGGCCGTCACGGGAACCTGCACCGTCTGGGCGATGCGCCGCACCATAAAGAGCATCTCCTCGCGCGGCACGTACTGCCCATCGGGATAGCCCAGCACATTGGCAAGCCCCGCGCTGGTCGTGCCGACGGCAGGAAACCCGGCTGCCTCGAAGATACGCGCGCTAATGGCATCCCAGGCGTTCGGCAGCGCCAGGATGCGCGGGCCGGTATGCAGGGCGCGGAACTGTTCCGCTTTGTCGGCCTGTGAAGGTGCCGTCATGAGAAACCTCCTTTGAGCGCACGCGATATTCCCGTGCGCTGTCCATAGAGATTATACCGGCGTTGGGGTCAGCTTCACAAGCAGTATGACGGTAATCTGTTTGAAGCAGTGCGAACCTCCTCGGATCGTGGTCAATGGCCTGCGTACCAGTCGTAGCCCTGCTCGGCCCAGTAGTCTGCCGGGCGGCGGTCGGTAAACCGGATGGTTCCGATGCGCTTGAGGTTCTTGATGCCGTACTTGACCGGGATGACCAGGCGCAGCGGCGCGCCATGCTCCAGCGTGAGCGGCGCGCCGTTCATCTCATAGCAGAGCAGGGTCTGCGGATGCAGCGCGCTCTCCCTCTCCAGGCCCACATAGTAGCCCTGATCGGGCGTCTCCAGGCTGACGTAGCCGGGCAGGTCGTCCGGCCTTCGATCCAGGTCGAGCGGATCGCCGCTGCGGGTCGCGGGCGGATATTTGCGAATGAAATCGGCGAGGCGCGCCCCGGCCCACTGCACCACCTGACTCCAGCCTTCCACGCACTTGAGTTCCATCACCATCTCGACGCGAGGCAGCCGCTTGATGTCGTCCAGCGCCAATAGGAGAGCGGGATCGCTGGACTCTTCGTCCGTCTCCATGCCCTCCGGTATCTCCGCCAGACCTTCCACGCGCAGCCTCCACTCCGCCGGGTCGAAATCTTCCGACAGGCCGAGGTCGCCGTTCGGACGCGGCTCCTTCGCCATCGCGCGCGGGAAGGTCGGAGCCAGGCGCGCGGCGCTGAAATAGTCGCGGGCCAGATGCTCATTGGTCTCTAAAGCGCGGCGGAACGGCCAGGGAAGGCCGTCCTCCTCCGGGCGCGTGGCGAGCCATTTCCAGCCCGCGAAACTCGCCGCCACCGCCGCTGCGCCCCACAGGAAACTGCGCCGCGACATCCGGTGTATCTGCATCTCGACAACCGCGTTATGCTCCGATACGGAGAGGTCGGCGGCAGCCCTGTGTTCCCGCGTGATGAAGGAGGGCGGCTCCGGGCCTGGCGGGAGAGGAGCGTCTGCCTCTCTCGGTTCCGCAGGCGGCGCGGCGATCATCTCGCGCGCGGCCTCTCCGCCTGGGATCGCGTCTGCTGGCGGCAGCGCGCCCTCCTCCGGCTGTGGCTCTGATGGGGTCTGTATCGTATCGCTCATGGCGCTACTCCTCGTTCCGTCTCTCCTGCTTCTGCGCATGGACGGCCTGTTCCCGCCGATCCATGACATAGCGAAACTCGCCGAGCGCCTTGTGGCAGACGGCGTTGGCGCAGAACACGGCGTTGGGCGCGTTCTCGCCGCCGCACGCCGGGCAGAAGATGGGAGCGGGCGTCGGCGCGCTGCCGGACGGCGTGACCGGGGCGCTGCGCACGCCGTTCGCAGATTCCGGGGACGACAGGCGGCGCATCGTTATGCCTTTGCCTCCTCGACCGGGACGACCTCGTAGCCCGTGACCATCGCGCGGAAGTTGTTCCAGCCCGTCCTGATGACCTGCCCGACGTGGACGACGAAGAAGCCGCAGTAGCCGAGGGTCAGCCAGAAATGAAAGAAGCGGGCCATCGGGTAGCCGCCGAGCAGGGCGGTCAGCCAGGCGAACTGCGTCGGCTTGTAGATAGCCAAGCCGGTCAGCAGGGAGCCGAGGCCCATCAGAATGATGGAAGTGTAGGCGATCTGCTGCGCGCCGTTGAACTTGCGGCGCGGCGGGTGGACGCGGCTCAGATGCAGATCGTAGAGCGTGACCTGAATCGCCTCGCGGAAGGAGTGGCGGTTGGGCAGCAGATGCCGCCACTCGCCGGAGAGCGCCGTATAGAGGACGTAGGCGAGGCCGTTGAGGGCGAAGAACCACATGAACAGGAAGTGCCAGGCCATCCCCTCCGCCAGGCGGCTGCCGATATGGAATCTGTCGTAGAACGTGGGCGGAAAGAACCTGAACAGGGTCGTGTTCCCGAACCCGACGCGGTAGACATCGTTGGCCCAGTAGATGAGCAGCCCGCTCCAGATCATGACCATCAGCACGGGAAAATTGATCCAGTGGAACCAGCGGATCGCGAGCGGGTGCTTCTTCTCCAGTCGTTTGCGCACTATCGTCCCCACAGCCATCTCAATATTTCTCCTTCAGCAGCTCCTCGGCGAGCCGGGCCATCGTCTCCTCGCCGCCCGCATGTTCGTACTCCAACTCGCCTGACCAGCGATAGCGCGCATGGCCCTGTTTGTCTATGAGATAGACGGTAGGCCACCACTGCTGCTCCCAGCGGTTCCAGTTCACGCCCTTCTGATCCAGCAGTATGGGATAGGTGATGCCCAGCCGCTTCGCCTCGCGGACGACGTTGGCCGCGACCTTCTCCGCCTCCGTCTCCGGGGTATGCACGCCGATGATGGTCAGGTCTTTCTTCGCAAATCGCTTCTGCCATCTGCCGTAACTCGGCAGGTTCCGTTTGCAGTTGATTCAGCCGAACGTCCAGAAGTGGAGGATGTAGACGCGCCCTTTGCGCAACTCCAGCTTCTTGCCGCCGGTGTTCAGCCAGTCCTGCGCCTCCCCGACGAGTTTCGGGGCTGGAAGATCGAAGGCCACAGGCCCCCCCAATCCTGAGCCTTCCTGTCCGGGCGCGGGCGTGCCGCGCATCACGAGGAGCGCCGAAAGCCCCAAAACGGAGAGTAACCCGCCGAACGCCGCGAATTTCATGCCCTGCCTCTTGCCTCGCTTTCCTTGCCGCCTGCCGCGCAGGCCGTGTTTGCCTCTTTCAATGCGCAACTCTGGAAAAAGGTTCCCAGGATTTTGCCCCCCTCCCTGGCCCTCCCCCCAAGAACAGGGGGAGGGGAGCCAAACAGCGCAGGAGAAGCTTGCACGCGAGTCAAAACCAAAGGCACGAACGCCACACCCGGAGGGAAGAGATGAGTTCCGAATCCACCTCGGCGGAAAACAGTCCTTTCGATCTGCGCAAACTGTATCGCTATCTGCGGGTCGCGGATGTCTGCGACGCACTGGACGGCATCGGCTATTTCGACCTGTGCCAGATGTCGCCGGAGATACGCCCGCTCTGGCCGGGGATGAAGTTCTGGGGGCCGGCGCTGACGGTGCGCTGCGTTCCCGCGAACCGGCCCATGTGGAAGCTGGACACGACCGAGGAGATCGTGGACGCGCACGGCAGCTGGTTCAAGGAGGTCGGAAACATCGGTTTCAACGACCTGATCCAGCCGGGCCATGTCGTCGTCTGCGACACGGGCGGCGCGCGGGAGGTCGGCTTCTGGGGTTCGGCGAACAGCCTGAACGTGGTTGAGGCAGGCGGGGTCGGCATCGTCACGAACGGCTGCTGCCGGGATACGGCGGAACTCACCCTGCAACAGACGCCCATCTGCTGCCGCGCGCGAGGCCGGACGATCATTCCGGGGCGCATCGAGGTTGCGGAGGTGCAGACCAGGATCGGCTGCGGCAGCGTGCAGGTGCGGCCCGGCGACATCGTGGGCTGTGACGACGATGGCCTGGTCGTCGTGCCGCTGGAAGTCGCGCAGGAGGTCGCTATGCACGCCCGCGCCGTGCTGCTGGCCGATATGCGGGCGCGGCGCAAGCTCTATGAGCGCCTCGGCAGGCCGTTCGACGCGACGGTGGATTATGAGGCGGTGGAGCGGTACTATAGCGAGATAACCTAACCCCCCATCCCCCTTCCCTGCCCGCGCCCATGATAAAGCCTATGGCCGCTAGGGAAGGGGGTGACGGCAGCCTCTACCGTTGTACCAGTCTCTCTTCCTGTCCTTCTGGCCCTTCCTCTGTCATTCTGAGCGCAGCGAAGAATCTCTTTCCCCTAGTGCTGAGATGCTTCGCTCCGCTCAGCATGACAGATGGGAAACTGACGGGAAGGCAAGCCCACGAGGAAACGTACACGTTCTCGTCACCCCCTTCCCTGTGAGCGCAGCGAACGCAGTAGGGAAGGGGGACGGGGGGTTAGGTCAAAAGGAACCTATATGAACCAGCAAAAGACGATTCCCTTCGTACTGACCGCTTATAGCCTGCCGCATGTCATGGGCTATCTGCCGACAAAGGCGGGCGAGGCGCACCCGTCGCCGCTCAGTACTATCGGGCTGATGGACACGGCGCGGGAACTCGGGCTGGCAGGCGTGGAGATTCCGCTGACGCGGCGCGTGCCGTCCTTCGATGGGAAGTTGGTTGAGGTTGGGAGCGCGGACACAGACATTCGCGCGGCGCTGGCCGAGCGCGGCCTGAAACTCGTCGCGGACTACGGCAACATCCTGGATCAGGACGCGCAGCATCTCAAGGACTATCTCAAGCTGGCGGCGCAGACCGGGGCAAAGGTCGTGCGGGCTACCCTGAGCCATCTGCTCTGCGGCGACCGGCGCAAGCTGGAAGGAGGCTGGGAGGCGCGAATGGAGGCGCTTGCCGCGCGCCTGCGGGAAGTCCTGCCCGCCGCCGAAGACCTGGGCGTCTGCCTGGCGGTAGAGAACCAT
>DASRGL010000262.1:0-8974 GCA_035651115.1 Chthonomonadaceae bacterium
AGGCGATTTTCGCAGGGCTGGAGTATCTGGACACCGATGAGCCGAGCAGCAGCGAGGCCGATATTCGCGGGCCGGGAGCGAAACGGCTGGTTCCCGATACGCTCCGCATCACGATTCCGCTCATGACGATCCAGGCCGACGACCGCTACATCGGCCTGATCTGGGACGGCTTGCCGCAGTTCAGCGCGGTCTTCGACTCGCCCGACCGCCTGTTCAAGGCGGGCGGACACCTGATGGGCGTGGTGTTTCCCGGCGGCGATGAGTACAAGCGCGAGCCGGGGCATCTGCTGCCCTATGGCGGAGAGAGACTGGCGGCCCATCGCTCGCTGACCCTGCGCGCCACCCTCATTGGCGGCAAGGGCCATAGCGTCGTGCCTGCCGTGCAGCAGTACATCGCCCTGCGCGGCCTGCCGCCGGTTCCGAAAACGGGCCTGGATGCGCAGGGCTATCTCGCGCTGGCGGCGGCTGGCTGGCTGGATTCGGCGGCGCATGTCGGCAGTATGTTTCGGCACGCCTATCCGGGCGGATTCGGCACGCAGGCGGCAGCAGACGCCGCGCTGTCTATGGACTGGATGGCACGGCAGACGACCGATCCCGCGCTGGCCCGCCGCCTGACCGACGCGGCGCGCGAAACCGTTGCCGTCGTTCGCCCGCAAGACCTCGACCTCTCCGGCGTCGGGCATATCCGCTACCCGGTGGCGTCGCTGGTCTACGGCCATGCGGCGGAGAACGCCGAGCGGGCGCGGGCGGATGGGCGCGGTCTGCTTTCTCGCTTCGAGCCGGACGGCTCCGTTCTCTACCGCAAGTCCCCGAACGGCCTGGATTTCGGCAAGACTCACTTCGCGCCGGACGCCAACGGCCTGACGGCGCAGGTCGTCGCCAGCCTGCTGGAGAAGGCGGCGGTCAGCGGCGACGCCGACCTGAAACGCGAGGGATTGCGCGTGCTGCGCGCCCTGGATAAGTTCGCCGACACCGTGCCGCGCGGCGCGCAGACCTGGGAAGTGCCGCTCCACACGCCGGACATTCTCGCCTCCGCGCACCTCATCCGGGCCTACACCCTCGGCTATGAGTTGAGCGGAGACGCCCATTTTCTGGAGCAGGCGCGCTACTGGGCCTGGACAGGCGTGCCGTTCGTCTATCTGCGCAATCCAACCGGTCAGCCCATCGGCCCCTACGCCACCATCGCCGTGCTGGGCGCAAGCAACTGGGAGGCTCCGAACTGGATGGGCCTGCCCGTGCAGTGGTGTGGCCTGGTCTACGCCGACGCGCTCTATCGCCTCGCGCGCTACGATCCGTCCGGCCCCTGGCAGCGCCTCGCCGACGGAATAGCAGCCTCCGGCGTGCAGCAGACCTGGCCGCGCGGCAGCGACCCGGAGCGGCAGGGCTTGCTGCCGGACTCGTTCAGCCTGCTTTCCCAGTCGCGCAACGATGCCGCCATCAATCCCGGCACGCTCTTCGTCAACGCGCTCCGGCTCTACCGCCTGCCCGCCCTCTACGATTTCCGGGCCTTCCCCACGAGCGGCCTGCTGATTCGCGCGCCGGGCGCGCTCACAGACGCGCAGGAGCGGCCAGACGGCGTTGCCTTTACCGTGCGCGGCTGGCCTGCCTCTCCCTATACGCTCTTTATCGCGGGCCTGCAAGCGGCCCCGCGCGTCCATATCAATGGCAGGGAGACGCCGCTCTCCTCCCCGCACGAGTATCTGGCGGAGAAGGGCTGGCTGCTGCTGCAACTGGAGGGTACGGCGAAGGTGGACATATGGCGTTGATCTTGCTTAAGCCGGGTACTGAAAGTACCCGTCTGGAGGGCCTGCGGCCAACCGTCCTGCCGGACGGAGTACTGATTGCAGGCTTACTCCTTCGTATCGCACTCGGCTGCACACGAAGAGGCGGCCTTTCTATACGAGTGCGTCCGCGAGGACGCTTGGCGGCGCAGCCGCCCCCGAGACGGGTACGTTCTGTACCCGGCCTTGCCAGGAGCATCAATTTCAGGCAGGTCTGGGCAAAGAAGAACTATTCCCTCTACGCGCGATTCGGGCTATACTATAAGACTAAGTCGGTTTTCCGACAGAATGCCGAAACTCCATGCAGAGCGAACCAGGGTGCAAACGATGGGCAACGTAAAGACGGCAGTGATGGCGGCATTGGGACTGGGCGGCTTCGCGCTGGTGTGCGGGCTGGCGCTTCCGGCGCGCTCGGCGGAAGGGCCGAAGCGCGCGGTGGATTTCGACCGCGATGTGCGCCCCATCCTCGCTGAGAACTGCTTCAAGTGTCACGGATTCGATGCAGGCCAGCGGCAGGCGGGGCTGCGGCTCGACGTGCCGGAGGAGGCGACTAAGAAGCTGGCGTCCGGCAAGACGGCGCTCGTGCCGGGCAACCTGGCGGCCAGCGAACTGGCGCAGCGCATCACGGCGACCGGGCCGATGCAGATGCCGCCTGCCTACTCCGGCAAGAAGCTGAAGCCTGCCGAGATCGAGACGCTGAAACGGTGGATCGCACAGGGCGCACGCTATGCGCCGCACTGGTCGTTCGTGCCGCCCAAGCGCCCGCCGCTGCCGCCGGTCAAAGATGCGGCCTGGGTACGTAACCCGATTGACCGCTTCATTCTGGCGCGGCTGGAACAGGAAGGGCTGCATCCGTCGCCGGAGGCCGACCGCCGCACGCTCCTGCGCCGCCTCAGCTTCGACCTGACCGGCCTGCCGCCCACGCCCGCCGAAGTGGAGGCGTTCCTGGCCGATAAGAGTCCGAACGCCTACGAAAAGCAGGTAGATCGGCTGTTGGCCTCCCCGCACTACGGCGAGCGAATGGCGCAGCAGTGGCTCGATCTGGCCCGCTACGCCGACACGCACGGCTATCATATTGACAGCGGGCGCACGATGTGGCGCTGGCGCGACTGGGTCCTCGCCGCCTACAACAAAAACATGCCCTACGATCAGTTCACCATCGAGCAGATCGCGGGCGACCTGCTGCCGAACGCCACGCTGGATCAGAAGATCGCCACCGGCTTCAACCGCAACCATCCCATCACCCTGGAAGGCGGGGCCATCCCGGAAGAGTACCTGGCGAACTATGTCTTCGACCGCATTGACACGACCGCGACGGCCTTCATGGGCCTGACGCTGCGCTGCGCTCAGTGCCACGACCACAAATACGACCCCATCACGCAGAAAGACTACTACCGCTTCTACGCCTTCTTCGACAACATAGCAGAGCAGGGACTCGACGGCTACAAGGGCAACGCCGCGCCGTTCATCAAAGCGCCGCTGCCGGGCCAGCAGGAGCAGTTGGACGCCTACGGCGCGAATGTCAAGCAGGCGGAACAGGCGGTGAAGGCGCGCATCGCGGAGACGGCCCCCGCGCTGGCGGCGTGGGAAAAGGAAGTCCAGCCTACGCTCGGCAAAGCGGAGATCGTGCCTGCGGGCCTGGTCGCGCACTACAGTCTGGACGAGGGCAAGGGCGAACAGGCGCGCGATGCGGTCGGGACGCAGCCTGTAGCGCTGAAGAACAAGGCCGCCTGGGACACCGGCAAACTCGGCGGCGCGCTGAAGTTCGAGGGCGAGGCGTACTGCGACGGCGGCGCGGTTCTCGGTTTCGAGCGCACGGAGAAGTTCTCCTATGGAGCCTGGGTCTATCCGACGACGGGCGACGGCATGACCGTTCTCTCCCGCATGGACGACGGGGAGGGGCTGCGCGGCTGGGACCTCTTCCTGTCCGGCGGCAAGGTGTTCGTCCATCTCATCCATGAGTGGGACAAGAACGTGGCCCGCGTCGCCACCAAAGAGGCGATAGAGACGAACAAGTGGACGCATCTGTTCGTCACCTACGACGGCTCCAGCAAGGCGAAGGGCATCAGGATCTATGTCAACGGGAAGCCCGTCGAGACGGAGATCACGCACGACACGCTGACGGACACCATTCGGACGCCGAAGCCGTTCCTCATCGGCAAGCGCAACGGCGGCTCTCCCTTCCGAGGCATGATTGACGAGGTGCGCGCCTACAATCGGCAGCTATCCGATGCGGAGGTCGCGCAGATCGCCGATACGGAGGCGGTGCGGCAGATTCTCCTCACGGCGGCGGACAAGCGCACGGACGAGCAGAAGGAGGCGCTGGCCCGGTTCTATCTGGAGCGCAACGACGAGACCTACCGCAAGCGCATGGCGGAACTGGCCGACTGGAAGAAGAAGTATAGCGACCTGGACAACGCCATCCCGACGACGATGGTGATGCAGGAGAACGAGAAGCCGCGCGATACGTTTATCCTGGTGCGCGGCGAGTACGACAAGCACGGCGAGAAGGTGACGGCGGGCGTACCCGCCATGCTGCCGCCGCTGCCGCAGGGGATGCCTGCCAACCGCCTGGCGCTGGCCCGGTGGCTGGTCAGCCCGACGCATCCGCTGACGGCGCGCGTCGCGGTCAATCGCTACTGGCAGATGGTGTTCGGCACAGGGTTAGTCAAGACTTCGGAGAACTTCGGCACGCAGGGCGAGCGGCCCAGCCATCCCGAACTGCTGGACTGGCTGGCGACCGAGTTCATCCGCACGGGCTGGAACGTCAAGGGGATGCTGCGGCTGATCGTCACGTCGGCGACCTACCGGCAGTCCTCGAAAGTCACGCCGGAACTGCTGGCGAAAGACCCGGAGGATCGTCTGCTGGCCCGCGCGCCGCGCTACCGGCTGCCCGCCGAGATGGTGCGCGATCAGGCATTGGCGGTGAGCGGGCTGCTGGTGGACAAGCTCGGCGGGCCGTCCGTCAAGCCGTACCAGCCGCCGGGACTGTGGGAGGAGATCTCGTTCAAGGGCGGCTTCAGCGAGCAGTACTACGAGCAGGATCATGGCGAGGCGCTCTATCGCCGCAGCCTCTACACCTTCTGGAAGCGCACCTGCCCGCCGCCCGCCCTGCAGACCTTCGACGCGCCGGAACGCGAATTCTGCATCGTGCGCCGCTCGGTGACGAACACGCCCTTGCAGGCGCTCGTGCTGATGAACGATCCGACCTATATCGAGGCGTCGCGCAAGTTCGCCGAGCGCATCATGACGGAGGGCGGAACCTGGCCGGGGCAGCGCATTCGCTTCGCTTTCCGCACGGTCGTCGGGCGCCCGCCGACGCAGGCCGAACAGGAGGTGCTGCTCGGCATCTATTTCAAGCAGTTGACCCGCTTCCGCACGACCAAAGACGCCGCGACAAAGCTGCTCGGCGTCGGCGAGTCGCCCCGGAATGAGAAGCTGGACGCGACGGAGTTGGCGGCCTGGACTGCGCTTGCCAACGTCCTATTCAATCTGGACGAGACAATCACGAAGGGGTAGGCGATATATCCCCATAATGCCGGGCATTGAAATACCCGCCTGGGAAGCCTGCGGCTAACCGTCCTGCGGACGGGGTGCGTCTTGCAGGCTGCTTCCTTTGTATCGCACTGGCCCGCATACAAAGGGATAGGCTTTCCAAACAGGGGCGTCCGCTAGAACGCTTGGCGCGCAGCGCCTCCCAGACGGGTATTTCAATGCCCGGCGAAACAGATAGCTGAGAATCAGAGAGCAAAAGAGGCACAGGATGGATCCACGACGAGAATATGAACTGCTATTGACGCGGCGGCAGTTGTTCGGCAAGATGGCGACGGGCATCGGCGTGGCGGCGCTGGCCTCGCTGCTGTCGCCGGAGACGTTCGCGGCGGCGACGGGCCGTCTGAAGGGCTTCAACGGCGTCCTGCAAGGCCCGCACTATCCGCCGAAGGCCAAGCGCGTCATCTACCTGTTCCAGTCCGGCGCGCCTTCCCATCTCGACCTGTTCGACTGGAAGCCGAAGCTCAAGGAACACTACGGCATTGACCTGCCGAGTTCCGTGCGGATGGGCCAGCGCATCACCGGCATGACCTCTGGCCAGAAGACGCTGCCGGTCGCGCCGACCATCTTCAAGTTCGCGCAGCACGGCAAAAACGGCACCTGGCTCAGCGAACTGCTGCCGCATACCGGCTCCATCGTGGACGACATCTGCCTCATCAAAACGATGAACACGGAGGCCATCAACCACGATCCGGCCATCACCTATATTCAGACCGGCGCGCAGCAGCCGGGCCGCCCGAGCATCGGCGCGTGGCTCTCCTACGGCCTGGGCAGCGAAAATCAAGACCTGCCCGCCTATATCGTGCTGATCTCGCAGGGAACCGGCAACACGAACGACCAGCCGCTTTTCGGGCGGCTCTGGGGCAGCGGCTTCCTGCCGTCCGTGCATCAGGGCGTGAAACTGCGCTCGACCGGCTCCCCGATCCTCTATCTGGACAATCCACCCGGCATAGACGCCGCCGACCGCCGCACGCTGCTCGACGGCGTGGAGAAGCTGAACCGCATGGCGGAGCAGTCCTTCGGCGACCCGGAGATCAATGCGCGCATCGCGCAGTACGAGATGGCCTACCGGATGCAGACCTCCGTTCCCGACCTGATGGACCTCTCGAAAGAGAAGCCGGAGACGTTCGAGCGGTATGGGCCGGATTCCAGAAAGCCCGGCACGTATGCGGCCAACTGTCTGCTGGCGCGGCGGCTCATCGAGCGCGGCGTGCGCTTCGTGCAGTTGTTCCACCGGGGCTGGGATCAGCACGGCAACCTGCCGATGCAGATACGCAACCAGTGCAAAGACACGGATCAGCCCTCCGCGGCGCTGATCCAGGACTTGAAGGAGCGCGGCCTGCTGGACGAGACGCTGGTCATCTGGGGGGGAGAGTTCGGGCGCACGGTCTACTCGCAGGGAACGCTGACGCAGGACAACTACGGGCGCGACCATCATGGCCGCTGCTTCTCCGTCTGGCTGGCGGGAGGCGGCATCAAGGGCGGCATCACGGTCGGCGAGACGGACGATTTCGGCTACAACATCGTCAAAGACCCTGTCCACATTCACGACCTGAACGCGACGATCCTGCGCTGCCTGGGCATTGACCACGAGAAGCTGACCTATCGCTATCAGGGCCGCGACTTCCGCCTGACCGACGTTCACGGCAACGTCGTGCAGAGCATTTTGACCTAACCCCCTTCCCTGGCCGCTCGTTCCTCGCTAGGGAAGGGGGTTAGGCGATCCTCACGAACCGCAGGCGCGCGGTCGAGCGGCGGAGGGAGAACACGCCGATGCCCTCCGCCGAGCCAGTGTCGTTGCTGTTGCCCTCGACGGTGGATACCGTGCCATCCGCATGGACTTCCGAGACAAAGCCCGTGTGCCGGTAACGGCCCGCGCTATCCCGGACGAGGAACACGCATCCCGGCTGAGGCAGCGCCAGAAATCGCCGGTTGCGCTTCGCCCAGGCCGCGATGGTCGGGCAGTAGCCGGTGCGCGGCCAGTCCGTCGTCACCCCAAGCTGCTGTGCGGCCTGATGTATCTTGTAGTTCACGAATGCGGCGCACCAGGGCGCGGGCGTGGCGATGCCGACGGAGGCCAGATAGACCTTCACGGCCCGGCCCCAGTTGGAACCGGGCGGCTCCTCGCGCACTCCGACCGATTGCGCCGCCAACAGCACGGCGCGCACTCCCAGGTCGGAAGAGAGTTCGTTTTCCGGCGCATGAGGTTCGGCCACGCGGCTCTGAATGGACATTGTCTTTCCTCCTGATAGGTGTCTCTTCGCTACACCTATAGGCCGCGCTGCATCCCCGTTTACGCAAAATGTCGGCCCCCCTCCCTGGCCCACTGCAAAAGCCGTCTGTTCCAACACGAGTTGGGACGGCTCTTGCGACCCCCAAGAACAGGGGGAGGGCCAGGGAGGAGGGCCTGAAGCAGGAAAGCCTCCGGCCTGCGCCGAACGTTTGGCGCGTTGACCGCCACTCCATCGGAGCCGACCACCTGATGAACTCCAGATTTCACACTGCCCATAGCGCCGTGCTGTTGCTTTGCCTGACCGCCTGGCTGTGCGCCGCCCCAAAAGCCGGGGCGCAGTTGCATCCAGCGGAGATTCGTACCCTCTATCCGCTCTGCGCCGCGCCGGGAACAACCACGCGCGTCACTATCAGCGGCATGAGCCTGCGGGATGTCCGGCAGGTTCTGGTAGACCGGCCCGGCCTGAGCATCAAAATCCTCCCGAGCGACGCGAGCAAGCTGCCCGCGCCCGCCCTCGACAGCGACGGCAACCCCGATGTCGTCGCTGAGTTCACCGTCACGAAGGAGGCGATGCCGGGCGTCTATACCTTCCGCCTCGTCTCTCCGACCGGGTTGAGCAATCTGGGCAAGTTCGTCGTCGGGCGCGAACTGCCGCCCCTGGAAGCGAAGGAGCCGAACGACCGGCCGGAGCAGGCGCAGACCGTGCCTCTGCCCATCGCCATAGATGGCCGCCTGCATGAGATCGGCGATCAGGACAACTTCGCCGTCACGCTGGAAGCGGGCAAAACCTTCGTCGCCGAGGTGACCGCTGCCGCCGCCGATTCCCCGCTCGACTCGCGGCTCGTCCTGCGGGACGCGAACGGGCGCGAGATCGCCAGCAACGACAACTTCGGCGGGCCGGACGCACTGCTGGTCTTCCCGGTGCCGAAGTCCGGGCACTACGTGCTGACCCTCTCC
This sequence comes from Chthonomonadaceae bacterium, assembly GCA_035651115.1. Taxonomy (GTDB): domain Bacteria; phylum Armatimonadota; class Chthonomonadetes; order Chthonomonadales; family Chthonomonadaceae; genus DASRGL01. The sequence goes on from DASRGL010000262.1 coordinate 8,524, forward strand.
AGTTCCGTCGGCTCCGGCGACCCGAACCAGGTCTACCATCTCTCCCTCGGCTATCTGCCCATCCTTACGGCGGTCTATCCGGCCAGCGTGGAGCGCAGCAAGCCGACCGCGCTTCAGCCTGTCGGCATCAATCTGCCCGAAGGCAAATCTCTGGAATGGCAGCCAAAGGCAGATGCGGCTGTCAGCAGCCAGCCTTTCTGCCTGCCGACACCGATGGGGCCGAGCAATCCGAAACCGCTTCTGCTCTCCGACCTGCCCACCCTTACGCCGAACGAACCGGGCCATGACCGCCTGCACGCCACGCCGGTTCCCGTCCCCGGCAGCGTAAACGGGCGGTTCTACCGGGCCGATGGCAAACCGGGCAGCGTCACGGACTTCTACAAGTTTCATGCGGAGGCGAAGAAACGCTATGTCATCGAGGCACAGTGCGCCGCTCTCGGCTCCCGCGCCA
>DASRGL010000263.1:0-11115 GCA_035651115.1 Chthonomonadaceae bacterium
CCGCCGGTTCGTTCAGGGCGGCCTCTATCTGCGCGACGAACGTCTCCGGCGTGTCGGCCAGGAAGACGATGTCGCTGTAGAACCGCTCCACGTCCTTGATCGGCGTGGAGACGATGGGCCGGTGCGCCGCCATGTACTCCAGCGTCTTGGTCGGGCTGATAAACTTCGTCGCCTCATTCTGCGCGAACGGCATCAGGCAGATGTCCGTGCCTTTGAGGATGCGCGGCAGGTCGGCATACGGCTGCTGGCCGGGATAGTGCAGGTTCGGAGCCTGCGGCAGTTGGGCCGGGTCTACTTTGACGATAGGGCCGCACATCACGAACTGCACGTCCGGGCGCGCGTGCGCCATCTGGCCGATGATGTCGTAGTCCATCCGCTCGTCAATGACGCCGATGTAGGTGGCGCGCGGCGTCGGGATCGCCTCCATCCAGTCCGGCACGGTCGTATCGGGATGGCACGCCTGCGCATAGTGGGCGCTGTCCACGCCGCTGGCGAACAGGTGCGTGTTCGGATTGAAATGCTTCTTGGCGTCGTAGAGGCTGGCCCCACCGGTGAAGACGACGGCGGACTGGCCGAGCAGACGCCGCTCGCGCTCCCGCAACTGCGGCGGTGCGAACTTGAAATTCGCCAACTCGTCCATCACGTCGTAGACGAGCATCTGCGGCTGCACGGCCTCGACCATGAACTCCGGCGTCGGCGTGTAGAACCAGAGGACGCGGCGGCGCATGTCGAGCGCCTTCAGCGTCTCGCGCACCTGCCGGGTGATCAACTCCGGACACGGCCACAGCCAGAGCGGCACGTCGTCACACTGCGCCTGCGGAACCTGCGGCGTCAGCGTGACCAGGTTCGGAAGCGTCTCTTGAAGAATGGGCCGGGGCGCAGGATCGTTCTCGGAGGCGTGGACTGGCTCTTCGATGAACAGGATGCGATGGTGGCGGGCCAATCGCGAGAGCAACTGCTGGGGGCGCTGCCAGACAAAACTCCAGCGCAGATGCGAGGCAACGATCAGGTCGAAATTCTCCATTATGTAACTCCTTTTCGGCAGACAATCACAGGACAGAGCCGTGAGCGGTCATGCGAACGACGTGGAACGCCTGAGGAGGCGTATACAGTAAGGCCAACGAGGTGCAGCCTGAGAGCAAGATGTGGGGCTGTTCGCGAGATTGCTCGTTGGACGGGCGAGTCGGAGCAAAGGTTCCCGCAATTTTGGCAGCAAAATCGCTGCGAAGGATGGCTGTTACGTATCTGGCGGACACCGGTTCCACGATGCAGTCCCTTAATGCTTCTGTCGGGTGGGGCAGGAGGGCGGCAGCAGGTACGAAGGCGAAACCTTGCGCGTGCAGGATGGTCTAACAGAGTGGGGCCGCGGCCGGTCTCACGGCGTGTCTCCCATCGGGGCTGCCGGGCGGGAGATTGCCTTGACAACCCCCCGGCGGGACAGTATACTGTCTGTAGAAAATGAGAAGGAACGCCCGGTTTTCGCGCGCTTCGGAAGAGGAATCCCAGGAGACGCGCTGCCGGTTAGAAGGAGAATCTACGTTGCTCGAAGATGTCCGCCGCGAAGCGCGCGATCTGCGCGCCCGGCTGGTCGAGCTGGGAGGCCATCTTTGACCTCGCCAGCCGTGAACGGGAGATCGCCGATTTAGAGAGCCGCGCCGCGAAACCGGATTTATGGGACGATGCGGCGGCGGCGCAGGCGCTGTTGCAGCGCCTCAGCCAGGAAAGAGAGGCTATCGCGCCCTACAAGGCGCTGGAGGCGCGGCTGAACGACCTGGATGTGATGGCGGAACTGCTGGCGGAAGAGGGAGTGTCTGAAGAGGAAGCCGCCGGGGAGATCAAGGCACTCGAAACGGAGACGCGCCAGCTTGCCGCCGCGCTCGATCAGTTGGAACTGGAGACGCTGCTCTCCGGCGAACACGATTCCGCCGATGCCATCGTGGAGATCAAGGCGGGCGCGGGCGGCACGGACGCCCGCGACTGGGTGACGATGCTCCAGCGCATGTATCTGCGCTGGGCGGAGATCAACGGCTACCGCGCCGAGATACTCGAAGAGAGCGAGGGAGAGGTCGCCGGGCTGAACAGCACGACGCTGCTCGTGCGCGGCAAAAACGCTTACGGCTACCTAAAGGCCGAGCGCGGCGTGCATCGTCTGGTGCGTATCTCGCCGTTCGATGCCAATAAGAGACGGCAGACCTCGTTCGCTTCGGTGGATGTGCTGCCCGATATTGGCGAAGAGATCGTGGTGGACATCGCCCCGGACGATCTGCGCATAGACTACTACCGTTCGAGCGGCGCAGGCGGGCAGCATGTCAACAAGACGGACTCGGCGGTACGCATCACGCATCTGCCGACCGGCATCGTCGTGACCTGCCAGAACGAGCGGTCACAGCATAAAAACAAGGCGATGGCGATGCAGGTGCTTCAAGCCCGCCTGCTGGAGAAGGAGCGGCGCGAGAACGAGGAGAAGGTGGCGGCCCTGCGCGGGGAATCGAAAGCCAACGAGTGGGGCAGCCAGGATCGCTCCTACGTTTTCCAGCCGTACACGATGGTCAAGGATCACCGCACCGGCTATGAGACCGGCGACGTGATCGGCGTGATGAACGGAAATATCGGGCCTTTCCTGCAAGCCTATCTTCAGTGGCAGCAGACGAGAAAGTAAGAGGATAGCATCATGAGACCCAGTGGGCGGCGGCGTGTCGCCCTGGTCGGTATGTTCGGCGTGATGGCGCTGCTGTGTCTGGCCTCCGCCGGATCTGCTCAGACCTTAAAAACCGAGGTAGACCTGACGAGCAAAGGCGTCGGCTCCAAAGAGGTGAGCCTGGGCGATCTGGTTGCGGACGCCCTGCGCGCCGCCGCCAAAAGCGATGCTGCCTTCGTCGCGGCCACCTCCTTCGAGGAGATGACCATTCCCAAAGGCAGTTTCAAGGTGGCGGACGTGCTGCAGGCCGTGCTGGGCAAGGACGATACCATCGTCCTGGTGAAGCTGACCGGCGATCAGTTGCGGCGCGCGCTTGAAACCGGGCTGTACAACTACCCGACCTTCAACAGCGGCTTCCTCCAGGTCTCCGGCCTTACTGTGACCATCAACCCGGAGGCCGAGAAGGAGCGGCGCGTCGTCTCCGTGAAGGTCAAGGGCGAGGCGCTCGAGGCGGGCAAGACCTACCGGGTCGCGATGCCCGCGCCGCTTGCCAGCGGATCGCTCGGCTACTACAAGGTCTGGAAAAAGAGCGACATCGAGAAGGATACCGAGCAGACCCTGGAGGCCGCTATCACTGCGTACCTGAACGAGCACAAGACCATCACGAAAGGCGACGAGCGGCTTGTCTTCAAGGGCAAATAAGCGGGCCGTGACCCATCCTCCGTCCCCTTCCTCACAGAGGAGGGGGAGCGATGGCGCAAGGCTGACCCTCCGCAGCGCAACGCTGTCTGTTATCGCCTGGATGCTTGCCGGGGGATTCGGCTGTTCGCAGCCCAACCCTGCGCCCGCCGCGCCGCCTCTGGCAGCGGCCCCTGCCAGCCCGGCAAGTCCCGCGACAAAGGGAACTCCGGCGGCAACTCCCGCGTCTCTTTCTATAAAGGCGCAGCGTCCGGCCTTCGATGGAGAGAAGGCGTTCGCGCATCTGCAAAAGCAGTGCGATTTCGGGCCGCGAACGCTCGGCTCGGCGGCGCATGAAAAGTGCCGCGACTTTCTCCTCGCGGAGATGCGCAAGTACGCCGACAGGACGATCACGCAGGCGTTCTCCTATCGCAACATGCCGGTGACGAATATCATCGGCGTGTTCTACCCGGAGGGATCGGAGAAGCCCGCCGCGCAGCCCGTGCTGCTGACCGCGCACTGGGATACGCGCCCGATAGCCGATGGGCCGTTCTCGGAAGAGACGCGGCGCGGGGTGGCGTTCCGCTATGGCGCGAACGGCTGGCATCCGACCGCGCCGATACCGGGCGCGAACGACGGGGCTTCCGGCGCGGCGGTGCTGCTGGAGTTGGCGCGGCTCTTCAAGGCGAAGCGGCCTCCCGTCGGCGTGCTGATCCTGCTGAACGACGGCGAGGACTACGGCGATTTCCGCGCCAGAGACGGCGAAGGCGACGGGGTCTTTCTCGGCGCGCGCTATTTTGCCCGGCATTTTCGCGACACGCCCGATTTCGGACGGCCCGACTTCGGCATTCTGCTGGATATGGTGGGCGGCAAAGGGCTGGTTCTGCCCCGCGAATCGCTGTCGCAGCAGTATGCGCCCGGCGTGAACGAGAAAGTGTTCGGCACGGCGGAGTCGCTCGGTTACGGCAGGGTGTTTCTCTCCGGCGAGACGCAGGCCGTCGAGGACGACCATATTCCGTTGAACATGGCGGGCATCCCGACCATTGACCTGATTCATCCTCTGCCGATAGGCAACTACGAGACGACGGGCTATCGCTACTGGCACACGCGCCAGGATACGCCGGACAAGTGCAGCGCGGAGGCCCTCAAGATCGTGGGGGAGACGGTCGCGGAAGTGGTCTACCGGGAGACGCCCGCGCGATGACGCCGGGCGCGACAGCAAACGATTTGGAAAGACGACACGGAGCAGATGGAGTGAGCGCCTCCGTTGCCTCCGTGTGATCCGCCTCAACGCTGAGGCGCAGTACGAAGGGAGCGGGGGATGGCATCCCGAGAGACAGGACAGCACGGGTCGGGGCGGGCGATCCCGTTTCGCGAAACCGACCTCAAAATCTGCGACCTGTGCGGCTGGCTGAATCTGGCGTCGAACACGGAATGTTTCATCTGCGGCTGGCATGGCCGCTTCGAGCGCGATCCCGATGCCGTTCACGCTGCTGTCGAGTTGGCGCTGCGCCGCTATGGCCGTCTGGAACTTCAGCATTTCACCGACCCGCGCACCTATCGCCAACCGCTCGCGATGACATGGCCCCGACGTTTCTGGCTCTGGCTGAAACGGCTGGCTGCCCGGCTGAGCGGCTGAGTGTCGCTGTGGCCGCTGCCGTGCCGACCTTACGCTCCCATCCGCGCAGGAACCTGCTGCGCGCCGTCCCCTGGCTGCCTGCTTTCACGCCTGCCCGTATGCAAACCGTTCCACGCAATGCAACTTTGAGAAGCGCATGGAGGCTCTATGCCGACTGATCTGCCGCCGCAAGAGAGTAATCCGCCGCCGGGCCGACCGGATTCGGGAGAGACGCCCCCGGCGCGTCCGTCGCCTCCGCCGCCGGATGGCGGGGCGTTTCGCCTCGTCACCGTTTCCGGCATCCCGATCCGGCTGCACTGGACGTTCCTGCTGCTGCTGGCCTGGCTCGCCTTCAGCAGCCTGGGGGCCAATCCGAAGCCGGGGCAGCCGGAGCAGGCTCCCTATATGGGGCTGCTGTTCGTCATCGGCATCTTCGCGTGCGTCGTGCTGCACGAGTTGGGACACGCCCTGACCGCGCAGCGTTACGGCATCCGCACGCGCGACATCGTCCTCTATCCTATCGGCGGGGTAGCGGCGCTGGAGACCGTGCCGCGCCCCCGGCAGGAACTCTGGATCGCGCTGGCCGGGCCTGCCGTCAATCTGGTCATTGCCGGGCTGCTCTATGCCGGGCTGCGCCTGGCCGGGCAGCCGCTCACTCCCTTCAACCCGGTCGCGGGACAGTCGAACCTGCTGACGAATCTGCTGTGGGCCAACCTGACCCTGGCAATCTTCAACATGCTGCCCGCCTTCCCGATGGACGGCGGGCGGGTGCTGCGCGCCCTGATCGCGCGGTTCACCTCCGAGGTCAACGCGACGGTCATCGCGGCGCGTATCGGCCAGGCTCTCGCGATCCTGCTCGGTCTGCTCGGTCTGTTCGTCCTGGGAAACTGGATACTGGTCTTCGTTGCCATATTCGTCTATATCGGCGCGGGACAGGAGGCGAGCATGTTCCAGACGCGCGCGCTGATCACCGGGCATCGGGTGCGCGAGGCGATGCTGCGCGAGTTCCATACGCTCACGGTGGGAAGCACGCTGCGAGAAGCGGCGGATGTGCTGCTGGCAGGCAGTCAGCAGGATTTCCCCGTCGTGCATGGCGGCGAGGTCGTGGGGGTGCTGTCGCGTTCGGCGCTGCTGCGCGGCTGGGCGACGGAGGGGCCGGACGCCTACGTTGCCGGGGTCATGGAGCGCGATTTCAACTGGGCCAGGCCGGATGACGACCTGGAAACCATTCTGTCGCAGGCGCAGATGACCGGGCCGATCCTGGTAATGGAGGGGGACTCGCGCGAGCATGGCAATCTTATCGGGATGGTGACGCAGGAGAATCTGCTGGAGTTCCTGACGCTGACCCAGTTGAAGATGCGCCTCAATCCGCCGCCGCAGGGATAGTCTGCGCGCGATCCGCGAAACCAGGCAGTCATCACGACCGTAGGAACTATATCTGCAAGACTGATTGCCTGCACAGGAGGCAAAGCAGCCGTGACGACGAGTGCGCGCCTGCCCTGGCGGGTCGGGGCCGGGATGACCGACATCACGCCGCCGTTAGAAGTCGGGATACTGATGTCCTCGCTGGAGAGGCGCTGGGAGCCGTTCGAGGGCGTGCGGCGTCCCCTCCATGCGCGGGCGGTCGTCATGCAGCGCGGTTCGCGGCGCGTGGCGCTGGTGGCGCTCGACCTGCTCGGCGTCTCCGGCAAAGCGTTCGGGGGTCGGGCGCGCTTCAAGAACCGGATCGTCACGGCGTCTGGCAACACCGTTCGGCCTGGCAATCTCCTGCTGGCAGCGACCCATTCCCACTCCGCGCCGGAGACGCTGGCGCTGACAGACCTCTGCCACACGGCGGCGTTTCAGGCGTGGGTGGAGACGCTGGCCGAGCGTATCGGCCAGGCCGTGCGGGAGGCGGCGGCTTCCGCGCGCCCGTGTCGGCTGGCGGTCGGAACGGGAACCGCGCCGGGGCATGGCGTCTATCGCCGCATCCACACCACGCAGGGCATCCTTCTTAACCACCCGCCGATCCCGCCGGAGATCATCCTCTCGCAGGAAGGGCCGACCGATGACTCGGTCAACGTCGCCGCCTTTCTCGATGAGGCCGGTCAACCGGTCGCGCTGCTCGTCAACGCCACCTGCCATCCGGTACATGAGATGTGCCTCCCGCAGATTTCGCCGGACTATCCCGGCGAGATGAGCATCGAACTGGAACATCGCACTCCCGGCACGGTGGCGCTCTTTCTCAACGGCGCGGCGGGCAACATCAATCCGCCGACCGTCTCCGGCGGGCCTGCCGACTCCGTGCGGCACGGGCATCGCCTGGCCGAGACCGTCATTCAGACGCTCCATCATCTGCGTCCGGTCGAGGGAACGGAGTTCGTGCTGAAGCGCCAGGCCGTCCGCCTGCCCGGTCGCACGCCGACGGGCCGTCCGACGGCAACGCCGCTGCATACGGAGGTCGCCGCGCTCCGCCTGGGCGAGGCCGGTTTCGTCTTCCTGCCGGGAGAGCCGTTCGTGGAGACGGGCCTGGCGGTGCGCGCGAGTTCGCCGTATCCCTTCACGGCCATCGTCGGCTATGCGGAGGACTCCATCGGCTATATCCCGACGGACACGGCCTTTGCGGAAGGCGGCTACGAGACCGGGCCGGGCCTCTGGGCGAAGGTCGGCCCCGGCAGCGAGCCAATTTACCGGGACTCGGCGTCGGCGGCGCTGGCGGAGAGTTCCGGGCCGTAAACGACCCGTCTGAGGGGCGACAGAGCCGCCAACCGCCCTGCGGGCGGAGTTCTCCCCTCTCCCACAGCGTTGGGAGAGGGGCCGGGGGTGAGGGCATTTCCGGTCGCAGACCGGTTGGCCGTCAGACCCTTCAGGCAGGTCGTTCACGGCCTGGCAAATCGGGGCGGCAGTGAAAAAAACCTGAAGATAAAGGAAATTTAATCCGACTTTAATAGGGACTTAAGATTGTTCCGCTATACTGTGTCCAAGAGCAAATTCGATCAGGGTGACGCCCGAAGCAGCTTGCGGAGGACGCACGATACCTAACCGCCCGGCACTGACAATGCAGGGCGTATTTTTTTGCCTGCCTTGCCGGGCTGCCGCGCTTTGAATCTCGATGAGTTCAGGAGAGCGCCATGAGTCTGCCCGCGTTTCCGACCGTAGACTGGGAGCGCCATCGCGCAACCTTCTTTCCGGCGGGAGAGCCACTCCCGGCGGACGCGCCTGTGTCCGCCGCGCTGGTCTTCGCGCGCCATGGAGCAGGCTTTGTCGTTGCGAATATCGAAGGGCGAGGCTGGTGCATTCCGAGCGGGAGGCTGGAGGCAGGAGAGACGCCGGAACAGGCGGCGCGGCGGGAAGCGTGGGAAGAGGCGGGCGCGACCCTCAATTCGCTGCATCTCCTCGGCCACTTCCTGCTGACGGAGTTCGTCACCGGAGCCGTTGTCGTCGCGGCGGCGTTCGTGGGAAACGTGACCCGCCTGGACGCGCTGCCGTCGCACACGGAGTCGCGAGGCGTGCGCGTGCTGACGCTGGAGGAACTGCCGGAAAGCTACTATCGCTGGGATGAACTGCTGGACGCCGTCTTTCGCTACTCTTTACGCCCGACGCCCTGTGCCAGCGCATAGACGGCAAGTTGCGTGCGGTCGGCAAGGGCCAGCTTTTCCAGCAGGTGGCTGACGTGGTTCTTGACGGTCTGCGTGCTGATGCCGAGGCGGTGCGCGATCTCTTTGTTGCACAGTCCCTGCGCGATCAGAGTGAGAATGGAACGCTCGCGCTCGGTGATGGCGTTTTTAGGAACGCCTTCGTGCAGGCCGCTCTCGTCCGTTCTGGAAGCCGGGACTTCCCCCGCTTCTGCGGCTCCATTGTCGCGCGCCTCGTTATCCGGGCAGAGGCGGGCCGCGATGATGGCGCGCAGCGTGCGCAGGAGTTCCTCCCGATCCAGGCCGACATGCAGGTAGGCATCCGCGCCGGAGCCGAGGGCGCGGCGGCGTTCCGCCTGCGCTGCCGCACACTTCGCCACATCCTCCTGCGCTTCCAGGTTCTCCATCTTGCCGAGGACGACGATGGCGGCGTCCGGGCAGCAGACGCGCAGGCGCGAGAGGACGGGAGGCGTGCCTGCTTCACGGGTATCGGGCAGGCCCGCGCTCAGCAGGATCAGATCGGGGCGGGTATGCGTGCAGACGCGACCGGCTTCCTCGGCATTCGCCGCCTCGCCCACGACGACGAAATCGGCTTCGGCGTGGAGGAGCGCGGCCAGTCCCTGTCGGAAGAGCGTGCGTCCCTCGGCGATCACCAGGCGAATCTTCGGCATCCTCGGTACTCCTTATCCGATACCGTCTTTCCGTTCAGCCTCTTAGGTCTCTATGTCTCTATACGGTCTCTCCTCTGAGGATGTTCGGCTAAAACGGTTCCATGCCTGTAGCGGCGAGGGAAGCGGCCTATTTTCGTTTGGCGCACCAGAGGACGGCATTATAAAGAATGCGGCGCACGGTAGCGTCGTAGTAGGTCGGGAAGGTCTCGTGACCGGGGCGGAAATAGAACACGCGCCCGATGCCGTGTCCCTCGCCGACGCCGTTGCCCGGCCCGGACGTGAAGCCTTCGGTTTTGCCGTGTCCGACCGTCCAGCAGATGCCGGAGGGAAAATACTCGCCGCCGAGCGGGAAATAGGACTGGAACACCAGGCAGAGCGGCGGCGGCACGTCGAAGGGCGCGCCGTACATCTCCTCGCGCGGCAGCGTAAAGTCCGAGATACCCTCCGCAATGGGATGGCGCGGCGCGCAGACCGTGATCTCCTCTGTATCCGGCGGCTCCGCCTCCCGCCAGCCGCCTTTGAGATGGCCGGCAGCCTGCACGACCCACTGGAACGGCTTCGAGTAGTGGGCGGAGTGCAGCGCGATGAACCCCATGCCGCGCTCATGGACATGATAGTGGATGCGGGCCGCCGTGCTGTCCCAGACCTCCGGATGCCGGGCGTGCGCCCACCAGAGCAGCACATCGGTCTGGTAGAGCGTACTGTCGAGGACGCCCTGCTCGATTTCCTCGATATTGGCCGTGATTGCCCGAATCTGGCCCTGGCCCAGTGTGTTCAGTCCCTCGGCAATCGCGCCGTTGATGCCGATGGGATAGACCTCTTTGGGGGCGTGGGACGGTTTCTCGTCCCACACCAGCACGCGCACAAAGCCGTTGTCGGCCATGACTTCCGATTCTCCTTTATGAGACCCCACCCCCGTTCCCTCTCCCTTGCAGGGAGAGAGGAGGCTAGAGCGGCAGCTTCTACCCTCACCCCCGTCCCCTCTCCCTGCAGGGAGAGGGGAGCAAGAGCGCCCGCCTTTCCGTCCTATTCAAGCCGGTAGAGAGCGCATACGTGACTGTTTTGTTCCCCTCCCCAGCGCCCACAGGCTTTATCGTGGGTGCGAGTGGGGAGGGGTTGGGGGCGGGACTTTAGATGACTTCTAAACCATCTCGATCCGGCAGGGCGGGATACGGCGCGTGCGGCTCCGCCTGATACCAGAAGGCGGTCGAGGAGATGTCGTCCTGAAGCGGCAGATAGCGCCCGCCGCTGCGCCAGCCCAGCGCCTGAATGGTCACTTTCAAATCCTGCTCGAAGCGGATCGGGTCAGGAATGTGCCAGCGATACATGCCATGCCGCTGCTGGGAGCGATACATGCCACCGTCGCCCGCCATGATGACCTGCGGCATTCCGAGGAAGGGCGTGGTGAAGACGCCGTACTCGCCCTGTGGGAACTCGAAATTCCACGCGCCGCCGAAATAGTCCTCGGTTCCCGTGCCGCAGATGGTCGGGAAATCGGTGTCGCCGTCCATATAGAACTTGATCTCGCCTTCGCCCCACCAGCCCCGGTTATTGACCTGCCAGGCCAGGTACGTGCCGACATAGTGGCCCTGGCCCTTCACGCCGTCGAGCAGCGTATGCACCTGCTTGTAGGGCAGGGGATTGGAGCGGCGATACTGGGCGTGGAAGTAGGCGGCGTCCTCCGGCACGTCGGTCAGCGCGTAGGTGATCTGATAGTAGTAGCCGTGACAGACGTCGTCGGTCAGGTTCTCCAGCGTGATTTTGGCGGACTGGCGGAACGGCAGTTCCCAGTAAGAGTTGAAGCCGCCCGCCGGGTTGACCGCGATGGGCAGGGAGGCGATGTTGCACCGTTGACACCAGCCGTTGCAGAAGAAGTCGCCGAGCGGCGTCTCGACG
>DASRGL010000264.1:0-19195 GCA_035651115.1 Chthonomonadaceae bacterium
CTGCCACTGGTATAATGCGTGTGGGGCAGACATCTTCGACCTCCTGGAAACTGGTGATAGGCAATCACAGCTTACCAGAAGAGCCAGGATGTCTGACCCTACAAACCGACCCAACCGAAAAACCTACCCTTATAAGACCCCGGCCCTCCCCTTCGCAAGGGGAGGGAGCAGCATAGCGTTCGCCTTCTCCTTCGCCAGGGGAGGGAGTGCAAAACGGTTCTCCCCCTCCTTCGTAAGGAGGGGGACGGGGGGAGGTTATAAGGAGGACCGCAGATTGGGAAAAGTGCTGATAACCGCGCGGGCGTTCTGGGTGAGCGGGCAGGCGGCGCGAGAGGCGCTGACCTCCGCCGGACATGAAGTCGTGGACTCGCCGCAGGCCGGGCCGCTCCCGGAAGACGTGCTGATCGAGCAGTTGCAGGGCTGCCAGGCCGTCGTCGCATCGAGCGATCCATATAATGCGCGCGTCTTCGCGGCCTGTCCGGAGTTGCAGATCGTCTCGCGCTGCGGCGTCGGCACGGACTCGGTGGACATGGGTGCGGCGGCGGAGGCGGGCGTCGTCGTGACGAACACGCCGGGCGCGATGACCGATGCCGTTGCCGACTACACGTTCGCGCTGCTGCTCTCGCTCGTCCGGCGCATCCCGGAGGGCGACGCGCTGATTCGTTCCGGCGGCTGGGGCGAGTATCCCGGCGTGCTGGTCTGCGGCAAGACGCTCGGCCTGGTCGGGTTCGGGCAGATAGGGCAGGGGGTCGCACGCCGCGCCGCCGGGTTCGGAATGCGGATTCTGGCCTGCGATCCGCCCCTAGCGCAGTCGAGTTCCGCTCTGCCTGCCGGACTGCCCCCCGTCACGTTCGTGGAACTGGACGATCTGCTGGCCCGAAGCGATTTCGTATCCATTCATGCGCCCTCCACGCCGGAGACACAGGGGCTTTTCAACGCCGCCCGCTTTGCACAGATGAAACGGACAGCCTACCTTGTCAACACGGCGCGCGGCGCGCTGATAGATGAAAACGCGCTGCTCCATGCGCTGGAGGCAGGCCATATCGCGGGCGCGGCCCTCGATGTCTACCGGCAGGAACCGCTGCCCGCCGACCATCCGCTGCGCCATGCGCCGCGCTGCGTCCTCACCCCGCACAACGCCTTCAACGCCGCCGAGGCGGCGGCGCAGATGAGCCTGATTTCGGCGGAAAACATTTTGGCCCTCTGGCGCGGCAGCCGCGCGGTCTCCGTCTGCAATCCCGCCGTGTGGGACTCGCCTGCGCTGCGGTTAGAAGCGGCCCTCACCCCCTAGCCCCCTCTCCCACGCTGCGGGAGAGGGGGAACGCTCGATACTTGCCTCTTCCCGGCGAGGTACGAGCGATAGAGGGAGAAGGGGCCGGGGAATGAGGGGAATCTGTAGGAGCAGACCATCCATGCGAAACAATCCTGTCAAAGCCGCGCTCAAGGAGGGCAGGCCGCAGGTCGGAACCTGGCTCTCCCTCGCCAGCCCGCTCGCCGCCCGCTACATGGCGCGCACCGGCTTCCACTGGCTCAACCTCGACATCGAACACAGCCCGGTCAACTGGGAGACGGCGGCGCTCCTCTTCGGCGCGATCGCCGATGCGGGCGGCGTGCCGCTGGCGCGCGTGCCTTTCAACAGCCTGGAGAACGCGAAGCGCGCGCTGGACTCCGGCGCGTTCGGCATCATCTTCCCGATGTGCTGCTCGGTCGAGGAGGCGGAGGAGGCCGTCGCCGTCTGCAAATATCCGCCGCAGGGACGGCGCAGCGTCGGGGGCGGGCTGCACGCGCTCAACTTCGACGCAACCGCCTCCGAATACTACCGCCGCGCCAACGACGAGATCCTGGTCATCATCCAGGCGGAGCATGTCACGGCAGTCGAGAACTGCGACCAGATTTTTCGCGTGCCGGGCATTGACGCCATGTTCGTCGGCCCCAACGATCTGCTCTCCTCGATGGGCAAGCCGCCGGTGATGGATTCGGAAGACCCGGAGTTCGTGGAGGCGCTGCGCCACCTGCGCGAGACAGCGACACGTTGCGGAATCGCGCCTGGCATCCATGTGTCGGATGCGGAGGCTGCGCGCCGCCGCATCGCCGAAGGCTGGCGCTTCCTCGCCGTCAAAAGCGAACTCGGCTTCATGCTGGAAGCGGCCCGCGCCACCGCGCAGGCCGTCCTCGGTGGGGCAGGAACCGGGGCCGGTTCGCCCCGTTATTGAGCCGTGCCGCCTCCCACGCCTCCTCCGCGCCCAAATCGCCCGGAAGAATCCGCGAATCGACTCAACGGACGGAACGTTTTGCAGCCAAAAATAGTCTTATGCGTGCAGAGCCGAGACGAGGCTCTGCGGCCTGCCAGGAGGCGCGGATTCTATGGGAAGAACCTGGCAGGAGTATGGAATAGTTCCATGGCAAAACGCCAGTATCGGAGAGAAGGAGTGAGAGGCGTGGAAGAAGGCAAACGGGAACACTGCCTCTGGCTAACGGAAGACGAGGCGATGGGCCTGCTGGATATCGCGGTGATGAGCCTGAGCGAACTCTCTCCCGAGCAGCGCGCCGCTATCGGGAAGCTGAGCGAGTTCTGCCGTCAATGCCTGCGGGACGAGAAGGAGGCAAGTTCTGTCCCCCCGCGATTGAAGGTGGTCACGGCCCCCGGCGCCCTGGCCGCTTGAGATAGCAAAACATTCGGGCCGGCTTGCTATCGCGGCCGGCCCGTAATGATATATAGAGGAACCGTTCCCTGCCCCGCCGCGTAACACCTTTCGTATAGAGAGGGAGGCGGGGCATGGATTTTCAGAGGCTGCATGACTGGGACGTGACGGAGGAGGAGGCCCGGCGCCTTCAGCGGGAACTGGCCGGGCAGGTGCGCCAGGAAGCCCTGGATGTGGCGGCGCTCCGGCTCGTTGCCGGAGCCGATCTCTCCTTCGAGGCCCACGAGGAGCGCGGCTCCGCCCCTGTCTTCGCCGGTTTTGTCACCCTCCAGTTGCCCGAACTGACTCCGGTGGAGCGCGCCGGAGCCGCCACCCTCGCCCACTTTCCCTATATTCGCGGCCTGCTCTCCTTTCGCGAAGTCCCGCCCCTGCTCGAAGCCTGGTCCCGCCTGACGCGCCGCCCGGAAGCCCTGATCGCAGACGGACAGGGACTGGCGCATCCGCGCCGCTTCGGTCTGGCCTGTCATCTGGGGCTGGTGCTGGGCATTCCCACTATCGGCGTCGCCAAGAGCCTGCTGGTCGGAACCTACGACCCCGTCCCCGACGAGGTCGGCGCCTGGACTCTCCTGCGGCATAAGGGCGAGGTGGTCGGCGCGGCGCTGCGGCTGCGGGCGGGCGCGTCGCCGGTCTTTGTCTCCGTCGGCCATCGCATAGACCTGCCAGGAGCGATCGCGCTGGCGCTGCGCTGCCGGGGCAGGACGCGCGTGCCGGAGACGACCCGGCAGGCCCATCTCTTTGTCAATGCGCTGCGCCGGGGAGACCTGTAGCGCGGACGCGCAACAGACAGCAAGGCCGCTGGCAGCGTCTCGCTTCTGCCAGCGGCCTTCCTTATTAAGCCGGGGGCGGCATGGCCTCCGTCATGCCCAGGTGTATCAGCAGGAGCGGGAAATCCTCCTCATACGCAGCGCCGTTTTCATTAAGGGACAGCCCGCCGTCTGCCTGCTTGGAAAGCTCCTGGGGCAGCAGCAGGGCGGTCGTCAGCAGCGCAGCCGTGTGGCCCAGTTGCACGCAGCGTTCCGCCAGCGCCCCCGTCGTGTCCCGGCAGAGGTTCTCCTCCAGGCGGTCTTCCAGTCCCAGCAGGAAGGCCAGTTCCCAGACCGCCATCAGTCCCTTGACCCGATGGTTCCAATCGGGATAGCTCATCTCTTGCCATTTGGTCGGTAGGTACATTGTCGTCTCTCCTTCTTGCGGCATCGCGGTGCTTCCGCGCTTCCATAAGGAGAACGGCGCGGCCCCGGCAAATCTAACAAGGCGATCTGTGAAAGTTTCCAGGAAAATACGTTAATCTGGCAAACAAACGGAGGATTTGGCTGCGTAAAAGCAAATAGATAGCTTGCGGTTCCTTGTTTTGCTGTGATTTTGGAAGGAGGCATCTGGTGGCTGATGACGCGGATCTGAAAGGCTTTCTGGCCGGAGAAGACGCTGCCTTCGACCGCTTATGGGAACGCGCCCGTCGTTTTCTTCATGCCTATCTGAAAAACACCTGCTGCCTGAACAGCGCGGACGATCGCGAAGACGTGATCTCGGCGGTTGCGCTTAAAGTGCTGGGCGCGCGTGCGTGCTATGAATACCGGGGCATCGCGGCATGGTATGCGTTCGTGGCAAAGACAGCGCGCTGGTGTTGCATGGACTGGTATCGTGAGAATGGAAAGTATGGGCCGTTTGGAGAGGGGGAGGAGGAGCGGTTGGGCGTGCCTGAAGAGGACTATGCGCCTCTGGACACGATCATTGAAGACCTGGGTACGGAGAGGATAGCCGAGCAGATATTCCATAGGGCCAATGTCCTCTGGCTGGAACTGGACGGCGCGCTCTCTCCAGCGATTCATACGCGCCAACTGCTGGCAGCCCAGTATTTCTACCTCGATAAGCTCTCTGCGCAAGAAATTTACTCTGCGTTGTTCCCACGGATGCCAGAGGAACCGTGCCTGTCGCGGGAAGAACTGGACAGATGGCTGGAACATCCTGGTGTGCTGCGCTATCTCGCCTATGATGCACTCTATTTCCCTGATAATCGTCTGGCCGCTTACGTGCTTAAGGTGGACGATGAGGAGGAACTGTTTGCGTTGGTGCGTCAGGGACAGACCTCTGCTCCCGAAGAGGCCGCCATAGGTGGCTTTACGTGGGCGGAGGTGCGGGCGATCTTATGGTTCTACGGGGTTTTCGACCAGGAGAATAGAGAGTATAAAGACGGGCGGTTCGACTATCTGTTTGAAAGATTGGCGGAGCGGCATCCGTTTACTAATCAGATGGCGCGAATCTGTTCCTGTCTGCGCGCCGTGCCGGGGGTGGATACGCGGCAACTGCTTGGGAAACCGCCTTTGTGGAAGCGGCTGGCGTTTCAATACAGTTATTATGATAGACTGCCCCACAAGGCGATACAAGAACGGACCGATGCGGCAGCGCAGCAGGTCGGTTTTGCGGTCCCACTATCCACGCTGAATGGCTGGCTCAGTGGTCGAAAGCTGCTGAAAGAACTGTTGGGCGGGCAGGCAGGAGGGCTGTCAGATGAGTGATCTGAGCCGAGAAGAAAATCAGAGATTAGCGCCCGGTTCCCTGGCGCTGGTAGAAGCCTGGCTGGAGAGCCAGCAAGCCTTCGCGCCGCCTGTCGTTGCTGCCAGACCTTCGGTGGATACTCTCGTGCGTTATCTTGCGGCGTCGCTCTCTTCACAAGAAGTCGCCCAGGTCGAGCGCAGCCTGGTGGCCCACGCCGCCGCACGCAGAAACCTGCTTGACGTGCGGCAGGACTGGAATCATATTCAAGCCTCTAGTGTGGCAGAGGTGGCGCGGCTTGCCCGAAACGAAGACCGGACAGGGCAGGTGGCGCGGGCCTGGCTGACCCTGATGGGGGAGCGGCAGGGCAAGATGGCGCTGGCCTTGCGCCTGTTGGCATCGCACGGCTGGGAGGGCGTACAGAGGCTTATCGCGGAGGGAGATGCAGCAGCGCAGGCGGCCTGGACACTGGTGGGCGCGTTTGGCGGGCAACTACAGGCGGCGTTCAAGATGCCGCCCCGCCTGGCAACGGCTAAAAGCGGAGCGGCCGGCTTGGTGGCTGTCGTCGGTGCGCCGGAGGGCATCTCCCTGGAAATTTCCGAGGCCGAGGTTGAAACGAACGGCGCGCTCCGTGTGTCTCTTATTGTGCAGGAGGCGCAGGGGCGAGCGACCGAAGCCCTTTCCGGCATGGCGGCGCATCTCGGATTGCGCATTGAGGAGGACGTCTGCCCCATCGCATCCGGGGTTATCGAGGGAAATCAGATTGCCTGGAACCTGGCCGGGCTTGGCAGCGCCCTGGGCCTGCCGGAAGGCCGTCTATCACCCGATTACCTCCACATTGCCCTCGGCGAGGCTGCCCCCCCTGTTCCTGAGAAACATACGCTGTATGTCGAGGTCGTGGATGCCAGAGGCGCACCGACCCGGCGCGCTGTCTCTCTGGAACTGCGCGGCGAACCGCGTTGGGAAGGCGGGCAGTTTCGCGTAGATGTCGCCCTGTTGCCGGAAGTTCGCATCGCCTACGAGACGCATCGTCTGCTGCTGAGCCTTGCGATGACGCCGCAGAGCGAGCAGCAGATCGGTTCCTGGCCTTTGAACGAGTGGAGTGAAGAGGCCCGCACGCTGACCGCATCGTGTCCGGATATCCCGGATGCGGTTCTTCCTGCCGTTGCGCTGCACGCACGGTTGGCGCCTGCCGAAGGGTAAGGTCGAAGTTCGGCAGAGCTATTCTCTCCTGTGACTTGGCACGCACAGACAGGAGTATGCCGTATGGGACGACCTGTTCATGACTTTCGCCTCCTCCTCAGTCCAGAGGATACTGGCGGCGGCTCTTACAAGGTTGAGCTTTACGCCGTTGGGGATAAGCCCGCCAATGATGAGTTTCTAGTCGCGCAACCGGACTGTGCTTTTGATCGCGGCGCATGGGACGGGCGTTGGCCGTTCCTGCCAGAGGCCGAGGACGCTCTGCGCGAGTTCGGGCGGGAACTGGCGGCGCTGTTGCTGCCTGGGAAAGTGCGCGGCGAGTTTCTCGGCAAACTGATAAAGGAGGGAGGGTCTGCGCTCTCCCCCGTGCGCCTGCGCCTGACGAACAAGAACCCAGATTTTGACGATCTGCCCTGGGAATACCTCTATTTCGATGGTTCGCCGATGCGGCCCGATCTCGACGGTTTTCTCTGCCTGGAATCACCCTGTTTTCATCTGGTGCGCCAGGCGGAGGAGAGACACGCTGTCGCACCGATCCCGTTCGAGAAACTGCGTGTTCTGGTCGCCTGGGCCGACCCGCATTCCAATCTACCCCACATTCGCGCGGAGATCGAGAGCATTCAGAACACCTTGAAGCGGCCGGCCCGATTCGACCTGCGCGAACCGCTCGACTGTGCGACGCCGGGAATGCTCATGCGCGCCATCGGCGACTTTCGCCCCAACGTGCTGTATTTCACCGGACACGGAACCCGGCGGAAGGGCGGCGCCCTCATCGTCGGGGATGATAACAATGAGATTCTCCTCACCGGCGAACAGTTGGCGGAATGGCTGGACCCGAAGGCGACGACGCTGGTCGTGCTGTCGGCCTGCGACACGGAATCGGTAGCGCGCACCCTGACACGCAAGGGCATTCCGGCCGTCGTCGCGATGCAGCGGCCCATGCCTGCCGATCTTTCGGCTGCGTTTGCCAGCGTTTTCTGGACGGCGCTGGCGGAACCCTGCTCCCTCGAAAAAGCGATCAAACGGGTGCGGCAGGCGACCAAAGAGAGTGAGCGACACTACTGGGGTGTGCCGACCCTCTATCTGGCGGGCCATCACAGCGAACTGTTCCGGCACGTCAAGCCCCCGCCCCACAACCTCCCTTTTGAGTTCAATCGGCACTACCGCGACAGGAGACTGCTGCCGGATGGACAGGTCGCTTGTGACGGCAAAGGAATCTCAGATCGGCCCTGGCTGCACGCCCGATTGGAGAGACCCGAACCGCGCCCGGTTCCTGTCGTCATCACCGGAATGACGGGCGCGGGCAAGACCCAGTTAGCCTCTCAGTACGCGCAGGAATATCTGCTCGAATATCCGGGTGGCGTCTACTGGATCAATGCGCACGACTCGCTGCGCCTTCAGAACGATCTGGTCGAGATCGGCAGGGAGTTTTTTGCCGAGGAGATTCCGGGCGATCTGCCCGCCCCGAACTACGCCAGGCGCGTGATTCGCCATTTTCAGGAGATGCCGGAGCGCGCCTTGCTCATCTACGATAACCTGACTCCCGAAACCCTATTTTTGCGACCGACGACGGGGAACTGCCGTATTCTCGCGACGACATACCAGGACAAAAAAATCCCGGAAGGCTTTGATCGGCTGAAGCTTCACCCGGAACTGGAGCCGGAGTCTGCCGCAGAACTGCTGCAGATATTTGGTAAGGCGGTCGGAGAGACCGAGACAGAGGCGGTCGTCAGCATTGCCGAGGACCTTGGTTTTCTGCCCCTGGCGCTGACGCTGGCGGCCCATCATATCCAGGAGTTGGGGATGGGGTTCGCCTACTATCGCGAGCGTCTCAAGAAAGGCTTGCCGGAAACGCTCACTCGTGCCAAAGAGCAGTTCGAGCTGACGACGGGCCACAAGGGGAACCTGTTCGACACTATCCTCCACTCGTTTTGCGCGGCGTCTCCTCTGGCCCAGTCCATTCTTGCCGTCGCCTGCTGTTTTGCCAGCAAAGGGATCTCGCGCGCCCTTCTCTGTAAAGCGTGCCTCGCCTGCTTGGGGCCCCGCTGTTCGGAGGACGATTTTGGGGACGCCGTGAGAGAACTCAGACGGTGGCATCTGATCCTCTATGAAGAGGCGTGGGAGGAGAAGGAGGCGGCGGGCAGCAGGCAGCGGTTTGCAGGCGAACGCCTGAGCGTGCATGAACTGGTACGGCAAGCCGTCAGGTTCGCCAGGTCGCCCGAAGCGCAGCCCGGCTTCCCGGAGATACTCGGACATGTCGCGCGCGTTCTGGCAGACTGCCTGCATCAGGCCAATAGCGCGGAGAACTGGCAGTCCATCGGCCCGGAGATCGCGCACTGTCGCCATGTAGAGAGCCTGTGTCAGGCCGGACATACAGACAGCTATTTTGAACTGCTGCTGGGATTGGGCGTTTTCTACTGTGAACACTGGGAAGCGCATATCGGCCTGGGATACCTCACGCGCGGTTGGGAACTGGTACGGGCGCAGCAGGGAGAAGAGAACCTTCTGGCGGCGCAGTTCCTGAGACAACTGGCCGACGCCCATCGCAAACTGAGTGCGTTCCCGAAGGCGCGAACGCTGGCAGAGCAAGCCACAAGCCTTGCGGCGAAAGTCCTCCCGGACAGGCATCCCGATTTAGCGGAGTACTACGGCACGACAGGATTGATCTGCAAGTTTCAGGCGGACGAGCTGAGATTCGAGACGGAGATGTGTCAGCGTTTGGCCTACTACAAAGAGGCCGAACGCTACTATCAGGAAGCCTTGCAGTTACTGGAACCTGTCAAGGCAGAGCGCCCAGGCGAATATGCCATGTATCTCAGCAACATCGGCCTGATACATGAAGCTCTGGGCGATCCCGACAGCGCGCTGGACTATGTACTGCGGGCTTTCCGCATCATACGCCGCCCCCTGGGAGTACACAGGAAGGTGGCGGTTCGCCTGAACAACATCGGGCGTATTCTCAGACAGCAAGCCAGAACCTTTGACGAGCAAGGCAGCCTGCGCTGCAAACAGAAGAAGTGGCGGCAGGCGCTCCGGTTTCATCAAAGAGCGCAGAGAATCTATGAGAAGATACTCGACCACGAACAACTCGATAGCGCGTATACTTACTACTATCTCGGCGAAGCCCATCGCGCGCTGCAACAGAAGGAAGCGGCTGCCCGGGCGTACCTGCGCGCGCTGGCGCTTTTCAAACGCTATGGCAGGGAGGCTCTCTGCGAGGCAATAGAGATGAGGCTGCGGGAGATTGAGGACGAGTAGAGGATACCGAGAGAGGAGAGACCTGATCAACAGTCATCCGAGCAAGTAGAGCCAGAATGCCCCATGCTGTGGATGTAAGGAGGAGTTATGCGCTTACGATTGTGCTATTGCGGAGTGCTGTGCGGAGTGCTGTTGTGTCTGCTGCTGCCTTCCAGGGCTATGGCTCAGTGGGACTATGAAAACAGACAGAAGGCTTTACTGGCAAAAAAGCAGACAAGACTGACTCGCAACCCCGACGATCCGACCTATAACTACTATCGTTCAGGCCGGGTAGAAGGAGGTCTATTGAACGCACTCGGCGGTTTTCCTCCCGGCGGCAACCCGCCTCCGCCACCAGGCAGCCCGCTTGCCGTAGGCGTTGCCCCGCTCTATGAAGGTAACAGTAAAGAACCGATTGTGGTTAATACTTTAACAAAAGTAATCGAGGTGTTGAAAAATCCGCCTGGAAATATTCCGCCGGGCAGCGATTTTGCGCCGGATAAGCTGCTAAAACGGTTTTCCAAACGGACACGGCGATTGCTCGATGCGTATCCGGCACTTGACGAGGCGCGTAAACAGAAACTCAGAGACGCTGTGGGACAGGAACTAAACCGCTTTTTCCTGCTGCGCTCGTCCACTCCTCGACCGGGCTTCCCCTCTGCTACTGTTGTATTCCAGGATGCGGTAAGCAGTCGTTTCAGCCAGAATCGGAAGGAGTTCGAGCAGCTTTATGGCCTCCTCCCCGCTCCTGGCGAACCTCCTCCTCCTCCCGACAAGACTCCTTACTTCGACATACAGATATATGAAATAAATTCGTCTCTGTCCGATCTTTTCGCTCCGTCGCCCGACACATTGAGAATCCTGGACAAGCTGAATAAGGGATTCATGGATAAAGATCTCCGAAGAGCCTGGGGGAAAGATCCTGACATGCGAGAATGGGCCAGGCGAAAGGGCGAACAGTGGTGCGAGCTGAACAGGAGACTCGAAGACGCTTTTTATTCCAGGCCGCCCAGAGCCTTGCTGTTTCTGAGTTTGCAGGGCAGAAGCGGCAGCGGCCTCACCGAATTTCTTCCCGACCTGCTCTATACGGACAATCTCAGCGATTTTAGCGCGGACCTGAACGCGGTGTTTGGGAGTGGAACCCTGCCTGCGACGCTTACCGCCAACAGTCGGGAAGTAGGAACGGGAGTGGGAAGGCGAAACGCCGATACGACTTCCTATGGACTCACGCTGCGCTATGAACTGGGGCGCACGCGCCGCCCGCTGGTGCGCAAGATCGAGGCGCTTTATGACCGGTTCGACGCCAGCCGCAAACTAATCAAGCGGGATCTTGACCTGATCGGAGTAGAGTGCGATAAAAAAGGAACCCTGGGAAGCACGCCCGACCCCCAACGAGTCGCCTCCATCAGTATCGCGGCTGCCGCAGACACACTGAGCGATGTGTATAAAGCGGCCTATGAGGCGCTACAGGAGGCCATTAAGTCGGCGCTTCATGCACATACAGCAGCCTCTCTCGGCTATACGTTTATTGATCATTTCGGAACGGTAGGCATGGTGGGAGCCAACTTCTCCTGGCTGCGGCCTTTTGGGGTACGGCCCTCTCCCGGTTTTATCACGGAGTGTTCCATACAGGGGTTGCAGATCAATGCGTCCGGCGGGGCGAACGCGCCTGAGAATGCGAATATCCTGCATGGAGTATCCACATTCGTGCGCGTGGGCTACGGATTTATCCTTCAGGACAGAGTTCCCTATCTGGATACGGGCCAGGGCATCGTTCCCCACTGGCAATGGCGGCTTGGCTTCGAGGGGTTTTCTCGGGCTGGCCCGGACATCGGCGAAACCTGGAATGTCTTTGTCCAATATCGCCTGAATAGAGAGCGGGACGACTTCCTCCTCCTGAACACGGGCAAAAGGACAGACCGGAGCGATTTCATCGGTGTGAGCGTGCAGTTCGGAATTGACCTTTAGACCGCCTGACAAAACGGTTCCCTCCCCTTACGAAGAGGAGGGTTAGGGAGGGGTACGGTGGGCGCTCTTAGTTTCGCGCTTCTGCGGTCTTTTGACGTTACCTGGGCAGGAGAAAGCCGATGGGCTGGTGAAGAGTCCGGCGGAAACGCGGCAGCCCATCGCGAGGAGACGATGAGGAGGCCGAACAAAATTCAGGCAGGAGCGGGAGAACCGGACGATGAAGGTCTGTGGCCGAGTGTGCGAGACGGGCGAGACGATAACACTGACGCTGGAAGGCGGCAAGATCACGGCGGCGCTAGTGGGGGCGGAGGCGGGCGCGCTCGGCGGCGCGGACGTGTGGCTTGCGCCCGGCTTCTGCGATGTGCAGCTCAACGGCTACGGCGGCCACGACTTCAACCACAAAGCCTGGGGCGGCGTGGATGAGGTCAATAACGAACTGCGCCCCCTCTTCCAGAAAGTGGCCCGCGCGGGAACGGCCCTGCTCTGCCCCACCATCACCACCAATAGTTTCGAGGCGATGAGCGGCAGCCTATCCGCGCTCGACCGCTTTCTCGACTCCGACCCGCAGATGGCCCATGCCGTCCCCGGCATCCATGTCGAAGGCCCCTACATCGCCTCGGAAGACGGCCCGCGCGGCGCGCACCCGCTGGAGTATGTCCGCGATCCCGACTGGGACGAGTTCCAGCGGCTCCAGGAGGCGGCGGGCGGGCGCATCAAGCTGTTCACGCTGGCCCCGGAGCGGGAGGGTTCGCTGCCCTTCATCGAGAAGCTGGCCGCTTCCGGCGTGGTCGTCTCCCTCGGCCACACCGGAGCCGAGCCGGAGACCATCCGCGACGCGATCCGGGCCGGAGCCAAAATGTCCACGCACCTGGGCAACGGCGCGCACAGCCAGATACGCCGCCATCCCAACTACATCTGGGAGCAGTTGGCCGCAGACGAACTCTACGCCGGCATCATCCCGGACGGCCACCATCTGCCCGCCTCGGTGGTCAAGTCCTTCGCCCGTGTCAAAGGCCCGGAGAAGATCGCCATCGTCAGCGATGCGGTCGCTTTAGGCGGGCAGGCCCCCGGTATCTACATGGACGGACGCTATGAAGTCCTGCCGACGGGCAAGATCGTGCTGGCCGGCACGCCCTATCTGGCGGGCGCAGGGCATCTGCTCGATACCTGCGCCGCCAATGCCCTCCGCTTTACCGACTTCTCACTGGCGCAGGTGGTCGGCTGCGTCACCAGCGTCCCGGCGCGTATTCTGGGGCTGGAAAGCCGCAAGGGGCATCTGCAAGTGGGCTATGACGCCGACCTGACGCTGTTCCGGGTCAAGGAACAAGGCCCCCTGGAGATTGTAGCAACGGTCTGCGGCGGGGAAGCCGTCTTTACGGCCTGAGCGATGCGCGGGCCGATGCAAAATCGAGGAGGATGAAAGAACACTGATGGCGGAACGGACGATCAAAGTCGCGCTGATAGGCGCGGGAATGTTTGGCGGCGATGTGCATCTGCGCGCGTTTGCCGATCTACAACGGGCCGGGTTGTCCGGCTTTTTAGCGCGGCTGGGGCAGGAAGCCTACAGCCGCCCGCTTGCGGATGTCGCCTTCGATCTGGTCGCCGTCGCCACCCGCTCCGAGCGTTCCGCCCTGCGCGCTGCGGACGACTTCGCCAAGTGGACGGGCCGTCGGCCTGTCCCCTTCTTCGGGGAGACGCCCTGGAACGACGTGCTGGCCGCGCATCCCGACCTGGACGTGCTGGCGATCGCCACGCCGGACAACCTGCACACGGAGCCAGTGCTGGCCGCGCTGGAAGCGGGCTGTCATGTCCTCGTCGAGAAGCCGATGTGTCTGGACACCGCCGAGGCCGACCGCATCATCGCCCTGGCGAACGCGCGCGGCCTGGTCGTCTGTGTGGATATGCACAAACGCTTCGACCCCGACCATCTGCGCATCAAGAACGACATCAAGAACCGCATCGGCGATCCGCTCTACGGAACCGCCATCCTCGAAGAGCCGCTCGAAGTCTCCACCAGCACCTTCAAATGGGCCGAGCAGAGCGATCCGTTCAGCTATGTCGGGCCGCACTGGACCGACTTGTTCCACTACTACTACGGCGCGAAGCCGGTCGGCCTGACGGCGGTGGGACAGAAGAAGCGGCTCGTGCGCGACGGCATCAACGCCTACGATGCCGTGCAGGTGCGCGTAGACTGGGACAACGGAATGAGCATCACCTTCCAGAACAACTGGATCAATCCGCCCGATTTCGAGGGCAACGTGAACCAGGGCCATGAGATCGTGGGGACGGAGGGCAAGGTGGAGAGCGACCAGCAGTATCGCGGCTTCCGGTTCTGGTACGCGGGCGGCGGCTCTCGCACCTCCAATAACCACTTCACGCGCGATGTGCCGCGCGCGGACGGTTCCGCAGCCTATATCGGCTACGGCACGGACAGCCTCCATGTCGGGATGCTGGCGGCGTGCCGCATCAAGTTCCTGGGCGAGACGCTGGAACAGGTGAAGCCGAGTTTCCCGACGCCGGAAGAGGGCCGCATCACCGTCGCCATTATCCACGCCGCCCGCCTCGTCCGCGACCGGAATTTCGCCTATCAGCAGCAGGGCAAAGCGCCCGCCGTGAGCGCCAGCTTCGGCAGGGACGGCATCGCCATCCTCGATCCCTACCGCATTGAAGAAGGGCCGAGCGCCGTCATTGAGCGCATCTATGACCGACCGATTTGACCCGTTTTCAAGTCGGGAAAGGCTGCGCCTGGAAGGGGCGCGGGAGGGAAGCGAGGATGCGACGCATCTGGTATTCCGTTGCCATGAGTTTAGATGGATATATCGCTGGCCCCAACGGGGAGTATGACTGGATACCGATGGACCCCGACATAGACTTTGCCGCGATGATGAGCCGTTTTGATACCGTTCTGATGGGCCGGAACACGTTCGAGGTCATGCAGTCCAGCGGCCAGGACGATTTTATGTCAGGGATAAAGACGATTGTCGTGTCGCGCACCCTGCGTCCAGAGGACTATCCGCAGGTCACCGTCGTCGGTGAAAACCTGGAGTCGTTCGTGGCACAGCTACGCCAGGAGCCGGGCAAGGACATCTGGCTGTTCGGCGGCGGAGTACTTTTTCGTTCTCTGCTGGATGCGGGGCTGGTGGATCAGATCGAGGTTGCCATCCTTCCGATCCTGCTCGGCGAGGGCATACCTCTGGCCTCTCCCTCTTCCAGGCGGGCCAGGCTAAGGTTTGCCAGCAGTAAAGTATATGAGAAGACAGGGACGATACTGCTGGAATACGCCGTTGAGAGGTAGCCATCGGATCGTCCTATTTTATTGTAGCCCTCACCCCTGCTCCCTCTCCCTTAAGGAGAAACAACTCAAGTCGTCGCTCTCTACTCAGGCCGGGAGGTACGCACAGGTGAGTGTTTGGCTCCCTTCTCCCTAGCGAGGTACGAGCGGTAAAGGGAGAAGGGCCGGGGATGAGGGTAGAAGCTTCCGCCTTCGCTCCCTCTCCCTGTGGGGAGGGGCCGGGGGGTGGGTAACAAGGAGACACACCGTTGGGAAAGCCTTTTGATATAACGCCGCAGACCGTGCCGCACGTCGAGACGCCGTTTCGGCGCATCGCCACGCCGATCCCGCATCCCGACTCCGTGCCGACCCTGAAGCGGCTGCTCGAATACGAGCCGCGCTCCATGTCCGGCCAGCCGCCCATCGTCTGGGACAGGGCCGAGGGCATCCATGTCTACGACAAATACGGCAACAAGTGGCTGGACTGGTCGTCGGGCGTGCTGGTGACGAACGCGGGACACGGCATTCCGGCGATACGGGAGGCCATCATTGACCAGGTGCAGAGCGGCCTGCTGCACAACTACTGCTTTCCGAGCGAGGAGCGTTCCCTGCTGGCCGAGCGCCTGGTGCATCTGGCTCCCGAAGGCATCGAGAAGTGCTTCCTGCTGACCACCGGCTCCGAGACGACCGAGTGCGCGCTGAAGCTGGCCCGCTCCTGGGGCCAGAAGACGGGCGGGCCGAAGAAGATCGGCATCGTCAGCTTCTTACAGGGGTTTCATGGCCGGACGATGGGCGCGCAGCAGATGGGAACGCTCGGCGGCGGCAACCGCTGGATCGTCAATCTCGACCCGGACATCCATCACGTGCCGTTCCCGGACGGCTATCGGGTGGAAGATACGAGTTTCGATCTGTTCCTGAAGACGCTGGCGGAGAAGGGCGTCGGGCCGGAGCGCATCGCCGGGGTCATCTCGGAGACCTATCAGGGCATCGGGCCGGACTTCATGCCGGTGGAATACGCCCAAAAGCTGCGGAAATGGTGCGATCAGCATGGCGTCGTCCTGATCTTCGATGAGGTGCAGGCCGGGTTCGGACGCTGCGGCACGTTCTGGGGCTTCGAGCATTACGGCGTCGTTCCCGACCTCATCACCTGTGGCAAAGGTATCACGAGTTCGCTGCCGTTGGGCGCGGTGCTGGGGCGCAGGGAGATCATGGATCAGTACGATCCCGGCTCCATGACCAGCACGCACTCCGGCAATCCGGTCTGCTGCCGGGCGGCGCTGGCGAGTATCGAGACGATAGTGAACGACAACCTGGTGGAGAACGCGCGGCGGATGGAGGCCGTCCTGATGCCGGGCCTGTGCGCCATTCAGAAGCGGCATCCGCAGGTAGTGGGCTGCGTGCATGGCAAAGGACTGGTCGCAGGCTTACAGATGGTGCGGCCCGGCACGAAAGACCCCGACCCCGATCTGGCCCATCGGATCGTGGAGAAGAGTTTCCAGAAAGGGCTGCTGTTCTTCGCGCCGGTCGGGTTCGGAGGCGGCTGCGTCAAGATCAGTCCGCCGCTCTGCATTACCGAAGCGGCGGTTCACGACGGCCTGAGTGCGCTCTCCGAAGCCTGCGACGAGGCTATCGCCGAACGCAAACCTGGGTTATAATGGAAGGGAGGCAGGGAACGGCAGCCATCGCATCCTCCGCGACGAACGCTGCGATAGAGTCCTTCAGGCAGACCGGCCTGCCCATCACTACTTGGATCGGTGCGTGGATTCTATCCTCGCGGGAGAGGTCATCCCTTGCTCACCAAACAGGCTGCTCTTGTCCTACTCTTATCTCTGCTGGCCGCTTCCCTACTCTTTACCGGAGGCGGCTGCAACTCCAAAGCGCCGGACGCTCCTATCGCCAATCTCTCGCCCACGTCGGGAAGCGGCTCGACCGGGGACGCGAAGCCGCCCGCAAACGGCGGGCCGTCCCCTGCCGGAACGCCGGGCCTTTTCGCCGAGGTCACGGAGGCGGCGGGCATCCACTATCGCTGGGAGATCGAGGGCAAGCGGCCACTCAATATCTTGCAGACCATCGGCAACGGCGGCGCCTTCCTGGACTACGACAACGATGGCAACCTGGATATTCTGCTCGTCGGCCCCAAGCTCGCTCTCTACAAGGGCGATGGACACGGCCACTTCACCGACGTGACGCAAGCGACCGGGCTGGACAAGCTCTCCGGCCATTTCCTGGGCTGCGCGGTCGGCGACTACGACAACGACGGCTTCGACGATCTCTATATCAGCGGATGGCGTACCGGACTGCTGCTGCATAACGAAGCGGGCGTCGGGAGTCAGGCGTCAGGCGTGCAGGGCGATGCCTCTCCGCTCCCCAATGCCCGCATTTTCCGGGACGTGACAAAAGAGGCCGGGCTGAAGCCGCAGCCGTGGGGAACCTCCTGCGGCTTTGCCGATCTGGACAGGGACGGCTTCCTCGATCTCTATGTTGCCAACTACGTCGTGTTCGGCCCGGATACCGACCCCCAACTCTGCCCGTATCACGGCCTGCTGACCTCCTGCGGCCCGAATGACTACGATCCGCTTCAGGGCGTCCTCTATCACAACGAGGGCGGAGGGCGTTTCCGAGACGTGACCAGAGCGTGGAAGGTGCGCGGGCATGGAAAGGGGCTGGGAATCGCGTTTGCGGATTACGAGGGTTCCGGCTATGTCAGCCTGGCGGTCGCCAACGATCTGGTCGAGGGAGACCTGTTTCTAAATCGGGGGAATCGCAGGCTGAAAAACGTGGGTTCGACCGCCGGAGTTGACCTGGATGAGGCCGGGGACACGCACGCTGGAATGGGCATAGATTGGGCCGACTACGACAACGACGGCCGATTCGATCTGTTCGTGACCACCTTCGCCAATGAGACCAAGTGCCTCTATCGCAACGAAGGCTACGGCCTGTTTCGCATCGTCAGCGACCAGATCGGCATCACACAGCCGGCGCTGCCCTATGTCGCCTGGGGCTGCAAATTCTTCGACGCCGACAATGACGGCTGGCTCGACCTGCTCATCGCCAATGGGCATGTCCAGGACAATATCAGCCGCTTCGAGAAGGCGACCTACCGCCAGCCGCTTCTGTTCCTGCACAGCAAAGGGGGAATGCCGACCGTTTTCGAGGACGCGACGAAGAAGGCAAAGGTGAGCGCGCTGCCGCGCATCGTCGGGCGAGGGCTGGCCGTTGGGGACTACGACAACGATGGGCGCGTGGATGCGCTCGTGGTGGACAGCGAGGGCAGGCCGCTCTTGCTGCATAATGAGAGTCAGGCATCTTCGGAGGGCTGGATCGGCTTCCGGCTTATCGGGAGGCCGCGCAGCAATCGTGACGGATATGGGGCAGTCATCACGCTCCGGGTCGGAGGGGAGCGGCGCGTGCGGCAGTGCCACCCGGGCGGCTCTTATCTCTCGTCCTCCGACCCGCGCGTGCATTTCGGCCTCGGCAGCGCGAAACTGGAAAGCGTCACCATCCGATGGCCCGATGGCACGGCGGAGACGTGGATGGACTTGCCGACGGGCCGCTACCTGACAGTGAAACAGGGCGAGCGGCCCCAATAACCTTCCAATACCCTGCTGAGCGCAGCGAAGAATCTCTTCGTGAGGGATTGAGATTCTTCGCTGCGCTCAGAATGACAAAAAAGACTTCCAGGAAGCCAATAGCTGCGCTTACCCCTTCAGCGCCTCCGCGCCGCCGACGATCTCAGAGATCTCGCGGGTGATGCCCGCCTGCCTCGCCCGGTTCAGTTGCAGCGTCAGCGTCGTGATCATCTTGCCCGCGTTGTCGGTGGCGGAACTCATGGCCGTCATGCGCGCGCCGTGTTCGCTGGCAAGCGACTCCAGCAGCGCCTGATAGACCTGGCCTTCCAGGTAGCGCGGCAGCAGCGCGCGCAGCAGGTCGTCCGCCGCCGGCTCGAACAGATAGTCCTCCGTTTCGCCCTGCGCATCCGTCGGCAGCCCGCCCTCGCTCTCCGGCGGCTGAATGGGCAGCAGTTGCGCGTCGGTCGGCCTCTGCGTCATCGGCGTATAGAAGCGGGTGTAGAGCATGAAGACCTGATCCACGCGCTCCGTCTCGAACTCTTCGCGCACGACCTGGGTGATCTCCCGCGCCTCCGCAAAGCTGACGCCGACGTTGTTGATATGGAACTCGGAGACGACGTTGAAGCCGCGCCGCCGGAAGAACTGGATGCCCTTGCGCCCGACGACATAGAGCCGCAGACGCTCTTTGTCGTAGTCGCGCAGCAGTTCGGACGCCCGCCGCAGCAGGCCGGAGTTATAGGAACCGGCCAGCCCGCGAT
>DASRGL010000265.1:0-7462 GCA_035651115.1 Chthonomonadaceae bacterium
GTGTGCGGCGTCTTCGGTTTTCGCGCCTGGGTGAACACGGAGGCCGGACGGCGCGCGTTCGACGGCTTCCGGCTGCGCGCCCCACTGCTCGGCCCGCTGACGCAGAAGATCGTTGCGGCCCGGTTGGTGCGCACGCTCGGCACGCTGCTCGGCGGCGGCGTCCCCATTCTCGATGCGATGGACATCTCCTCGGCGGCGGTCGGCAACCGGGTCGCGACCGAGGCGGTGATCGCGGCGCGCGGCAGCGTGCGGCAGGGCGAGACGCTGCACCAGGCGATGGAGCAGGCCGGGAATTTCCTGCCGGTCGTCCGGCACATGACGGCGGTGGGCGAGGAGACGGGGCGGCTGCCGCACATGCTGCTGCGCACAGCGGATACGCTCGATTTTGAGGTAGACTCTGCGATGCGGCGGCTCACCAGCCTGGTCGAGCCGCTGGTGGTCTTGCTGATGGGCGGGTTCGTGGCGTTTGTGGTCATGTCTATTCTGTTGCCCATCTTCCAGGCCAATACGATTGTCAAATAGTGGCCTCTCTTCCTGGTGACCTACCTCCCAGCCCCCTCCCTAAAGGGAAGGGGAGGGCAGAGCAGACCCCACCCCAACCCTCCCCTTCGCAAGGGGAGGGAGCCTTAGACTCTCCCCTCTCCCGCAGCGTGGGAGAGGGGGCGGGGGTGAGGGCCGAGCGATCTCATAATAAGGAGAAGAACGGTGAACACGCGCAAGTCACGAGTCCGGTACGGCTTTACGCTGATCGAACTGATCGTCGTCATCATCATCCTGGCGATTCTGGCGGCGGTCGTCATTCCCAACGTCGTCAATCGCACGGACGATGCCCGCATCTCCAGCGCCATCACGACCATCAACAACTTCGATACCGCGCTCGATATGTACAAGGCCGACACGGGGCAGTATCCGTCCTCCGATCAGGGTTTGAACGCGCTGATCACCAATCCCGGCGTGCCGCGCTGGAACGGCAACTATCTGAAGAACCAGTCGGCCATCCCTGTCGATCCGTGGGGCCATCCTTACGTCTATCGCCAGCCGGGCAACGATAACCGGGCTTACGATATCGTCTCCGCCGGGCCGGACGGTCAGCTCGGAACGCAGGACGACATCGAGAGCTGGAACCTCCAGAAGAAGTAGACGGAGGGCATCGTGTCGCGCCGTCGCCTGCCCGCTTTCACCCTGATCGAGTTGCTCGTGGTCATCATCATCATCGCGATCACGAGTACCGTCATCGTGCCTGCCTACGCGCGATTCTGGGATCGGACGCGCTTCGATTTTGCCCTCAGCGGCTTCCAGGATATGTTCGCGTATGCGCGGGAGCAGGCGATTCTGAACGATACGACGGCGCTCTTGGCCTACGATCCGCAGAGCGGGACGCTGACGGTGGCGGTGCAGCCGACGTTGCCCCAGGCCGATCAGCCGCTGGCGCTCAGCCAGGCGTCCGATCTGGAGGCGGTCAGCGCGGCAGCGCCCGCGCCGCGCACCTTCCAACTCGGCGAGGAGTTCGTCCTGGCGCGCTTTACCACCGGCGGCGAGGCAGGCACGACCCTGCGGTTCCGCAGCGATGGCACGTGCGAGGGCGCAGAGGCGCTGCTTATCAGCCAGGCGGGGTATGCGGCCCATCTGCTGGTCGCTCCTGCCACCGGGCGCGTGACGGTCGAGGACGTATCGGAGATGACTCAATGAACGCAGCCATCTGCGACGGAATGAATTCCTTCGCTGAGTGGCCTGCGGACACGGCGCAGACTGACAGTCTGTACGTTTTTCCGTCCGCAGTCGCGAGGAGCGGCAGTGCGAATCGTTTCGCATGTGTTTTGCCGCATTCTCGCAGTCGGTTGGCCGAAGGTCTGCCAGGCGGGTATTGCAATGCCCGACGCAGGATAAGGACTGCCTTCACCCTCGTCGAGATGATCGTCGCGACGCTTCTGCTGGCGATCGGCGTGGCGGGCGCGCTGGCGGCGTTCTCGACGGCGACACGCGCCAGCGCGATGGCGGAACAGATCAATACGGCGGCGCTGCTGGCCCAACAACGCCTGACCGAGATCGAATTGCAGTCCGACACCCTGAGCGGCGGCGCGCAGCAGGGCGATTTCGGCGCGGACTATCCCGGCTATCGCTGGCAGCAGAACGTCGAGCCGACCGACTATGAGAACCTGTTCAAAGTGACCCTGACGGTGCAGTGGGGGCCGGGAAATGCGCCGCAGGAGCGCGTCTTTACCACCTTCCTGCGCAAAGAGACGGAGCAGACATCGGGGACGACGGGCGGAACAGGGACGACCGGAACCGGCGCGGCGGCGGGAACAGGCGGCAATGGCGGCTAAACAGCGAGGGCGAAAGCAGGCGCGCGGCTTCACGCTGGTGGAAGCCCTCATCGCGCTCGTCATCTTCGGCCTCATCACGTTCGCCCTCTCGATGTCCATCTCGGTCGCGCTGCGCGCGCAGACGGTCTCCACGGAGCGGCAGCAGGATACCGGTGAGGTGAGAGCGATCTTCGGTCAACTGAACCGTGACCTGAACGCGGCGTCTGGCTCGCTGAACAATCCCGCGTCGGCCTTTATCGCGGGCGGCAGTCAGGGCGGCAGAAATGCGACTGGCAGCGGTCTGCTTACGCTGACCACGCTCTCGCATCGCATCGAAGCGGACGATCTGGCGGGTGGCAATCCCGTCACAACGGCAGCGCCGCCGCCGCAGTCCGACTGCGCGCTGGTGCGCTACGATCTCGACCCGGCGACGGGAACGCTGGCCCGCCTGGAGAGCGCGGTTCCCAATCCGCAGGCCGTGAGCCAGCCGTCCGCCAGTCCCGCGAACGTGCTGTCGCAGCGTGTGCTGGCCCTGAACCTGCGCTTCTGGGACACGACCAACAAGACCTGGCGCACCGACTGGGATTTCGAGCAGCAGAATCAGCCGCAGCAGACCGCCGCGAACCCGCAGACAGGGCAGACGGATCAGAGCGGCGCGGCAGGCAGCACGACGGGCGACTCGATGCTGCCCGGCGCGGTCGAAGTGACCCTGGCCCTGCGGAAGTCCGACGGAACGCCCGCCATCTATACGACGCTGATCCCGATCGCCGCGCCGCAGCCGCAGCCGCGCCCGACGACCGCGCCGACGAACGGAGCGGCCACGCCGACACAGTCCGGCAACCCGAACACGCCCAACCCGCCTGCCAATCCTGGGGGATAGACGAAGATGCGCGCTCAAAAACAGGCCCCCCTTTCTGGTGACCTACCCCCCGACCCCCTCCCTCAAGGGAAGGGGAGCCATTGTGCCAGCCTGTACGGCGCTTTCCTCTCGCGCCAGAGTGCGGAAGAACGGAAAAGCCCGCGCCTTAACTGTTCCCTCCCCCTGTTCTCGGGGGTCGCACAGGCTGTCCCGAACCGTTTCGGAACAGACAGCCTGTGCAGTGGGCCGGGGAGGGGGGCCAGGCGCGGGCAGGCGCTGGTGCCGGTCGTCTTTGTCGTGCTGATTCTAACGGCGCTGGCCGTCGCGTTCTCGACCTCGGCGCAGCGCGAGATCCGGGCCGCCGCCAACTTCACCGCGCAGACGCAGCGCTTCTATGCGGCGCGCGGCGCGTTGAACTACGCCATGAGCGCGCTGGCGCAGACCAGCAACAGCGGCGCGACCTACGGCATCGTGCCGCCTGGCCCGGAGACCGATACGAACGGCTGGATGCCGGTCGGCGATGCCTGGGTCAAGATCGAGGTCACGGACACGGGCGGGCTGATCAATCTGAACACGGTAGATCAGGCGACACTGCAGCGCCTGCCGGTTCTGCGCGATCAGCCCGACCTGGTCGCGGCGATACTGGACTGGCGCAGCGCGGGCGACCAGCCCTCGCCGAACGGGGCCAAATCGGACTACTACCAGTCGCTTCCTACGCCCTACAACGCCAAAGAAGGCGCGTTCGATACGGTTGCGGAACTGCTGCTGGTGCGGGGCATGACGCCCGCGCTGCTCTACGGCAGCGTCTCCGGCAGCCCGCTCCCGTCCAGCAATGGAAGCCTGTTAGGAAGCGGCGGCACGGTCGGGACGGGCGGCTATGCGGGAACGCGGCAGGCGGCTCCAGGCGGAGGGCAGGGACAGCCCGGCAGCGGGCAGGCGGGAACCGGTCAGCAGGGGCAGGGCGACCAGGCAGCCGCGAACACGAATTTCGATGACATCTTCTCCAATAGTACGACGCCTCTGGCCGAACTGCTGACGACCGCCGTGCGCGAACGCAACGTCGCTGCCGATGGCTCGGCGCGCATCAACATCAACACGGCGACGCAGCAGGACTTGCAGCAGAAACTCGGCCTGAGCGGAGGTCAGGTGCGGGCGCTTCTGGACTATCGCAATGGGGGAACCGGCGGCTTCGGCGGCGGGCGGCCCCGCCCCGGCGGAGGCGGACAGGGGCAACAGGGCGGAGGGAACAACGCTCCGCAGGGAGGCGGCGGACGGCCTCGGCCCGGAATGCAGATGCAGGGCGGGGGCGTGCTGGGCAGGCCGGGCAGCAGCCGCCCCGGAATGCAGATGGAGAGCGGAGGCAGCCTGGGCAGGCCGGGCGGCGGGTCGCGGCAGGCGATGCCAGGCGGTAATGGCGGTGGCAACTCCTCCGGCGGGAATAACCCCGGTGGTAACAGCGGAGGCGGGAATAGTCCCGGCGGCAATAGCGGTGGCGGGTCGAGCCAGGCGTTCAAAAGCATCGCCGACCTGCTGGAAGTGCGCGGATTCACGCGCACGGTCATGCAGCGTATCGCCGACCGCGTGACGGTAGATGACCAGCCTTATCGCGAAAATGTCGTCAATATCAACACCGCGCCTGCCGAAGTGCTGGCGACCGTGCCGGGCATGGAGCGGCCCGTCCTGGACGCCATTCTGAGCTATCGGCAGAGCGGGCAGGCGTTCCAGACGCTCGGTGACTTTTTCACGCTGCAAAGCGTCAACCGGCAGCAGTTCGAGCGGGTCATCGGGGCGCTGACCACCAAATCCTCCGTCTACCGGGTGCATATCAAGGTAAGAATGCCCGGCCAGCCGAGCGTCTACGCGGTCTCGGCGCTCGTGCAGGTAACGGAGAACGGCCCCAGCGTATTGCAGTGGCAGGAAGTGCCGCGCACGCCAGGCTGGTCGTCCTGGACGCCTCCGCCGACGCTGCCGTTTCCGACCTATGGCGGCAGCGGCACGGGCGCGGCAGCCACAGAGGACAACGCAAGCGGGTACTGAAGCCCTCCCCTTCTTCCACGCTGCGGGAGAGGGGGCTGGGGCGAGGGAGGGAAGTTTGGCTACGAAATCGTCGGTGCGCCGAATGGGAGCGACGACACAGGTTACTGCGGTTGAACTGGGCGCGACCGCGATCCGCGTGGTCGAGCTGGAAGGGACGGGCAGCGAGGCCAGAGTGGCGCGGCGCGGCGCGGCCTCGCTGCCTCCGAACGCCTGGAACGATCTGGCGGCAAACCGGGAGGCGTTTGTTGCCGCGATTCAGTCCGCGATGGCTTCGGCGGGCAGCGCGGCGCGCGCGGTCGTGGCCTGCCTGCCGCGCCGCCTGGTAACGCTGCGGGTGGCGCAACTGCCTGCCGGATCGCCGGAACAGATGCGCGGCATGGTCACGTTCGAGGCGCAGCAGTATATCCCGTTCGCCCTCGATGAGGTCGTGCTGGACTATCAACTGCTGTCGGAACCGCTGTCGGACTTTGCTTCCGGCGAAGGCGACAATCTGGAGACGGTGCTGATCGCCGCCGCGCGCCGCTCCCTGATCGCCGATCTGCTTGCCATCTTCGATCGCGCGGGGCTGGAACTGCTGCGGCTCTCCGTCTCCGCGCTGGCCCTGGCCGAGAATGCCCGCGACGCCCTGGAGCCGACCGCGCTTATCGCGCTGGAACCCGGCGCGATGGATGTCGTCGTCGTCGCCAATGGGCGGCTGCTGTTCACGCGCGCGACCTCGCTCAGCACGGCGGGGCGCTCGGAGGAGGCGGCGCGGGCGCGCATCGTGGAGGAGGCCGTGCGCTCCTTCACGGCCTATCAGAACGAGTTCCGCGCCTCGCCCCTGGCCCATGTCCACCTGGCAGGCGCAAGCGCGGCGGGAACGGAAGGCGAGGCGCTGCTACGCGCGCTCAGCGAGGTGCTGGAGATACCGGTGACCCGGCTGGAGAGCCGCCTGCTGCCTCCCGGCGATCCTGAACTCCCGTCCTATGTGACGGCGATAGGGCTGGCGCGGCAGGGGAGGGACGGCAGGCATCTTGTCAATCTTGTGCCGGACGAGCGCGTTGCGCGCCGCGCGCAGGAGGCCCGGCGGCGCGCGCAGATCATGGCGGGCGTGGCGGCGGCGGTCGTGGTGATAGCGGCTGTCGTATGGACGGGCGTCTCGCTGCGCGCGCAGCGCCGCCTCCGCGCGGAGGCGGTGACAGCCAACGCGAAGCTGAACGAGGTCAATTCGCAACTGGAAGCGCGGCAGCGAAATCATGACCGGCTTGCGGCGCTGGATGCGGCGGTCTCGGCGGGACTGGATCGCCGGCACCCGGTCGTGGATGTGCTGGCGGCAGTCAACATGGCCCTGCCGAAATCGGCGGTCATCTGGCTGACTCAGTTCGAGTTCGAGCGCGGCGGTCTGCTGACCCTGCATGGCAACACGCGCTCTGCGTCCGCCGCGACCGATCTGGTGCTGAGCCTGCAACAGTCCGGCGCGTTCACCGATGTGCGCCTGGGCTACCTGGGCGATGCGCAGGAAGACCGCACGCCGACGCCGCAGGCGTCGGGAACGGCAGCGCCCTCTGCGGAGACGCCGCCCTCCACCAGCACGGCTCCCGCGCTATCCGCGCCTTCCGTGCCGTCTGGACTGCCTGCCATGCCAGGCGGGCCGGTGCCCTCTTCCGGGCCGGCGAGCGCGCCTGCGCCGGGTGGGCCTCCTCCGGGCGGGCCGCCGACGGGGACGCCGGGCAGCGCGCCGCCTGGTGGGATTTCACCCGGCGGGCCGCCACCGGGCAGCCCGCCTCCGAGAGCGTCGCCCTCGGCAACGCCTGCGCCGGGTGGGGTTCCTGGCGGCGTCCAATTTCAGGGCGATAGGGTCGTCCCCGGCCCCGGCAGAATCCGCGTGCGTCCGATAGGGTTTCAGACCATCGTTCCGCGCAGCAACGTTCGACCGGGCGCGAATGCGGCCATGCCCCGGCGGGCCGCGCCTGTCCGTCCGAATGCGGCGCAGAAGGCGAAGACCGGCGGCAAGGCCGCTCTGACCAGTTTCGTAATTACCTGTCGGCTGAATCCCGACGCGCCCGATCTGTTACCGAGGGTGGCCACGCCCAGGCAGGAGACGACGGCGGCAGTGAGTTACACGACACGCCCTCTGTTTTGACCCACCCCCCGCCCCCCCTGCACGGGCCGTCTGATTCCGAAACGATTCGGGACGGCCCTTGCGACCCCGGTCGCTCGTGCCTGGCTGGGGAGGGGGAGCCAAGGCGCAGGCGTGACTGTTTCGCTCCCTTCTCCCTAGCGA
>DASRGL010000266.1:0-4366 GCA_035651115.1 Chthonomonadaceae bacterium
GCGCCGCAGGAGACATAGAGGCGCTTGCGGACGGCATCGTAAAAAACGTCGTCCGTATCGCCTCCGATATCGAGGCGCGTTATCTCTCTGCCCGATTTCGTATCGTAGACGAGGAGTTTCGCGGGGTCGCGGCAGCCGATGAACAGGCGATGATCGGCCTCGTCCAGCGCCATCGGAAAGTTCGCGCGCGCGCCGCGCAGCGGCCAGGTCGCGACCTTGCCTTTCTGATTGCGTTCGAGGACGGCGATATGATCGGCGGTCGGGACATTGACGTAAATCCGCGTCCCGTTCGCCTCCAACTGAAACGACTCCGGATGGCCCGCCAGTCGCCAATCGCCCAGGCGTTTGCCGCTCGCCGCCTCCACGATGCCGATGGCTCCCGCCCCGTAGCCGACGAAGATATGCCCCTGCGCGTCATAGCGCACATTGTCGGCGTCGTCGGAGAAAGCGACGCGGCCCAGCGGCCTGAGAGAGCGGGCGTCGTAGATCAGGCACGCGCCGTCCTGCCCGTTGGCGACGAAAAGCCGCTGCGCCTCCGGAGCATAGGCGACGCCCTGCGGCTCATGCAGCCCGCCGAGGCTGTGCGTGCGCTTGCCCACGCGCAGGTCCACGACCTCCAGCGTATTATTGCCGAGCGCGGCGACAAAAAGACGCTGGCCCGCAGCGTCTACGGCGAGATGGTCAATGCGCCCTTCGACGCCGGGCAGCGCAATGGTCTGCACCAGGCGGAGCGGCGGCGCGCTCTGCGCTCCGGCCTGCGCCGCGAACGCCGCCCATGCCGCGCAGAGCAGGATACCGAACGTTCTTGATCTCATGGTGGCCCTCCCTGGACGCCCTGCGCCATGTTAGCACAGCCGCGCCGCAACCTCAAGTCTTTCGTGCCGTCGGGTTGATATTCTTGCTGGATTCACGTTATAATTGCGGAACAACACTGTGTACGCGGGGTGAAGGCGCTGTCGCTGCCTCGGCAGGTGGCGCGATTCCCGCCGGGGAGAGCCGACCGGCAACTCTGACGGCAGATCGCAGCGTAGTAATAGAGGCGTGCCTTCCCGCGCGCTGCCATCTTACACCGTTTATAGACGCCCGTTGTCGAGGGAAGAAAGCCCCGACAACACAGACCTACAGGAGAAACAGATGCGAAGAAACGCACTGCGCAGCATCGTCGCGGCATTCTGCCTGCTCGGAATGACCGGCGCGGCCCACGCCGCAGGCGGCATTGCCTGGGCCAAATCGTACCCGACGGCGCTGGCCCAGGCCAAGAAGACGAACCGGCTCATTATGATTGATTTTTATGCCGACTGGTGCGGCTGGTGCAAGCGGCTCGACGCGACCACCTATAAAGACCCGCAGGTTGTGAAGCTGTCGAGTCAGTTTGTCCCCGTAAAGCTTAATACGGAACGGGAGGGCATGTCTCTCGCGATGAAGTACGGCGTGACCGGGCTGCCCACCATTCTGTTTCTTAGCGCGACAGGCCAGGTCGAAGGGCGGATCGGAGGCTATATGCCGCCGGCCCGGTTCGCGCAGGAGATCCAGGGGATCGCGCAGACCCATCGCGAGTTCCCGCAGATGGTCGCTCGCTACAAGGCCAATCCCGGCGACACGCAGGCGGCCCTGAAGCTGGTGCAGGTCTATGTGAAGCGGGGCAGACAGGCCGAGGCGGCGCAGGTGCTTGCCAAAGCGGAACAGCACGCTCCGAAAAGCAGCCTGCCGCAACTGAGCCGGGCCTACGGCGCGGTGGCGGGCGGATACTTCGAGCAGCAGCAGTTCAACCAGGCGCTTCCCTATTTCCGCAAAGCCGTCGCCACCGCCAGCGCGCCGAACGACATCGCCGTCGCGCGCATCGGCGTCGCCCTCTGCTATACCTTCCAGAACAAGTTCCGGGAAGCCAGACCGGAGTTCCAGGCGGCGGCGAACACGCCCGGCGTCGCCCCGGCCATCAAGCAGCAGGCGCAGGCGTTCATCGAGAAACTGCAGCAGATCAAGGCGTCCGGCGGCCAGTAAGCCGAAGCGTTTCCACCCGGCGTCCAGAATACGGCGCCGGGTGGAAAAAAGCGCGGCCGCTTCCTCACAAATTTTCTCCCGAAATCTTGACATCGGCGGAAACCTTTGTTATACTTCCCGTAAGAGATGACCAAGCGGTTGGTCAAGCGTCGGGTGACCCTTCGCGCGTTTTAGAAAGCAGGAGCCGTGACCAAGCCTAAAAGAGCGCCAACGCTCAGCGATGTCGCCGAACGCGCCGGAGTCAGCCCCTTCACGGCTTCCGTCGTCTTGAACGGCTCGCGCTCCAATACGCGCGTTTCGGAAAGCACGCGGCAGCGGATTCTGGAGGTGGCTGCCGAACTCCGCTACCATCCCAACGCGATGGCGCGCGGGCTGGTGCATCGCCGCATGAACACCGTCGGCGTGCTGTTCAGCGTCATGGACTCCTCGGCGGTCGTGACCAACCCCTATGGCTCGACCATCTTGCAGGGCATCCTGATGGCGGCGGAGAAGGCGGGCTATAACGTCACCATTTTTACGGAGACCTGGCGCAGCGCCGAGCAGTCGGCAGTGCGCTTTCGCGATGGACGCACGGACGGGATCCTGGTCATCGCGCCCGTGACCGACTCGGATATGATGCCGGGCCTGGCGGCGCTGGGACTGCCGCTGGTCGCCATCGCCTATCCAGCAGAATCCTACAGCGCCCCCTGCGTGGATGTGGACAATGCCAGAGGGATTCGCCTGGCGGTGGAACACCTGCTGAGCCTGGGACATCGGCGCATCGCGCACCTGACCGGCAACCCGAACATGGGCAGCGTCCCGGTGCGGCGCGAGGCGTTCTGTCAGGTACTGGCGGAGGCCGGCATCCCGATCCTGCCGGAGTATATCGTGACGTGCCGCTATGACGGCCTGATGACCCGTGAGTCGGTGGCGCATCTTCTGGCGCTGCCGGAGCCGCCGACGGCCATCGTCGCGGGCAACGATGCCATCGCTATCGAGGCGATGGCGGCGGCGCGAGAGAGGGGCGTTGCCGTGCCGGAGCAGTTGTCTATCGTCGGGTTCGACGATACGCCGTCGGCCACGCTGGTCACGCCCGCGCTGACGACAGTGCGCCAGCCGCTGCTGGAGATCGGCGGAATGGCGACCCGTCTGCTGGTCGCGCAGATCGAGGGCAAGACCGTCCCGCCGACGGCGCACCTGCTGGAGCCGGAACTGGTCGTGCGCGCCTCCACTGCGTCCAATGACGTCAGATAGCTGTATTTTTTCAGGCAAGGGAGCCGATGGCTCCCTGAGACAACCACCCATGGGAGGGACTACAGTGAGGTATCTACCAAAACCTCGGAGTGAGCGTGATTCGCGTCGCGGCTTCACGCTGATCGAACTGCTCGTCGTCATCGCCATTATCGCGATTCTCGCCGCTATTCTGTTCCCCGTCTTCGCCCAGGCCCGCGAAAAGGCCCGCCAGACCGCCTGCATCTCCAACATGCGCCAACTCGGCACGGCAGAGTTGATGTATGTCCAGGACTACGATGGGGCGTTTTCGCCGATCCGCGTGGCGCAGGCCAGCGCGACCCGCTATCCCGATGTGCCTGCCGACTCGATCCTGACCTGGAAAAACGTCGTGCAGCCCTACATCAAGAACGTGGACATCTTCTCCTGTCCCTCCAACCCCAACGGCAGGCCGCTCGGCCCCGGCCCTTCCAGCGGTTGGGACGACGCCGGGCAGAGCCATAACGCCGAAGGCTACCAGTTCCAGCCGGACAGGAAGATGCCCATCAGCTACGGCTTCAGCAGTTGCGCCTCCTCGTGGGTTCCCGCCAGCGCCTATCCCGGCGCGGACAACTGGACGACCGAAGACGACTGGGGCAAGATCAACACGACCGACGCCGCTATCTCGCGCCCCGGCAACACCATCATGGTGGCCGAGAGCATTCGCGGCGACGCGGACATCAACGCGCAGTGGGCCTGGGCCTGGAAGGATTCGACCAGTCTCTATGACCGCAACCGTATCTTTACCCATTTGAAGTGGCCGGGGCCAGGCGGCAAGAGCAACTTCATCTACTTCGACGGGCATGTCAAAACAAAGACCTTTGCGCAGACGGTCGTTCCGGCGGACAAGAACGAGTGGCAGACCAACGAGCCGACGCCCGGACAGACGATCTTTGACGATCCTTCGGGAACCTGTTCCAATGCCGGAGCCAGAAACGGCTTCTTCAACGGCTATCCCGATCTGGCAAAGGAGGCGCAATAAGCGCCTTGCCGGGAGCGGTCGCGTTCTCGTCTCCCTGTTCCTGGGAGACGAGAACGCGACCGTCCTTGCAGGAGGAGCGATTTCCGTTTGAGAACGCTATGGGAGTAGTGCGATGAAAGTATCAGGCCCCGTCGC
>DASRGL010000267.1:0-16479 GCA_035651115.1 Chthonomonadaceae bacterium
CGTCAATGACCGTCCCCTCCGGGTGAAACTCGCGGCTGGCGAACTTATAGGGGCGGAGAATGGCGATGACCTGCTCGACATAGGGCAGCGACTCCAGCGACTCCATGTAGCGGGCTTTGTCGGCTTCCGGCACGCCCACCGCGCCGATGACCGTGCGCTCCGCGCCATAGATCGGATGCACGCCGTAACCCCAGTCGGCAATACGCCGCTCGACATCTTTGATCTGCTCTTCGGTCGCGTGCGCGGCCATAACCACAATCATTGCGGACGTTCCTTCCTGACCGGTGACGAACTGCTCGTCTATTCGTAAGTAGTAATAGGTGATTCAGTGTACCCCAAATCGGCGGCACGGCGTATGGAGGAGCCAGGAGTGCGGGAAACGCAGGGGAACGAACAGACAGCGGCGCAGGGAGAGGAGTGCTTCGAGCGGGAACGCCCGCCGGAGCGCGCCGTGCTGATCGTCAATCGAAAGGCGCGGCGCGGGCGCGAGGCGCTGCCGCAGGCGCAGGACGGCCTGCGCGCCAACGGTGTGGCCCTGGAGGCGACGCACGTCCTCAAGAGTCCGAAGCATCTGCCGGACGTACTGCGAGAATCCGTCGCGCAGGGCGCGAAGCTGATCGTCGTAGGGGGCGGAGACGGCAGCCTGCGCACGGCTGCCGAAGTCCTCGCTTATCAGGACGTGACGCTGGGCGTGCTGCCGCTCGGCACGGTCAACGACTTCGCGCGCAACCTGGGCATCACGCCGACAGTCGAGGCGGCCTGTAAGGTGATCGCGGAGGGCCATGTCGCCCGCATTGATCTCGGCCAGGCCAACGACCGCTATTTTGTCATCACCGCCAGCCTCGGATTCTCCGCGATGACGCAGCATGTCCTCACGCCCCGGCAGAAGAAGCTGTTGGGGCCGCTCGGCTATGTGGCGGCCAGCGCGCTGGCCCTGCGCCGTCTGCGCGATCTGCGTATCACGGTGCGGAGCGAGCAGGGCGACGAGCGCCTGACGGTGATGCAGGCGGGCGTCATCAATGGGCATTCGTGGATGGGTGGCGCGTTCGAGATACCGGGCGTTGACCTGGCGAGCGGGCGGTTGGCCTTTTACGCGGTTCCGCCGCAAAGCAAGCTGGCGCTGCTGCGCATAGTGTATAATCTACGCAGTGGCCGCTTCTTTGATACGCCGGGCCTGCGCGCCTTTACGACGCGCGATGTGAGCGTGGAGACAGAGAAGCCGCAGCCGCTCGTGCTGGACGGCGACCTCTTCGGGAAGACCCCCGTGCGCTTTCGCGTGGCTTCGGATGCGCTGAAGGTCTGTGTGCCTGCTGCTGCGGTAGGCTGAACCCTCCCGCTAGGGAGCCTCCGGCTGTCTGCCTGCATAGGCAGGCAGAACGGCTTTTTGCCCACGCAGGTGGGCGACGGGCGCGTAGCGCCCCCTCGCGGGAGGGTTCAGCCTACCGCATCGTGGAGGAGACATGCGCAAATGGCCTCTGCTCGCGGCTGCGTTCGCGGTCGCGCTGATCGCTTCCGGGCTGGGCCTGTGGGCGAAGCAGTCGCGACTGCCGCAGCCTCCGGCCCGCAAGCCCCTTCCTCAAACCGTTCCCTCCCATACGTCCGAAACGCCGCGCCCCGTGCGCCTGGTCGCCGTTGGCGATATTATGATGGCCGGGCCGATGGGCAAGGTAATGGAGAAGCGAGGACGCGGCTATCCCTTCGCCGCGCTGAAATCCACCTTGCGCCGCGCCGACCTGACGTTCGGCAATCTGGAGTGCTGCATCGCGACCTGCGGCAAGCCCATCCCCAAGAAG
The DNA here is from genome assembly GCA_035651115.1 of Chthonomonadaceae bacterium. GTDB lineage: Bacteria > Armatimonadota > Chthonomonadetes > Chthonomonadales > Chthonomonadaceae > DASRGL01. Next base: position 1,794 of record DASRGL010000267.1, read on the forward strand.
TTCAACTTTCAGGCGCATCCGCGCGCGGCCCTGGCGCTGCACGACGCCGGTTTCGACATCGTCTCCCTGGCGAACAACCACGCCTGGGATTACGGGCGGGAGGCGCTGGCGGAGACGGTGCAGCGCGTGCGGCAGGCGAAGGTGCTGACGGTTGGGGCGGGAGAGAACCGGGCCGCGGCGCACGCGCTGACGGTGGTGCGCCGGAACGGGATGCGGATCGGGTTTCTGGCCTATCTGGGCCTGGTTCCCCCGCTGATTCCCGAATCGGAGACGGAGCCAAGTCTGTCTATGGGCAGCGTCGAGAGCATCCGGGAAGATGTCGCGACGGCCCGTGACAAGGCCGACGTGCTGATCGTGTCGCTGCACTGCGGCGAGGAGAACCACACTTCGCCGACACCGCGCCAGAGACTCCTTGCCCGCGCCGCCATAGATGCCGGGGCCGACCTGGTCATCGGGCATCATCCGCACGTGACGCAGCCGATGGAGATCTATCAGGGCAAGCCCATCTGCTACAGCCTGGGCAACTTCGTCTTCTCGACGACGGGCCGGGGAACCGGAGCCATGCTCGACGCCACGCTCTCCCCGGACGGCAGCGTGGAGGCCCGCCTGCGGCCCCTGCTGCTGGCGGGCGCGCAGCCCCATTTCCCCAAACCGATGGCTTTGGCGCGCAGGCGTGTCCGCTCTGTGTCCTCACGGGCGGCGCGCAGCGCCACGCGCTCTCCGAAAGCCTCAAAGGTCTTGTCCGCAAACCGGCAAAAATAGTCCCATCGGCGTAAAAAATCGAAGGACAGAGCGGACGATGTGCGCGGGGCGCAGGGTCGCATCTGGGCGGAAAGTGTTCCTGCGGCGGGCGATGCCGCAGGGAGAGGGCAAAATTCGGGATCGCTCCCGTTTTACGGGGAACGGGCAGGATTCGCCGCGTCGCGAGAGGAACGTAGGCTCGAAGATCACCATTCCAAGGGGCGAACCTCGTGACCACACACATCTCTCAACAAAAAGTCAAAGTAGGCATAGTCGGGTGCGGCAATATCAGCGGCATCTATTTCAAAGCGGGGAAGACGTTCAAGATACTCGACATCGTGGCGTGCGCTGATCTGGACATGGCGCGGGCGAAGGCGAAGGCGGAGGAACACGGCGTTCCGAAAGCCTGCACCGTCGCGGAACTGCTGGCCGACCCGGAGATTCAGATCGTCGTCAACCTGACCATTCCGAACGCGCACTACGAGGTCTGCCTGGCCGCAGTCCAGGCGGGCAAGCACACGCACGTCGAAAAGCCGCTCTGCATCACCCGCGAGCAGGGCCGGCATCTCCTGGAGACGGCCCGCGCCAAAAATCTGCGCGTGGGCGCGGCCCCGGACACCTTCATGGGCGCAGGCATCCAGACCTGCCGCAAGCTGATTGACGACGGCTGGATCGGCGAGCCGGTCGGCGCGGCGGCCTTCATGCTCGGTCACGGACATGAGGGCTGGCATCCCGACCCGGAGTTCTACTACAAAGTCGGCGGCGGGCCGATGTTCGACATGGGGCCGTACTATCTGACCGCCCTGATCACGCTGCTCGGCCCGATCCAGCGCGTCACCGGCGCGACCCGCATCACCTTCCCGGAACGCACCATCACCAGCGCGCCCAAGTACGGCACGAAGATCACGGTGGACACGCCGACGCACATCGCCGGCATTATGGACTTCGCCAACGGCGCCATCGGCACCATCACCACCAGCTTCGATGTCTGGTCGCATACGCTGCCGAATATCGAGATCTACGGAACGGAAGGCTCGATGCTTGTTCCCGACCCGAACGGTTTCGGCGGGCCGGTGCGCGTGCGGCGGAGGAACAGTTCGGAGTGGCATGAGGTGCCGCATACGCACGGCTTTGCGGATAACAGCCGGGGAATCGGCGTGGCGGATATGGCCTACGCGATTCAATCGGGCCGCCCCCACCGCGCGAACGGCCAGATGGCCTATCATGTGCTGGAGGCGATGCACGGCTTCCATGATGCCGCCCGCGAGGGCAAGCACTACGCCATGCAGAGCGTCTGCGAACGGCCCGCGCCCCTGCCGATGGACCTGCCCGGCGATTCGCTGGATGCGTGACACGCTCCTGCCCCTGTAGGCATATCGGCCCATGCGTGCTGTCCCTCCTTCCCGGAACCGCTCACGAAGCTCAGCGGGAAGGAGGACAGGGGACAGGCAGAAAGGTTTCCCCGATGAGTTTGAAACAGACCTTGCGCAAAGCGGCGGAACTGCTGGTCGAACTGCCGCCGGAAGAGGCCCCGGAGAGCGAAGCGCCGTCCACAGCGAGCCTGGCGGGAACCGGCGACTCGGCGACCGACAGGATGTGGGAGGAACTGGAACAGAAGGCGAAAAAGTCGTCGGCTATCCCGGTCGCCCCGCCGACGAAGACGGTGGAGCAGATCGTGCGCGAGGTGCAAGGCCCAAACCTGGATCAGATCAAAGTGCCGCCGGAGGCGCTGCCGCAGGCCGCGAACCCCGATGGCACGGTCAATTTCCAGGCCATCTATCAGGCCGCGAACCTGCCGACCGTTCCCTTCACCGCCGAGCAAGTCCTGGAGATGATTCACGCCCTGCCCGCCGACCTGCCCCTCGATACCAAGCGGCAGATGATCCGGGTCTCCATCAATGCGATGGGCAAAGCCATCGGGGCCACGCCGGAGAACATCGTCGCCGATGCCTCGCGCAAACTCGCTGCGCTCGCCGCCTATAACGAGCATCTCTCGGCGCTTGCTATCGAGTATACGACAACGGCGGAACGGAAGATCGCGGAACTGCAAGCGCAGATCGAGGAGACGCGCAAGGCCATTGCCGAGGCGAAGGCGAAACAGACGCTGGAGACGCAGGCGTGCGCCACCGAATCCGACCGGCTGGACGATGTGCTGGAGTTCTTCAGCCTGGATGTCCCGCCCTCCAAATACGCGCCGCCTCCCGCCGATCCGAACGCAAAGACCCCGTAGGGGCGCTGCTTGCAGCGCCCGCCGGGCCGTCTACGGAACTGGATCATGACACGGCTCGGACTGGCCCGGCGCGTCGGAAGTCAGGACGCGGCCCTGCGGCGCATGTTCCGGCGGTTCCGTGACCGCGCGGCCATCGTCCAGGCGCAGCCAGGTCGTGAACGCCCGCTCTCCCTCTCGGAGCTGGATGACCCGCGCGCCGCGCGGGAAGCCGTCGCGCCCGTAGGTGTTGTAGCCGGTGGCGCGTCCGTAGCAGAGCCGGAGGCCGTACAGCGTTCCCTCGAAGTCGTTCACGTGGTCATGCCCCACGAACGTCCCCATCACATCGCCCACCGAATAGAACGCGGAGAACAGCCCCGTATTGAGGCGCGGGCAGCAGACATTCTCGTACTTCACGCCCCGGCAGGCATGGAAGTCCCAGACTTCGTCGTACTCCGGCAGGGGAATGTGGAAGAAGGCCAGCGCGGGCAGCGGCGTTCCGTCCTTCGCGGCGGCGAACTCCTTCGAGAGGGCGCGGGCGGCAGCGAGATACCAGCCGATCTGATCGTATTCTACCCAGCCGTATCCGCCGAGGCCAGGCGGCGCATAGCTCTGCGAATCGAGGCAGTAGAGCGCGGCGGCTAACGAGCCGGTGCGCGCGGAGAGAATGGGAAGAACGTAGTTGCCGACGCCGGCAATCTCCTTCGGCCCCGGCTCGGAGAGACAAAGCTGCGACTCCTGCTGCACGGCCATCAGTTCGGCGCGGCTCAGGCGGCCCTCGTCGTCGTGGTTGCCGAAGACCGCCGCCCAGAGCAGGCCGCGCGCCTCCATCGGCGCGACCGACTGCCGCCAGGACTCCGCCGGATCGCGGCACGGCTCGCCTGCGATCACGTCTCCCGTCAGCAGAACCAGATCGGGCCGTTCCGCGTCCAGCACGCGCTCCATCAAGGCCCGCGTTTGCAGGTCGTCCGGGTCGCCGTTGTGCCAGTGCATGTCCGTAAACTGCACGATTTTGAACGTGCCATCTTCTCGGAACCACAGTGTCGGCGGCATAGATAAATCCCCTGTGTTTTCAATTTTATGGATACCGGACGAAAGCGAAAATAGGCAGCGCACCAGTCCGAGAAGATCAATCCAGAGAAATAAGCTTGCCGTTATCGGAAATCAACATAGTCGTTCCCTGTCGCAGCTTCTGTGCCTGTGCGTCAATCTTGAGCCAATGCTTGATGAGCCATTCGGCCTGCGGCCATTTGGTACGCTTGAGAAATGCCCGTTGTAGAAAGAGAGCGGTCACATTGTTTTGCCTTAAGGCTGCCCGTTCTGCTGTGTTCCGGCGGATCTCTCTGTCTGCCGTGATGACGATCCGCCCCTCCTGACCGGCGCGTGGTATCCAATCCACGTCATCGGTGTTTTCGGGGAACACCTGTTTGAGGTGGAGGGCGTCCACGTCCAGTTCCCGCAAGATGTTGACAAGGCGGGGGGAGATGTTGTTGTCGAAGAAGTAGGTCACGCAGCTTTGAGCGTCACTTCATACGCGACCGCCTCTTCGACGGCCTCCACGTCCATGTCATACCATCTGGCGATGTTCTCCACTGGCTCACCGCCCCGCGCCATTTCATAGAGGACAGCAGTGGGAACTCCTGACCGGGCATCTATGGGTTTTCCGAAAGCACGCTGCGGGTCGAGAACGATATGTCCGTCCTTGCCGTTCGGCCAATAGCGGAGCGGCTCAAATTCCCGATATTCGATCCTGCGGAAGAAGGGACGGGCGATGCTGTCCATCACCATCTGGCTCAAATTCAGGTCTTGCAGGAGGGTCGGTTTGGCGACACCCTCGACGCCCTGCTCCTGCAAAGTAGCGAAGATACGTTTGCCGTCTGTCTCGAACCGCTTGATAGCGAACGGGTGATTGGTACGATACATTCTCGCAGCCTGTTCTGCCGCCGCGCGGATGGTTTGCAAGGACACACCCGCGTCGCGGAACAGCTTGATCATGTAGAGTTCCAGCAGATCGTTGAAGGTCAAGACTGGTTCGCCATCAAGAGCTTGTAAGTCGCGTCGGATAATCGGTTCTGCTGTCCTTCGCTGTCCACTTGACACAAAGGGATAGCCTTCCGCCCACCGGCGCAATTTCGTTGGACTGATTTGGAGCAGTCGGGCGGCTTCAGGCAGTGTATAGAGACCGACACCGAGCAGGGGGTGCGTCATGCGCCATACCTCCTCTTGATAACAGTAGGCAAAGGTCTACCTGGGCGAATCTGACTTTAGTATACCGTGTTTAGGTGCGAATGTCTACAACTATCACCGACTGCAGGAACCGGTCAAAAGCCCTGCTTTTCCAGCCACTGCACGATGGTGCCGCGTGAGCGATCCGGGGCTTCCAGGTGCGAGCTATCCACAACGGCGACGGAGGCGGGCTGCTCGGCGAGTTCGGCCAGTTCCTCCACATGCGCCAGAGAGATCAGGGCATCCTGCCGGGCGGCGATGAAAAGCGCGGGAAGACTACCGATCTCCTCGGCGGCCAGCGCCATCGTATCCACCTCCTGCAGCAGTTGCCGGGCGGGCGCGCCGACCACGTAATCGCTGCGCTGGGCCAGCATCGTCTTGCCGATGGCCGTCTCAAATCCGCGCGACGGCTCCGTGCCGAGACATATGCAGACGACGCCCGCCACCCTCTGCGCTTCCGCATGGGCCGGACGTTCTCGCTCCCACGCCGCTACCTGCAAGGCCGCCGCCGCGCCCATCGAATGCCCGATGAGAACGATCTTTTCCGCGTCGGAATGATGGCGCAGCCAGGTCAGCGCATCCCGCAGATTCACCGCGACATCCTGCGCGCGCCGCATCTCTCCGCCCGAACCGCCCAGCTTATGCCCCACAAAATCGAAGGTCAGCCCCGCGTAGCCGCGCCCGGCCAGATAGCCCGCCAGGCTGTCCAGGCTGTACTTGCCCGCCGTGAAGCCGTGCGCGTAGAGCAGCGCGGTCGGGCGCAGCCTCTCCTCCGGCAGATAGCGCAGCCCCGCCAGTTCCACCGACCCGCTCGGTATCGTCACCATCTCAAGCCGCACCTGTCTCCTCCTGCTTTTCTCCGTGACTCCTCCGTGTCTCCGTGCCTCGGTGGTTCCTGGCCTTCCTCGGCCAGAGCGCCGCCGCGACCAGCAGCCCGCACAGCCCTACGAACCAGTCGCCCAGGCGCGTGTAGAGCGTCTGACCGCGCAGCAGGCGCGCCGGACGGATCAGAAACGTCGGCGTGTCGAGCGGCGCGCGGGCCAGCACACGTCCCTTCGCGTCCAGGAAACAGGTGATGCCGGTCATCGTGGAGCGCACGACCTCGCGGCGATTCTCGATGGCGCGCAGGACGACACCGGCAAGATGCTGCTCCATCGCGGCCTTGCTGCGAAACCAGCCGTCGTTGCTCTGCGTGACCAGCAGGTTCGCGCCCGCGCGCGTCATCGCGCGCGGATAGGCGGGGTACATCGCCTCGTAACAGATGAACGGGCCGAGCGCGACCGTTCCAGCGCGCCGGTCGGTGAAGCGCAGCACGGTCGGGCCAGCGCCGGGCGTGACATCATACGTGAAGAAGTGGAACGTGTCGTCGAGGAAGGCGGGCAGCGACTGCCGGAACGGGATATACTCCCCGAACGGCACAAGCTGCTGCTTGTTGTAGCGCGTCGGCGTCTCGCCTTCTGACGGGAAAAGCACCGAAGCCGAGGACTCCATCCGGCTCTGCGGATCGAACACGCGCGAGCCGACCAGCGCCGGAGCCTGGTAGGTGTGCGCCAGCGTCAGGAGCGCCTCCCGCACCTCCGGGTCGTTCACGGCATCGCCGGGAGAAGCGGTCTCCGACCAGACATAGAGCGCGGGCGGCTCCGGCGCGGCGGCATACGCCTGCCGGGTCAGATCGGCAAAGGTCCTCAGGCCGCGCGTGAGGCTGTCGGCCTGGCTGCGCATCGGGAAATTCGCCTGCATCGCGGCGACCGTCACCGTGGGGCCTTCTTCCGGCTCGTGCAGCCGCGCGACGCCGTAGAAACAGCAGAAGATCGTCAGCGTCAGCGAGGCCCAGACCCAGCGTGTGCGGTTCGGGTGCTTCCGATTCAGCCACCAGAGCGCAAAGGCTCCGTTGACCAGCATCATCAGGAAGCTGACGCCATACGCCCCCGTGATGTCGGCGATCTGGAGGATGGGCAGAAAATGGGACTGCGTATAGCTCAACTGCGCCCAGGGCATCGAGAGCGCGCCGAGCGTCCGCGCCCACTCCATCACAACCCACGCCGCTGCCAGCCCGACAATCAGCCCGCCGCCCTGCGCCCGCCGCGCCAGCCACCAGGCTATTCCCGCCCACGCCGCATAGAACCCGGCCAGGATCAGCGTCAGGCCGAACCAGGCGACCCAGCCGATGGCGGAGCCGGTCCAGCCTACGATGGTGAGGCCCACCCAGTACCAGACCGGGCCGAGAAAGGCCCAACCGAACAGGTAGCCGCGCCAGAGCGCCTGCCGGAGATGCCGCGCCGTCGTCACGCTCACGATGAGCGGCGCGACCGCGACCCAGGCCAGCGGCCAGGCCGTCACCGGCGGGCAGGCCAGCCAGAGCAGCACGCCCGCCAGCAGCGCCAGCCGCAGCCCCGGCAGACGCCGCTTCTGTGCCGCCGTCTCCCCGCCGACCGGTTCGGCGGGCGCTTCGGTTGTCGTTCTTGCTTCCGTCTGCGTCACAATCGTTGTTGGAAATCTATACGTCGTGCGGATTCACCGCCGCAATGCCGGGATAACACGCGAAATCGTCTGCATTGAAGGTGAGGATATGGGAAACGCCATGCACCGTCATCGCCGCGACGAGCCGGGCATCATGCACCTGTACGCCCTGCACGGCGTGCGCGACAACGATCCGCCGCCATTCAGAATAGATCGTCGGCAGATCGGACAGGAGGGTGAAAATACGCTCTAAAGGCTGCACCTTTCTATCGGCCAGCGTGGTATCCAATCCCAGACCTCCGCGCGCCGTCGTCGGGCGTGTCGCGACATTCCAGAACTCGATAACGTTTTGTGGGGTAATGCAGAGCGTATGGCCCTGAGCGCGCAATATACGCAAAGCCCTCCGCGCGATGGGACGCTGCGGCGAGTTTAGGTCTATGCGACGCAGCAGCACGTTTGTATCAATGAGATAGTCCGCCATCAGTCGTGATCTCGATAGATACCGGCACGTGAGATAGCTTCATCCGATAGTGGCGGTAGATTCGGGTCTATCCCTTCCGAAAGCGCGTCCAGCATCGCATCGAACTCTTCATTGGAAATCTCAGTAGCTCCCTCAGACACTACCGGCATCGGGAACAGGGATTCGATCATCATTCCCAGATACTTCTCAACCGGAATCCCCCTGATCTTCGCCTGTGCCTGCAAGCGTACTTCCAACTCCGGCGAGACTTCTATCATCAGCGTACTCATAAGCGGTTCCTCCTCGGCAGGGAAACAGCCGACTTCCCTATATTCTACCATCAACCAAAACACACCTTCCGTGAACTTTTCTGACCGAGGCGCGTCAAACCGGATATATTTAAGGTATATTAACCTTACACTCCTAAATCATTTCGAGGCCACCTTATGAAGCGGTTCCTCTATGTACTCGTTCCCATCCTGGCGCTCGGGCTGATGATCGCCTGGCGGCTGAACGTCAAGAAAACGGAAGCCGCCCAGCAGACCAAACAGCGCGAAGCCCGCATGAAAGCCCCGCCGATGGTCTCCGTCGCGCCCGCGCAGACGCGCGACATCGTGCAGACCTTCGAGGCGGTCGGCAGCGTCGAAGCGCCGTTCAACGTCAAGATCGCTCCGCGCCTGACCGGACAGATAGACTTTCTTCAAGTACGGGAAGGCGATCACGTGAAGAAGGGCCAGGTGCTGGTACGTATAGACCCGTCTGACCTGAATTCACAGGTGCGCCAGCAGCAGGCCGCGCTTGCCGAAGCGCAGTACCGTCTCGCGCAGGCCCAGATCAACCAGAACCCCACCAACGTCTCCGTCTCCACGCAGATCCAGCAGCAGGCCGCGACCCTCGCCAGCGCGCAGGCCGACTACGACCAGGTGAAGGAGAACTATTCCGCGCAGCAGGCCGCTGCCGCCGCCGCCGTCACCGACGCGCAGGGCCGCGTGGACAATGCGAACGCCGCGATAGGCAACGCGGAGGCCGCCATTCGCAGCGCCCAGGCCAATCTGGACAATGCCCAGGCCCGCTACAACCGCATCCTCGATCTCTACAAGCAGGGCTTCATCGCGGCGCAGGACGTGGACGACGCCCGCACCGCCGTCAGCGTGCAGCAGAGCGCGCTCGATGCCGCGCGCGGCCAGCTCAACGCGGCGAAAGCGGCCCGCGACTCCGCCGCCGCGCAGAAAAAGTCGGCGCAGGAGCAGGCCAATATCGTCACGACCAAAGGCAAGGCCGACATCGCGGCAGCCCGCGCCAAAGTCGCGCAGGCCGAAGCCGCCTTGCGCTACGCCCGCGCCAATACCGCCCAGAGACCGGCCTATCAGCAGAACCTTGCCGCCTTGCGCGCCTCCGTCGCGGCGGCGCAGGCCGCTCTGCACAGCGCGGAGTCGCGGCGTGCGGACACCATCCTGACGGCCCCGATGGACGGCTATATCACCGGGCGCATGATGGACCCCGGCTCCCTCGCCACGCCCGGCCAGCCGATTCTCGCGATTCAGGCCATCCGAGAGGTCTGGGTGACGATCCCCGTGCCGGAAGAGATCAGCCGGAAGATATTCCTCGGCCAGACCGCGCGCGCGACCTTCGACGCCCTTCCCGACCGTACTTTTACCGGCAAGATCACCCAGATCAATCCGTCCGCCGATCCGCTCAGCCGCCAGTTCGCCGTGCGCGTCAGCCTGGATAATCGGCAGAACCTCATCAAGCCCGGCATGTTCGCCCGTGTCACGCTGGAGACCGAGCGCATCCGCTCCGCCGTCGTGGTTCCGCGCGAGGCCGTCCAGCAGAGTCCGCAGGGCGCGGTCGTCACGGTCGTGGACAGCGCCAACACGGCGCACCGCCGCCCGGTCACCACCGGAGCCAGCGACTCCGACGGCATCGCTATCACGCAGGGCGTCCAGCCCGGAGAACAGGTCGTCATCCTGAGCGGTATGCCTCTCAAGGACGGCCAGGCCGTCCGCATCGAAAAGCCAAGATGAATCCACAGATTACACAGATTTGCACAGATTAAAAATAAAAGCATAGGTATTAAAAAAGAAATAAATTCAGTGAATACGAGGATTTACTGCTTCCTTCATGGATTCCAGTGGTTTTAATCTGTGCAAATCTGTGTAATCTGTGGATTCTTCCCTGAGGTGCAGCTATGAATTTTGCGCGCTTTTCCGTCACCCGCCCCGTCGCCGTCACGATGCGCATCGCCGCGCTTGTGCTGCTCGGCGCGATCTGCCTGACCAAGCTGCCGATTGATCTGCTGCCTGCCGTCTCGCTGCCGACGGTCGCCATCAATACGCAGTGGCCCAACGTCGCGCCGGAAGAGATCGAGGCGCAGGTGACGCGGCCTATCGAGCAGGGCGTCTCCGCCGCGCCAGGGGTGTATCAGGTCACGTCCAGCACGGTGGAAGGCTCCTCGACCGTGCGCGTGCAGTTCCGCTGGGGCGTGGACATCGGGCAGGCGGCGATAGACGTGCTGCAACTGGTGGAGCGCGCCCGCCAGCGTTTCCCGACCGACCCGACGCTGCAAACCCCTGTCGTCTTCAAGTACGATCCCTCGCAGTTGCCCATTCTCATCTTCGGCGTCTCCGGCGAACCCGATCCCGTCAGGCTGCGCACGCTGCTCGATAACCAGGTGTCGCCCATCATCGAGTCGGCGGACGGCGTCGCCTCGGCAGTCGTCACGGGCGGGCAGCAGCGCGCCATCGTCGTGGACGTGGACCCCGACCGCCTGCGCGCCTACCATCTCGCCCTCTCGGACGTGTCGAAGCGTATCGCCGAGGAGAACCTCAACCTGCCCGCCGGGATCGCCCGGCAGAGCAATACGGAGTATACCATTCGCAGCCTGGGATGGTTCACCAGCCCGAAACAGATCGCGCAGATTCCGGTCGGCTCCTATAACGGGCAGCTTATCGCGCTCGGCGATGTGGCGAACGTGCGAGACGACCATGCGGAGACGCGCCTCTACACCCGCCTGAACAACGAGCCTGCCGTCGGCCTCATCATCAGCAAGCAGAGCGGCGTCAATACGGTGGCGACCGCGAAGGCCGTCTTCGAGAAGATCAAGCAGGCGCAGAAGATCTATCCGCAGCTCAAATTCAGCCTGGCCTACGATCAGTCGCAGTTCATCGCCGACTCCATTCAGAATGTGGAGGAGAGCGCCATCATCGGCGGCATTCTCGCCATCCTGATCCTGCTCTTCTTCCTGCGCAATTTCCGCAGCACGCTCGTCGTCGCGCTCTCCATCCCCATCTCCATCGTTTCGACCTTCGCGCTGCTCTACGTCTGCGGCTTCACGCTGAACACGATGTCGCTCGGCGGGCTGGCGCTGGCGACCGGCCTGATCGTGGATGATGCCGTCGTCGTGCTGGAAAACATCTTCCGGCATATCGAGCGGGACAAAAAGCGGTCGGCGGAGGCGGCGGTGACCGGCACGGCGGAGATCGCCTCGGCGGTCGTCGCCTCGACGCTGACCATCATCGTCGTCTTCCTGCCTCTGCTGCTCATCAAGGGGCAGTCCGGGCAGATGTTCACGCAGTTCGCGCTCGTGGTCATCTTCTCCATCGCCGTCTCGCTGCTGGACGCCACAACGGTCGTGCCGATGCTGGCCTCCCGCCTGATTCAGGGCGAGGCGCACCATGAGAATAGGGAGGACGGCCATCGGCGCAACCTGATCGAGCGCCTCTTCTACCGCTTCGGCAAATGGCTCGACGCGCTGGACGCCGCCTATCGCAACGGGCTGCGCTGGGCCATCCATCACCGCGTCTGGGTCCTCGGCGGCGCGGTCGCCGTCTCCGCCGCCAGCTTCCTGCTCGTGCCGCAGATCGGAACGGAGATGATGCCGCAGACCGACAGCGGCGACTTTACCGTGATGATCAAGCTGCCGCCCGGAACCGCGCTGGAGAAGACGAACCAGGTGATGCAGCAGGTCGAGCATATCCTGACCAGCAATCCGAACGTGGCGACCGCCTTCGCCGCCGCCGGAACGACCCTGAGCCTGCGCGGTTCGACGACGGCTCTGACGCCCCATCAGGGTTCCGTCACGGTCAAGCTCAAGGAGAATCGGAAGAACACGACGCTGGAGGTGATGAACGACCTGCGCAGGCAGTTCAGCCGACTGCCCGGCGCGCGCGCCCTCGTCAACCAGTTCGATATTGTCTCTATGATCATGACGGGCGGCAACCAGAATGTCGAGATAGACATCTTCGGCGACGATCTGACCACGCTCTCCAACCTGGCAAAAGAGGTCATGGGGCGCGTGCGCGGCATTCCCGGCTTCGAGAACGTGGATGTGAACTGGCAGGACGCCATGCCGGAACTTCAGTGGACGGTAGACCGGCAGAAGGCGCGGCAGATGGGCCTCTCCTTCTCGGATGTCGCCACCACCATCAATACGGCGACGAACGGGAACATCGCCAGTTACTACCAGGAGAAGGGTTTCCAGTATCCGATCATCGTGCAGTTGCCGGAGAGCAAGCGCAAGACCGTCTCGGAACTGCTGAATCTGCCGCTCAGTCCCGGCGGCTCCGACGCAGCTCCGGCGCGCGAGATCCGGTTGCAGCAGGTGACAGGCCCGCCGAAGCAGGATACCGGGCCGAGCGAGATCACGCGGTCGGATCGCCAGCGGTATATCGCCATCACCGGGCAGCCGCAGGGCCGCTCCGCCGGTGAGATCCAGGCCGACATCGCGAAGGTCATGTCCGGCGTGCAGCTTCCCACCGGCTACTACTGGGACTGGGGAACGAACCAGAAGCGCCGCGCGGAGGAGTTCGCGGGCATGGGGCTGGCGGTCGTGCTGGCAATCGGCCTGATCTATATGCTGCTGGCCTCGCAGTTCGAGTCGTTCGTCCACCCGCTGACTGTCCTGCTCTCGGTGCCGCTCTCGGCCATCGGCGTCATCCTGGCCCTGTTCCTGACCGGACGCGCGTTCGGCCTGACCGCGTTCATCGGCCTGCTGATGCTCGTCGGGATCGTCGTCAAGAACGGCATCCTGCTGGTGGACTATACGAATGTGCTGCGCGGGCGCGGCGTTCCCAGAGAGGAGGCGGTGCTGACCGCCGGGCCGACTCGTCTGCGCCCGATCCTGATGACGGCCAGCGCCGCCGTCCTGGGGATGCTGCCGCTCGCCATCGGCCTCGGCAAAGGCTCGGAGACGCAGGCTCCGATGGCAACGGCGGTCATCGGCGGCCTGATCACCTCCACGCTGCTGACGCTGTTCATCGTCCCGACGGTCTACACGCTCTTCGACGATCTGGCCCGGTTCTTCCGCAAGGATCAACTCGACCTGGCCGCGCCGGAACTCCTGGAGCCGAGCGTGGAAGCTATCGAGCAGGTTCCGGGCATCGTAGAGCCGACGCCCGCTCCGCGCGCGATGGAGAGGGTAGACTGATGGCCCCGAAGAATCTTGTGGAACAGGCGGCACAACTGGAATGCCTGCTCCCGAAGCTGATGCGGCGGCTCTTCACGCTGGAACCCGGTCATCCGGTGGCGGAACTGCCTCTGGCGCAGTTGCGCGTCTGCACGCTGCTGCAGGCCGGGCCGCGCACACTGTCGGCCATCAGCGAGGAGGCGGGCGTCTCCGTCAGCGCCGCCACGCAGATCGCCGACCGCCTGGAGCGCGCCGGGCTGGTGGAGCGGGTCGCCGAGCCGGAAGACCGGCGTATGAAGAACCTCCAGCTGACGGCGCACGGCGCGGAACTGATGCGCTCCCGCCGGGAGACGCGCGTGCGTCGCGTGGCCTGCGCGCTGGAACGGATGACGCCGGAGCAGCGGCAGGGCGTGCTGTCCAGCCTGCACGCCCTGCTGGAAGCCGCGACTGCCACCGCGCCGAAACTTCCACGGGAAGACCCGGTTGGCGCGCGTCTGGAACAGTAGGCTCCCTACCCTGGCCCTCCTTCTGTTCTGGTTTATGGTAAAAAGAGGCGAAGGGTTTTAACCCGTCGAAACCGATGTTGTCTGTTCATGAAAGAGAGTTAGGGAGGAGGGCTATGACAAATAGATGAGGAGAGGATACCTTATGCCCCGCCCCTGGCTGATCGCGCTGCTGGCGGCGCTCTGCTGGAACACGATACGACCCGTTTGCGCGCAGGAGACCACCCCCCCGATTGCCCCCAAAACTCAGGAGACGCCGCTTCCGCCCCCCGTCACGCTGCCGCCGCCGCCCTCCCCCACGCCGGAGGTTCCGAACCGCCCGCTCACGGCGGACGAGGCGGCGCGCATCGCCCTGCGCCTGCAGCCTAACATCACGGTGGCGCGCGCCGGCGTGCAGGCCGCGCAGGGCCGGACGCAACAGGCGCGCTCCGGCGAACTGCCGACGGTGGGCCTGGGAGCCGGATATACGCATCAGGATACGCTGGCGACGGAGGGAGGCGGCAGCACGGGGAACAACACCGGCGGGACAGGAACCGGAGGCGCGACCGGCACGACGTTCAGCTTCCCCGGCTATCAGGCGTCGCTGACCGTGCGCCAGCTTCTTTTCGACTTCAACCACACGCGCGACCTCGTGCGGCAGTCTGCGGCCCTGGAGCGCGCCGCGAATGCAAACCTGACGGGAGTGC
>DASRGL010000268.1:0-39703 GCA_035651115.1 Chthonomonadaceae bacterium
TTCGAGAACGTCTCATTCCGCTACAGTCCCGACGGCCCGGACGTGCTGGAAAACGTCTCGTTCGAGATGCATCCCGGCGAAGTGGTTGCCATCGTCGGGCGCAGTGGCTCCGGCAAAAGCACGCTGGTAGACCTGATTCCGCGCTTCTATGACCCGACGGCAGGGCGCATCACGATTGACGGCATAGATGTCCGTGACGTGAAGCTGGAGACGCTGCGCCGCCAGATCGGGATCGTGCCGCAGGAGACCTGGCTGTTCGCCGGGACGCTGCGCGACAACATCGCCTATGGCAACCGGCAGGCGACCGATGAGGAGATCAAAAACGCGGCCTACTCCGCCAACGCTTACTTCATCGAGAGCATGGACAAGAAGTTCGACACCATCGTGGGGGAGCGCGGCATCCGGCTCTCCGGCGGGGAGAAGCAGCGCATCGCCATCGCCCGCGCCATCCTGATGAACCCGCGCCTGCTCATTCTCGATGAGGCGACCTCCTCGCTCGACGCCTCCTCGGAGGCGCTGGTGCAGGAGGCGCTCGATGAACTGATGAAGGGCCGCACGACCATCGTCATCGCGCACCGCCTCTCGACCATCATCAACGCCGACCGCATTCTCGCCATGCACGACGGGCGCATCGTGGAGATGGGGTCGCACCGCGAGTTGATTGCGGCGGGCGGCTACTACGCCCAACTCTACGAGACCCAGCTTCGCGGCTTCGATACCTGACACGCATCATGTCGCTTTCACCTGCGCCGACTGTGCAGCCAGAGGAACCGGCGGAGACACCGGAAGAGAAACAGATGCGCCTGGCCCGGCGCAGTCGCGTTCTCGGCGGACTGATCTATACAGTCGCGCGCACGATCTTTCGCACGCTGCGGCTGCGCTTTCAGAACGCGGAGGGGCTGGAGACGGGCGGCAGGGGCGCGATCTTCGTCACCTGGCATGGACGCTCGCTCATTCCCGCCAACGTCTTCCGCAATCGCGGCTACTGGGCGCTCATCTCTCTCTCTACCGACGGCGAACTGCAAAACAACATCTTTCGGCGGTTCGGATTCCAGACGGTGCGCGGCTCGACGGGGCGCGGCGGCATCCGGGGCGCGCTGCAGATGGCGCGCAAGGTCAAGGAGGGGGGCGTGCTGGCCTTTACCCCGGACGGCCCGCGCGGGCCGACGCATAAGGTACAATTAGGCGTCATCCTGATGGCCGAGAAGTCCGGCGCGCCCATCATTCCGCTCGGCATCAGCGCCAGCCGTCGGTGGCTGATGCAAAGCTGGGACGCCTACATGATCCCGAAGCCGTTCGCTCGCGCCTACTTTCTGGTCGGTGAACCGATCCACATTCCGCCTGATCTCGATGAGGCCGGGCGGCAAGCCTATGCGGAGAAGGTCGAGGTCGCCATCAACCGCCTGGAACGCGAGGCCGAACGCCTGGCCGGTTTCCCCGACTATCCTGCCGAGTGGCGCACCGAATGAGTGCCAGCGGCACACTGTCTGAACTGTGATTAGTTGGATTACGGGATGGACTAGGATTATATCTGGCCCCATCCTAGTCCATCCCGTAATCCCATAAATCATGGTTCAGACAAGCTAATCACAGTTCAGACGTTCCGCGAATTCATTCGCCGAGGAACAGAACCATCTACTACGCGCTCTACAACGGCATACTGGCGCTGCTGTCGCCCATCCTGGCGGTCTACCTGGCGCAGCGTTACCTGTCCGGCAAATCGCGACCGGGGTGGGGGGAGCGATGGGGCCATCTGCCGGAGGCGCTGCGCTGGAAGCCGGGCGGCAAGCCGCGCGTCTGGATACACGCGGTTTCGGCGGGCGAGGTCGTGGCGGCGGTTCCCATTCTGCGGGAGTTGCGGGCGCGGCTGCCGGAACACGAACTGCTGCTCTCGGTCATCACGCCGGGCGGGCAGGAGATGGCGGCGCAGCAGGCCGCGAAGTTCGTGGACGCCATCTTCTACTTTCCGTTCGATTTTCCCTGGGTGGCGCGGCGCGTGGCGCAGCAGATACGCCCGCAGGTGTTCGTCAGCCTGGAAAGCGAACTCTGGCCCAACGCGCTGCACGCACTGAAGCGGCAGGGTGCGGCGACGGTCATGGTCAACGGGCGTATCTCGGAGCGGAACTTTCGGCGGGCCAGCCGCTTCGGGGGCGGGATCTTCCGATGGACGCTCGGCAACGTGGATCGGCTGCTGGTGCAGTCGGCGGCGGACGCAGAGCGGGTACGCGCGCTCGGCGGCGGGCAGATAGCGCCGGAGCGCATCGCCATCCTCGGCAACTCCAAGTTCGACCAGGAGATCAAGCGGCTCACCCCGGACGAGGTGTTGGCGCTGCGTCGTGAACTGAAGCTGCCGGAGACGGCTCCCGTTTTCGTAGCAGGAAGCACGCGCAGTCCCGAAGAGGAGGCGCAGGTCATCGCGGCCTATCAGACGATGCAGGCTGCCGTGCCGGAACTCTGCCTGCTCATCGCGCCGCGCCACATCGAGCGCGCCGAAGAGATCGCCGCTGCGATGAAAGCGGCGGGCCTGTCGCCGGTGCGCCGAACCCAGTTGGCAGAAGCCGCCGCGCCCGTGCGCCACCTGCTGCTGGATACACTCGGCGAACTGGCGAACGTCTATGCGGTCGCGGCCATTGCGTTTGTCGGCAACAGCTTCGAGCCGGTCGTCAAGGGCGGCGGGCAGAACCTGCTCCAACCGCTTGCGCACGGCAAGCCGGTCCTGTTCGGGCCGCGCATCGCGACGATCCGCTCGGAGGCGGCGCTGGCGACCGAGGCGGGCGTCGGCTTTCAGGTTGCGGACGGCGCGGCGCTGGCGGCAGAGGGACGTCGCCTGCTGCTGGACGAGACCGCGCGCCGCGAGATCGAAACGCGCGCCCTGGCCCTCATCGCCGCCAATCGGGGCGTCTCGGCAAAATATGCGGCGGCGGTCGCGGAACTGGCAGGTAAAGCCCCCCTCCCTGGCTCTCCCCCCAAGAACAGGGGGAGGGAACAGTTAATGTGCAGGCTTTTGCTGTTGTTTGCCAGGCTGGCGTTTCTGCTCCCTGTCATTCTGAGCGCAGCGAAGAATCTCAAGGCAGAGACCCCTCGTTTCACTCAGGGTGACAGTTTTGAGCAGGGCGACAGAGGAACGTACCCGCCTGCGCACTCGCTCCCCTCCCTCTGTTCTTGGGGGGAGGGCCAGGGAGGGGGGCCATGAGCAGCCTGGACGACTATCTGCTCTCCGTCGCGCGTGGGCGGCGCGGCCTGGTTCCGGCGGCGCTGCGGCTGGGCATGGGCGCGCTGGCTCCCGTCTATAGCGCCGGACTGAAGACCTACCTGCTGCCCTACCATCTTGGTATCCGGCAGCGCGAACGGCTGCCCTGCCCGGTCGTCTCCATCGGCAATCTGACGACGGGCGGCACGGGCAAGACCCCGATGACGCAGACCCTCTGCTGCCTGTTGAGCGGGCAGGGCAAAAAGGCCGCCATTCTCAGCCGGGGCTACGGCGGCAGGCACGAACGCGGCTGCGCGGTCGTCTCCGACGGGCAGAAGGTGCGGCTCAACGCGCGGGAAGCGGGCGATGAAGCCTATCTGCTGGCGCGCACGCTGCCCGATGTCCCCGTTCTCGTCGGCAAAGACCGGCGCGTGACCGGCAAACTGGCGTATGCAGAATTCCAGCCGGACGTAATCGTATTAGACGATGGGATGCAGTTCTGGCAACTGCATCGCGATCTGGACATCGTGCTGCTCAATGCCTGCGAACCCTTCGACAACGGCTGGACGTTTCCGCGCGGCCTGCTGCGCGAGCCGCCTTCGCATCTGCGGCGGGCCGGAATCGTCGTCTTGACTAATGTGAAGCGCGCCGGGCCGGAGCGGACGCGGGAGGTGCAGGCCGTCGTGCAGCGACTTGCGCCGGGCCGCCCGGTCTTTACCGCCGATCTCGCGCCAACGGGTCTGCGCACGCTTGTCGGAAACGTGGAGCATCCCGCCGACTGGCTGAACGGGCGGCGTGTCGCGGCCCTGGCCGCCATCGGCAATCCCTCTGCCTTCGAGTCGATGCTCGGCGAACTGGGGGGCATCCTGGCTGCGCGATTCCGCTTCCGCGACCATCAGGAGATCACGCTGGCCGATATGGAACGGGTCTTTGCCGAGGCGTGCGCGGCGGGCGCGGAGGCCGTCATCACCACCGACAAGGACGCCGTGAAGATGGCTCCGCTGAAGACGCCCTTGCCGATCCTGGCCTTGCAGGTGAAGATGCAGGTCGCGGGCGAAGCGAACTTTCTCGCGGCGGTTCAGGCCGCGCTGCCAAAAACCGCGAATTGAGTCGAATCAGGCTTTCTTATGACGCAAGAGACCGCGCCTAACCAGGAGACTCCGGCGTTACCCTTTCGCAAGCGTTTCGAGCGCGCGGCGGGGCGGATGGGCATACGCCTGGTGGTCGGGCCGGTACGGGCGATGCCGCTGCCGATGGCCCGCGCCTTCGGGAAGGGAATGGGCGAACTGCTGTTTCGCGCGTTAGGGCGGTATCGGCGCGTCGCGCTCAAAAATCTGGCGCTGATCTATGCGGACAAAGGGCCGGAGGAGCGGCGGCGGATGGCGCGGGCCGTCTTCCGGCACTTCGGCGAGATGGCCGTCGAGTTCATCAAGATGCCGCAGTTGAGCCGCGAAGACGTGGATCGGATGGTGACGGTGGAGGGCGAGGAGAACCTGTGCCGCGCGTTCGAGGCGGGCAAAGGCGTGCTGCTGATCACCGGGCATTTCGGCAACTGGGAGTTCATGGCGCGCTGGCTGACCACGCACGGCTACCCGCTCAACGTCGTGGCGCGCGATGCCCGCGACCCCGCCGCGACCAAGCTGATGGCCGACACGCGCCAGGGCAACGGCGCGCAGGTCCTCTATCGCGGCAACTCGGCGCGCGGCATCTTGCAGGCTTTGAAGAAGAACCAGATCGTTGCGCTGCTGCCCGACCAGAACGCCGCCGATCTGTTCGTGCCGTTCCTCGGCCAGCCGACGGGGACGGTGGACGGCCCCGGCGTGCTGCACCTGCGCACGGGCGCGCCTCTGCTGTTTAGTTGGTGCCGCCGCACGCCGGACGACCGTTTCCAGATCACCTTCGAGCCGCCCGAAATCGTGGCCCCGACCGGTGATCAGTCTGCCGATGTCGCCCGCGTGATGACCCTGATCAATGCCCGGCTGGAGGCGCAGATTCGTCAGACGCCGACGCAGTGGCTCTGGCTGCACGACCGCTGGAAAGCGTCGCCAGGCGTCTTCCCGGACGGCGCGGAACAGGCGCGTCTGCTGAATACACCCCTCAATAAGTATAGACAGGAGATGCGAGAGCGTCATGACTCTGCCGACCGTTGATATGACCGCCGTGCGACGGGTGCTGCTCATCAAACTGAGCGCGCTGGGAGACATCATCCATGCGCTGCCCGTTTCGGCGGCGCTCGGCGAAGCCTACCCGCATCTCGAAATGACCTGGGCGGTCGAGGAGACGTTTGCGCCCCTGATCGCGGGCAATCCCTATATCTCCGAGATCGTCACGTTCCCGAAAGTCAACAGCCACAAGCTGCGCTCCGCCGCCTTCTATCCCGACTACGCCGCCCGCCTCCGCGAGGTGCGCCGCCGCCGCTTCGACCTGGCGGTGGATATGCAAGGGCTGACCAAGAGCGCGGTCATCGCCGTCGCCTCCAGGGCGCGCACGCGGCTGGCCTATCACTACCTGCGCGAAGCTGCCACGCTGATGGTGCGCCCGGTTCCGCGCCGCCCGGAGAGCGTGCATGTCGTAGATCAGTACCTTGACATCGCGCACTTCCTCGGCGCGACGCCGGAGCGGGTGCGGTTCCCGTTCCATATTCCGGAAGAGGACGAGGCGGCGGTGGATGCGATGCTCTGCGCGGAGGGCGTCGGGCCGTGCGATACGTTCGTCGCGATCAATCCGGCCTCCGCGATGGCGATCAAGCAGTGGGGCGCGGCAAACTACGCCGCCCTGATGGACGCCGTTCAGGAACGGATGGGTCTGCCTGCGGTGATGGTCACGGCGGATAGAGCGGTCGCCGCCGAGGTGCGGGAGTCGGCCCGCCTGCCGTTCGTAGACCTGAGCGGGCGCACGACGCTGAAGCAACTGGCTGCCGTGCTGCGCCGCTCTGCCGTCCATGTCTGTGGGGATACGGGTTCGGGGCATCTGGCGGCGGCACTGGAGCGTCCGGTCATCTCGCTCATCGGCCCGACCGACCCGGAGCGCGCCTGTCCCTACGGGCAGCGCGCCAACGCTATCAGCCGCCGCCAAGCCTGCGGTTCCGCCTGCAACTGGCATCACTGCCAGTTCGCGCATCCGCGCTGCCTCGGCGCTATCCATGTTACCGATGTCCTCGCCCGCGTGGAAACGCTGCTCCGCGCGCCGAGTGTGGTGGGAGGATGACCTAACCCCCCGTCCCCCTTCCCTGAACCGCTCGCAGGCTCGCTGGGAAGGGGGGACTATGGCCCAGGCTTGTGCCTCTCTTTCAACTCGCTACCGAGTGTAAGAGAAGGGCAAAGCCTCCAAATGGATACTCCCCCTTCCCAGTGAGGAACGAACGTTTTAGGGAAGGGGGACGGGGGGTTAGGTCAACAAGCCAGGCAGGGAAAGTCAGCCGCAAGAGCGAAAGTAAGCACGATTTTTTGGTTTATTTGGCAGTGATCCTGTGTTGCCGATGGAGAAGCCCCGATGGAAGTGATCTCGATGGATGCGCGCGAAGCGGGCCAGCAGGACTCGCTCTGGCTCTGTCAGCAACTGGAGCAGGGCAACATCCTGCTGCTGAGCCAGGCTCCCTTTCTTCCCTCCGAAGAAGACGCCGCGTTTCTGCGGGCGCAGCATCAGTCCGACAAGACCTATCACAAGAACATCGCCTATAAGCCGCATCTGGACAAGACGACCGGAACGGCGGCGCTCCCGCAGGCGGACGCGGAGCGTATCAACGCGATCCTGGGGAAGTATTCGCAGGGCGCGCTGGAGTTTCTGAGCAAGCTACTGCCGAACTATGCCGCCGCCTGGCAGGTGGACTATGCCAGTTTTCGCCCGGTGGAGGAGGCAGGGCGCGTGCTGCCCCTGCGGCATCGGAACGACCTGATGCACCTGGATGCGTTCCCCACGCGCCCCACGCACGGCGGGCGGATCCTGCGCATGTTCACGAACCTGCATCCCAGTTCGGCGCGTGTCTGGGCGACCGCTGATCCTTTCGAGGTGCTGGCCGCGCGCTATGCGCAGGATGCCGGGCTGTCTGCGGTGAACAGTCCGGTGGCGAAAGCGCAGCGATATGCCGCGCGCCTCGCGCGCAAAGTCGGGGCGCGCGTGCCGGATCGCTCCGCCTACGATCTGTTTATGCTCCGCTTCCACCACTATCTCAAAAGCAATGCGGAGTTCCAGCGGACAGGACAGCGCAAGACGCTGGCGTTCCCGCCCGGCGCGACCTGGCTATCGTTTACGGATCAGATCGCCCACGCCGTTCTGTCCGGGCAGTACGCGGTGGAACAGACCTGCATTGTCCCTCTGCACGCCATGACTCTGCCGGAGTTGGCTCCGGTCGCCGTTCTGGAGCGGCTGGCGGGCCGTCCGCTGATCATGCCGGAGGCCGCGCCGACCGCGCCGCGCCAGGTTCCCGTCTAGCCCGCGATGCGTCCTCCGGCCCTGCCCGATCTGCGCGCTGTCCACCGCTTGCTGATCATCCGCCTCAGTTCTATCGGGGATGTCGTTCACGCGATCCCTCTCTCCGCCGCGCTGGGAGAGGCGTTCCCGCACCTGGAGATCACCTGGCTGGTCGAGGAGATGTCTGCTGACATTGTGACCGGCAATCCGTATCTGAAAGAGGTGATCGTCGTGCCGCGCGGGCGCTGGAAGCAGGGACGGCTGCGTTCGCCGCGCGTCTGGCGGGAGTATCTGGCCTTTCTCGCCGACCTGCGCCGCCGCCGGTTCGAGGTCTCGCTGGACATCCAGGGCCACTCCAAGAGCGGCCTGATGGCGCTGGCGACGGGAGCGCCGTATCGGCTGGGATGGTGGCGGCTGCGCGACGGGGCGCAGTTCGCCTCGCGTCCCCTGCCGCGCCGCCCGGAGAGCGTGCATCGGGTGGACTGGTTCCTCGATGTGGCGCGCGCGCTGGGCGCGGAACCAACGGCGGTGCGATTCCCGCTCGCTATTCCAGAGGCATCCCGCGCGCAGGCTGCCGAACTGCTGCGTTCCGTCGGCATCGCCCCATCTGCGCCGTATGCCGTGCTGAACCCGGCGACGGGAGACCACAATCGGCGCTGGGGCGCGCGGCCCTACGCGGAACTGGCCGTCGCGCTCGCGGAGCGGCACGGGCTGCCGTCCGTGCTGATCGGTTCCGGCAAGGATCGGACGCTCTGTGCAGAGATCATCGCCCTGGCGCGGGAGCGGCAGGGGGCGCGTGTGACCTCTCCGAATGCGCCCCATTCGGACGCGCAGGCAGGCGCTCTGATACCGGTCAGCCTGGCCGGGCAGACCGACCTGAAACAACTGGCCGCCGTGCTGGAGGGCTGCACGATCCAGGTCTGCGGCGATACCGGCTCGGCGCACATCGCCGCCGCGCTGGGCCGTCCGGTCGTGGCGACCTTCGGCCCGACCGATCCGGCGCACGCCGGCCCCTGGGGACAACTGGACAGAGTATTGGCCCGCCGTGACCTCTGTTTTCCCGACTGTCCGGGGCGCTGCCGTTCCATCGAGCGGCGTTCCGGTGGCACGCAGGCCATCGGCGCTCAGGGGGAGCCGATCCCGCGCCTGTCTTCGGCGGAGGCCATCACGCCGTGCCTCCGCACTATTACGCCCGGCGAAGTCCTCGCGCGGGTGGAGCAAGTGCTTTATGAGTCGTGAGGGGCTGCAAGAGAGGGAGTCCGCCGCCGAGGGTTTCGGCCTGCCGCCGGTCGGCGGCGAAGCGCCGCGACCGGCTTGCGGGCGCGCGGTTGAAGCCGCGCGCCGCGCGGTGTTGCAGGCCGAACGCATTGCGGTCGTCTCCAAGTTCCGCTTCATGGGTGATACGCTCGTCGCGACCCCGTTCCTGGCGCAACTGCGCCGTTATGCGCCCCATGCGCGCATCGCGCTGCTGGCCTCCCCCTCTGCGGTGACGGCCATGACCCACTGCCCCTATGTAGACGAACTCCTGCCGCTCGAAACCCGGCGCATGAGCCGCTGGCATCACAGCCGGGAACTCTATGCGCTCCTGCGCGCCGGGCGGTATGCGGCGGCTTTCCTCCTGAACCGCTCGCTCCACTGCGCGCTGATGGCGACATTGGCCCGCATTCCGGCGCGTATCGGCTACGCGACCGATCTGCGCCGCCCTCTGCTGGCCGCGACCATTCCTTACGGGTTCGACCGGCATGAGGCGTGCCAGCATCTCGATATGCTGCGCATCCTCGGCTTTCCTGCCGAAGACGCGCTGCCCTCGCTCTGGATCGCGCCGGAGGAAGAGGAGCGCGCGCGACGGCTGCTGCGGGAACAGGATGGAGTGAACACTGACGAAGGACGGCCTCTGATCGGCGTGCAGCCGGGAGCCAACGACGCGCCGATCCGGGCCTGGGGCGCGGAACGCTATGCGCGCGTCGCCGACACGCTGGCCGATGAGATCGGCGGTGTGATCGTGATCATGGGCGGCGCGGGGGAGGAGGCGGAGGGGGAACGCATGGCCCGCGCGCTGCGCCATCGGCCCATCAACCTGGTCGGCAGGCTGAAACTGCGGGAGGCGCTGGCGGTCATCGGGCAGTGCGGCCTCTGGCTCGGCAACGATACGGGACTGCTGCACGCCGCCGTCGCGCAGCGGGTCGCCAGCGTCGGGCTGTTCGGGCCGAACAAGATTCTGCGCTGGGGCTACGACACGCCGCGCCATCGCTCGCTGGTCGTCTTCCCGGAGCGGCCCGCGCAGGACGATGCAACGGTGCGCCGCTGCCTGGACGCCATTTCGGAAGCGCAGGTACTCGAGACGGCGCGGGCCGTCTATCGCGCGTCCCGAATCGAGCCGGGGGGAACGGCTCCTTCGCACAACGGGAACGGGCGCGCGGCGGAATCGCCCTATTTCCAGGTCGCCCCGGCCCTCAAGTCCCTGCTTCCGGGGCGGCGGCGGTAGGGGGCCGGGTACTGAAAGTACCCGTCTGGAGGGCCTGCGGCCAACCGTCCTGCCGGACGGAGTACTGATTGCAGGCTTACTCCTTCGTATCGCACTAGCCTGCATACGAAGAGGCGGCCTTTCCATACGAGTGCGTCCGCGAGGACGCTTGGCGGCGCAGCCGTCCCCTAGACGGGTACTTTCAGTACCCGGCCAAAGGAAGATCGTGATGCAGACCGTGACTATTGGAAACGTGACCCTCGGAGCCGCGCAGGGGCCGCTCGCCCTCATTGCGGGGCCGTGCGTAATCGAGAGCCTGGAACTGTGCCGGGAGGTCGCGGCGGAGGCCCAGCGCGTCACGCGGGAACTCGGACTCGGTTACATCTTCAAGGCAAGCTTCGATAAGGCCAATCGCACCTCCGTCGCCTCGTTTCGCGGGCATGGGATGCACAAGGGGCTGGAAGTCCTGAACGCTATCAAGCATGAATTCGGCGTTCCCGTACTGACGGACGTGCATGAGACCTGGCAGTGCAAGCCGGTGGCCGAAGTGTGTGACGTGCTGCAAATCCCGGCCTTTCTCAGCCGTCAGACCGATCTGATACTCGCCGCCGCCGAGACGGGCCGCGCCATCAACGTCAAGAAGGGCCAGTTTCTGGCCCCCTGGGATATGAAGAACGTCGTGCAGAAGGTCGAGTCGGTGGGCAACCGCAGTCTGCTGCTGACCGAGCGCGGCGTCTCGTTCGGCTACAACACGCTGGTGGTGGATATGACCAGCCTGCCGCAGATGCGCGCCTTCGGCTATCCGGTCGTCTTCGACGGCACGCACAGCGTGCAGAGGCCGGGAGGCGCAGCGGGCGGCACGGCCTCCGGCGGGCTGCGCGAGTTCATTCCGCATCTGACCCGCGCTGCTGTCGCGGTCGGCATCGAGGCGCTGTTTCTGGAAGTGCATCCCGACCCGGAGCGCGGCCTGTCCGATACGGCCACGATGCTGCCGCTTTCCGACCTGACGACCCTGCTACGTCACGTTGTCGCGATTGACGCGATTGTACGCGGTTGAGGAGTGTACCATGAAGATCGTGCTTGCGCCGGGCGGCCCTCTCTACCGGAGGCTGCCCGGTTTGCTGTTTTTGACGGTCGGTCTGCTGTGCGCCGCGCCTCTGCCTCTGCGCGCGCAGGCGACTCTGCAAAAGCAGGCCGACGGCGCGTACCACGTCGCTGCGCCGAGCTATACCGCGCAGATAGATGCGAACGGACTGCTCGCCGGTCTGCAGGTCGGCGGCGCGGAGTGCCTGCGCGGGCTGATGCTGCTGGGCCAGGGCGAGCCGTTTCGCCTGCAGCCTGCTGCATGGCAGGCCGTTCGCATGGAGCAGCCCGCTCCCGATACGCTGGAAGCAGACCTGGCCCTGCCCGGCGCGGCTCCGGCCTTCACGCTGACCTATCGCGCGGAGCCGGACACCCTGCACCTCACGGTGCGGCGCTTGAGCGCAGGATACGGCAGCGTTGCCTGGCCGTTGGGAAGCGATGTGGTCGCCGTCGAGGACCTGAAACGGCCCGGCTTCGGACAGCATCGCCTGCCCGGCAAGGGGCTTGTCTACGCCGTGCCGACCCTCAAAGCGATCGGGGCCTTGCGGGACATGCGCTGGTATCTTGCGAACGGGCGGGCGCTTGACGTATACTATGCTGGTAACGACGCGCCTTTCAACCGACAATCCAATGGGTCGCTGCGCAATGCTGTCTGGGGACGCGCGCTGATCAGCAAGGATCGCCCCATCGAGTTCGTCTTTGAGGTCGCACGCGCGGGCCAGCCGAAGCCGAGGGGCGTCAACACGCCGCCGCCTCTGCGCCCGCTGAGCGCCCGCCTGGCGCGCGGTCTGGCGTATCAACTCGTTTCGGTTCCGGAAGGCGGCCTGTTTCCGGCGGGCGAAGCGCCGCGCTTCCAGTTGCAGTTTCCGCCCCGAACGCCGATCACCGGGACCTATACGCTCACCTATCGCCTGACGGATTTCTGGAACCGCGAGGCGGGGAGCGGGCGCGTCTCGTTGCGCGGCAGCGATGTCCGCGCGGATCGCTTCGAGTTCCCGATCAAGCCGCTGAGCGGCGGATGGTATCATCTGATCGTGGACGTGCAGCCTGCGGGCGCGACGGACACGCTGCCGAACCAGGACGATGCCGACGTCGGTATCTTTACGCCGACGAACGGCCTGGTGAGTCCGCCCGTGCCGCTCGATTCGACGGCGGCGCTCTCGGCGGCGCTGGGACTGCGCTGCGTGCGCGAAACCGTTGTCATGAGGCAGTGGTTTCCGACCCGCGAGAAGTCGCCGCTGGAGGACCCGCAGTTCGACTGGAGCAAGCTGGATGCGATGTTCGACCGGATCGCCGCCGACCGGCAGCAGTGGGGCGTCACCGTGTTCTGCCAGCTACAGTCGCGCCCGGCCTGGGCCGACCCGGACAGCTATCAGGAACTGGTGCGGCGATTCGTCAGCCGCTACAGAGACCGCAATCACGTCTGGGAGATCGAAAACGAGCCGGACCCGCGCCGTCTGGAGACCTACACTACGGAGACGCTGGCTCCGGCCTATCGCGGCGCGCACGCTGCCGATCCGAGCGCCGTCGTGCTGGGGCCGGCCCTGGTGCGCGTCAACCCGAAGGATTTCGACCGCTTCTTTCAGGCGGGCGGCGGCGCGTTTGTGGATGCCGTCTCGACGCACAGCTACACGGGCCATCAACGCTCCTGGGAGGAGAACGGCAACGCGGAACTCCTGCGGCAACTGCGCGCGCTCATGGATGCGAACGGGCAGCAGAATAAGGCGATCTGGCAGACGGAGCAGGGCTGGCGCTGGGACAATCATGCGGAGATGCCCCTGCTTCAGGCGGCCTATCTCGTCCGCATGTTCGCGCTGGCGGCTTCGGTCGGCATCCCGAACGCGCATAACAACTACTACTATCTGAAGTTCCGGGGCTTTGAACCCTGGTATCTGTTCGACCAGGAGCCGAATCGCGGCGGTATGGCCGCGCGCATCATGGCGGAACAGACGGCGGGAATGCGCTTCGACCGCGAGATACCGATGGGCAAGTTCGCGCACGCCATCGCCTATACGAACGGCAGCCAGGATACCGTCGTCGTCTGGACGGACGATTTCAAGGCCGAAGCGCGCTTCCGCGTACAGGGCGAGACGGCGCGCGTGCGCGTCAACGACATCATGGGCGGGCCGGTGGCGGCGGAACTCAGCGCGGACGGCGAACTGACGCTGCCGCTCTCCGGCTTTCCGCTCTATGTGCATCTGCGGCACGGAACCGAGTTGAGGCCGCTAGATCGCTTCCCGGCAGGCACGAACTGGGCGCTGGCCTCCAATGGCGGAGTCGCGCAGGCGTCTTCCTACGAGCGATCGCCGGAGGCGGCGGCCAATCTCAACGACGGCACGTGGCACTTCAATGAGGGGCAGGCCGACGAGCGCATCTGGATCGCCGCGAAAGGCGCGCGGCTGCCGCAGTGGGCGCAGGTCACGTTCGACAGGCCGCGTCGGATAGACACGGTGGCGGCGGTCACGCCGTCGGCCAATGTCCAACTGCCCGGCGCGCGGGACTACGAGATCCAGGTCGAGACAAACGGCGGCTGGAAGACGGTGCGCAGCGTGAAGGACAATACGCTGGAGTGGGTGCTGTACGCCCATTTCCCGCCGGTGCTGGCGACGCGCGTGCGCCTGGTCATCACCGATCTCAACAATGGAATGCTGCGCGAGGACAAGACGCCCTATACGGACATGCGGCCCCGCGTCTACGAGTTGGAAGCCTATGGGCCGTGAAAGGGGAAGCGCCGACACGATGAAAACCGCCTTGATCACAGGCATCACCGGGCAGGATGGGTCGTACCTGGCAGAACTGCTGCTGGAGAAGGGCTATCGTGTCGTCGGGGTGGTGCGCCGCTCCAGCACCGAGAACTTCGAGCGCATCGCGCCTATCAAAGACCGGATCGAACTGACGCAGGCCGACCTGCTGGATCAGTATTCGCTGATCGAGGCCGTCCGCAGCGTCCTGCCGGACGAGGTCTACAATCTGGCGGCGCAGTCGTTCGTGCCGACAAGCTGGAACCAACCGGTGCTGACCGGCGAGTTCACCGCGCTCGGCGTGACGCGCCTGCTGGAAGCGATCCGCCTGGTCAATCCGAAGATACGCTTCTATCAGGCGTCCAGCAGCGAGATGTTCGGCAAGGTGCGGGAGACGCCGCAGAACGAGAACACGCCCTTCCATCCACGCAGTCCCTACGGCGTCGCGAAGGTCTACGGCCACTTCATCACGGTCAACTATCGTGAAAGTTATAATTTATTTGCCGTATCGGGAATACTTTTCAACCACGAAAGCCCTCGCCGTGGCCTGGAGTTCGTGACGCGCAAAGTCAGCGATGGCGTGGCGCGAATCAAGCTCGGGCTGGCACAAGAACTGCGCCTGGGCAACCTGGAAGCCCGCCGCGACTGGGGATTCGCGGGCGACTATGTAGAAGCCATGTGGCGGATGCTTCAGCAGGAGACGCCCGAAGACTACGTGGTGGCGACGGGCGAGACCCACTCCGTTCAGGAACTCGTCGAGACTGCCTTTGCGCATGTCGGGCTGGACTGGCAGCCCTATGTCGTGCAGGACCCGGCGTTCTACCGTCCGGCGGAGGTAGACCTGCTCGTGGGCGACGCGACGAAAGCCCGCACGAAGCTGGGCTGGAAGCCAGAGATGACGTTCCGCCAGCTTGTCGCCAGGATGGTGGATGCCGACCTCGCGCGCTGGGAAAGGGCGCTCCGCCATGAGCCGCGCTAAGGGCGGGGAGGAACGCGCGCGTATCCTGGTGACGGGCGCGACCGGCTTCGTCGGGCGGCATCTCATTGCCGAACTGCTGGCTTCGGAAGACGCCTCCGCCGAGATCGTCGCCACGACGCATTCCATGCCGGGATCGCCATCTGCCGCGCCGTTTTTGCCTTCTGCTGGCTGGGACGGGAGCGCCGTGCCGGGGCGCGTCCTTCCCGTGCCGCTCGACATCGGTGAGGCGCAGGCCGTCGCAACCCTGCTGGCGGAGATGCGTCCGCAACAGGTCTATCACCTGGCGGCGCGAGCTTCCGGCGCGGATGCCGACCGTGAAGCCGTCTACGCGGTCAATGTGACCGGCACGCGCAACCTCCTGGAAGCCGCCGCGAACCTCTCTCCCTTTCCCCGCCTGCTCCTCATCAGCACCGGCAACGTCTACGGCGGCGTAGACCCGGCGCGGCCCGCGCGGGAAGAAGACCCCATCGGCCCGCTCTGGCGCTACGGCCCCTACACCGACAGTAAGATCGAGATGGAGACGGTCGCGCGGGCCTATCGCGGCCTGGCGATGATCGCGCGCCCCTTCCGGCACACCGGGCCGGGACAGTCTCCGGCCTATGTCATTCCCAGCTTCGCGCGCCAGTTGGCGCGTATCGAGCGCGGCCTGGAACCGCCCGTCCTGCGCGTCGGCAACCTGGCGGTGCAGACCGAACTGCTGGATGTGCGCGATGTCGTGCGCGCCTATCGCCTCCTCATGGCGCGCGGGGTCTGCGGCGAATCCTACAACGTAGCGCGCGGTCACGCTCTGACGCTGCGCGCCGCGCTGGATCGCCTGCGCGCCCTCTGCGCGGTTCCGACCGAAGTGACGGTAGACCCGGCCCGTCTGCGCCCCGCCGACATCCTCTGCTCCACCGGCGACCCCATGCGCCTGCAAGCCGCGACCGGATGGCAGCCGCGCTACACGCCGGAACAGACTTTGCGCGCGACGCTCGACTACTGGCGCGCGGTCACGGCGGCGGAGGCCGACGAAAGGGTACAATGAGAGACGGGCCGGGTACTAAACGTACCCGTCTGGGTAGCGCTTCGCGCCGAGCGTCCTCACGGACGCACACTGCCTTTCCCGTCCGGCAGGACGGTTGGCCGCAGGCCCACCAGACGGGTACTAAACGTACCCGGAAGGTCTGGCACAGATTTTGCATCTCGAACAGATAGGATAGCAGAGGTATGAACAGGGCAGTAGAAGTACCGGCAACGCCGCGCGACGCAACCGAAGACGACGGCATCGCGTTTGCGCGGACGACGCTGGAGATCGAGGCGGCAGCCATCCTGAGAGCGGCGGAACGGCTGGACACCGCGTTCGAGCGGGCGCTCGACCTACTACACGGGTGCGCGGGCAAGGTCGTGACGACGGGCGTCGGCAAATCCGGCATGGCCGCGCGCAAGCTGGCGGCTACGCTCACCTCGACGGGCTGCGCCGCCGTCTTTCTGCACCCTTCCGAGGCCATGCACGGCGATCTGGGAATCGTCGCGAGTACGGATGTCGTCATCGCCCTCAGCAACAGCGGCGAGAGCGAGGAACTGCTCGCCATCCTCCCGGCGCTGCTGGCGCGCGGCGTGCCGATCATCGCCATCGTCGGCAATCTCGGCTCGACGCTGGCCCAGAAAGCGACCGTCGTGCTGGATGCGGCGGTCGAACGGGAAGCCTGTCCCCTCAACCTCGCGCCGACCACCAGCGTCGTGGTCGCGCTGGCGCTTGGAGACGCGCTGGCGATGACCCTGCAAAAGCGGCGCGGCTTCCGGCCCGAAGACTACGCCCTGAACCATCCCGGCGGGCGGCTGGGGCGGCGGCTGACCCTGCGCGTGCGCGATCTGATGCAGGGCGGGCCGGAGGCGCTGCCGAAGGTCTCCCCGGAGGCGCCGCTGATGGACGTGCTGGGCGAGATCAGCGCCAAAGCGGTCGGGGCCACCTGCGTCGTCGGGGAGGACGCGCGGCTCCTCGGCATCATCACCGACTACGATGTGCGGCAGGCGTTCCAGAAGTTCGGCGCGCAGTTGTTCGCGCAGACGGCCGGGGCTATTATGAACCGGCAGCCCGCCGTCGTGCTGCAGAGCGATCAACTGGCGTATGAAGCCCTGAACTGGATGGAGGAGCGGCCGCGCCCGATCTCCGTCGCGCCCGTCGTGGATGCGGCGGGACGCTGTGTCGGGATGCTGCGCGTGCATGACCTGGTGCGCGCCGGGCTGTAACGGCAACAGGCGGGGCGATAGGGAGAACTCTGGATGGTCGTCATCCCCTTCGGGGTCATCGGTCTGATTCTGATCCATATCGCCTGCCTGGGCTACTGGGGAGTCACCCTCCTGCGTTACGCCTCGCGCTTGCCAGCCTGCCAGGTCGCGACGCTGGCCGGGCTGGGTTTTACGCTGTTCGGGCTGGAGATGGGACTGCTCGGACATCTGGCCGCGCTCACCAGGCCCGTCCTGCTTCTGTCCGGCCTTATCATGGCCGTCGGCCTGCTCAGGCCGGTCTCTCAGCGCCGCGCCCTGCTTGCCGCGTTTCCCCGCCGTCTGCTGGCGATACTCCGCGAAGACAGACTGCTTGCGTTCTCCTGCGTGATCTTCCTGCTGTGCATCTTTCTGGCCGGTATGCGCCCTCCCCAGGCGCGCGACGAGATAGAGTATCACTGGGCCGCCCCGCTCTTCTGGGCGCAGGCGGGGCGCTGGGAGACCTCGCCGTTTCGGCTGACCAACGGGCCTGCCCTTCTGGAGATGATCTATACCTTCAGCGCGGTCTTTTCCAGCCCTGCGGCGGCGCACTGGACGCACTCCCTGCTTCTGCTCGTTCTCCTGTTAGGCGCGGCGAGCCTGGCGCAGGCTATCGGCGGCAGTAGGCTGGCGGCGATAGCGGCCTGTCTCTCCATCCCGGTCCTGACAGGCCAGGCTTCGATAGCCTATAACGATGTGGGCGCGGCAGCTCTGATCGTGTGCGCCTATGCCGCGCTGCTCTGTCCCCGCCGGAATCAAGAGGGGAGAGTGACCGCGCGATGGGCTGGCCCGGCTGCCGCCGGTCTCCTCCTCGCGGGCGCTCTCTCCATCAAACCGTTGACCGCAGCGGCCTTGCCGGTGGCCTGCTGCCTGGCAGCTTTTCCGCCTGGGGAGAGACAACGCGCTCCGATAAGCGCCTCCGTGCGGGCCGCGCTGGTCTTGCTGCTGCCTGCCGCGCTGTTTTTGGGATTCTGGTTCTGGCACACCCGCACGCTCACAGGAAAAATCTGGGACAACAGCGGGGTTCATCTGGCGCGCACTCCGGCGGACCCGATGTGGCGCTCCGGCGCGGCGGCGGGCCGCATTCCGTCCCTGCGCGATATGGCCGTGCTGCCTTTCGTGCCGATTCTTAGTTCGATCTTCGGACAGCGCGAGCCTTATGGAGGCCGTACCGGGCTGCTGCTGCTCGTCTATACGCCGCTGGGACTGGCGGCGCTGCGGCACAGAACGGACGCGGAGCGCCAGAGGGCGCACTGGCTGATCGCCGCCGCCGTCGTCTATTTTCTCTTGTTAGGGCCGGTCGCCATCAAGACGCGCTTCCATCTTTTTGTCTGGACGGCTTGCGCGTGCCTGGCCGCCGTCGCCTATCAAGACCTGCTTCGAAACCGGGCTTCCGCAGTGTCTCGCATCGGCCTGGGCGGATTCTATCTCTGCCTCTGGATCGGCATGGCGGATGCAGGCCGGAAGCTGTTAGGGGCCTTCCTCCTGAAACACGCGAGCGAGTGAGCGTGATGGGGAACGGTTCGGGCAGTACGGGCGCTTCCGGCAAAACAGGGCGCACGGGGGCGATCCACCGGGAGAGTAATCTATCCTGCAAAGGACTGGAAATTGAGTGAACTGTCGTTGACCGCGCGAGTACGCACCGGAGTCTTCTGGACGGCGGCCTCCACGCTGCTGATACAGGGGATGTCGCTGGCGCGCTCCATTGTGCTGGCGCGTCTCCTGACCCGCGACGACTTCGGCCTGTTCGGAATGGCCCTGACGATCCTGGGCGCGCTCGGCGTGCTGACCGATCTCAACCTGAGCGCCGCCGTGATCGCCGGGAAATCGGAGGAGGAGGAGAAGCTTCATACCCGCCTCAATACCGTTTGGACGGCGGAACTCGGACGGCGGCTGCTGTTGTCTCTGTTGCTGCTGGCCTCCGCCTATCCGGCCGTCCGGTTCTATCAGGAACCGCGCCTGTTTTCCATTCTGCTGGTGGTCAGCCTGATGCCGGTGGTGGATGGGTTCCAGAATATCGGGCTGGTGCTGTTGAAGCGCCGCGTCCGCTTCACGCGGGTCGTCTGGTTCGATCTTTCGGCGGCTTTTGTCAACACGGCGATAACGATCCTGCTGGCCTTCTGGACGCGCAATGTCTGGGCGCTGGTGCTGGGACAGCTTCTCAGCACGGTCGGCACGGCGCTGCTGTCCTATCTGTTCTATCCCTACCGGCCCCGATTCGCCTTCGACCGGAGCGCGTTTCGACAGTCGTTTCTGTTCGGCAAGTATATCTTTATCATCGGCGTGATGACCTATCTCACGACGAACGCCGACAATATCGTGGTCGGGAAGCTGCGTGGAACGAGCGTTCTCGGAACCTACCTGGTGGCCTACAGCCTGGCGAGCCTGCCGGTCAATGTGCTGGTCAACACGCTGACGAAAGTGATGTTTCCGGCGTATGCCGAACTGGGGCGCGACCGCCGCGACCGGCTGGACTCGGCGGTGCTGCGCGCTTTCAGCCTTACGTCCGCGCTGCTGATCCTGGTCACGGTTCCGGTCGGGCTGCTCTCGAACGAGATCGTGCAGCTCTTCTATGGGCCGCGCTGGGCCGCCGCCGGGCAACTCGTTCGCATCCTGATTTTGATGGGGCTGTTTCGCGGCCTGACGCAGATGATCTCGCCGCTGATCATCGGGCTGAGCCGCCCGGAACTGGACGCAAGGGCCAAAGTCATCGAGGCCGTTCTCTTTGTGGCGATGCTCTACCCGTTGACCGCGCGCTATGGGGCCGCCGGGGCTGCCTGGGCCGGGGTCCTCATCTATTTCCTGACCTTTATGGTGCGGCTCTGGTTCTGCAAGGGACTGGTGCCGGAGACGTTTCGGAAAGTGCCGGGGCTGCTGCTGTCGGCGGCGCTGGCAGGCATCGGGGGCGCGGCGGCGGGAGGGCTGGTCTTGAGCGTCGCGGCCTCTCCGATGGCACGCCTGCTGCTGGGCAGCAGCGTCACGATGGTCAGCAGCCTGTTTTTGCTGCTGCTGACCAATGGGAGACTGCGCCGGGAAGCGACCGAAGTCATGGGGGGAACCTGGAAGCGCGTGCGCTGAGGACGGCTTCTCCCAGCGCCAGACATGTCGAACACAAAGAGTATTGTAGGATGCACGACCTTCTTTTTATCGGAATGGAACACTGGGACGAGGTCTGGCGGCGCAGCCAGAGCCTCGCCGCCGGACTCGCGCGCCGATTTCCGGAGCATAAAATCCTGTTTGTCAGCCTGCCGGTGGACTTCTCGCACGCCATCCGCGCAGGGCGGTGGGAGGTGATACGCAAGGGCGCGCGCCCGGTTCCGCCCCAGCCGGTTCCCGGCCTGCCGAATATCTTCGTCTTCCATCCGGTCAAGCTGCTGCCACATACGATTCTGCCGTGCCGTCTGCTCAGCGAAGCGAGGATACGCGCGCAGATTCGGAGCGCGGCGCGCGCGCTCGGCATGGAGAAGCCGTTGCTCTGGATCAAGCCGCACTGGGCGGCGCACATGGTCGGGCGCATGGGCGAGCGCGCGGTCGTCTACGATGTCGGGGATGACTGGTCGGCGATCTCGCAGCCCGCCTTCGCAAAGCGGCGGACGGTGGCGGAGGACGCCTATCTGACCCGGCGCGCGGACGCCGTCATCGTCGTCTCCGAGCGTCTGCGGGAACAAAAAGCCGCGCTGATTGATCATGTCAACGTGATTCCGAACGGTGTGGAGGCGGAGCGGTATGCCCCCATCTGCGAGCGCACGCTGCCGCCGCATCCCCTGACGCAGGGCTGGACGCGCCCTGTGCTGGGCTATACGGGAATGCTGCATCCCGACCGGCTGGACATAGACCTTCTGGTGGCGGCAGCGCGGGCCTTTCCAGAGGGAACGGTGGCGCTGGTCGGGCCGAACATGCTCGATGAAGGGCGGCAGCGCCGCCTGGAGGCGGAACCCAACATCCGACTGACCGGCCCCGTCGCCCATTCCGAACTGCCCCCGGTGATGACGGCCTTCGATGTCTGTATCGTGCCGAACCTGGTGAACGCCTTTTCCGAGAGCCAGAACCCGCTCAAGCTGTTCGAGTACCTGGCCTCCGGCCTGCCGACCGTGTCCACGCCGGTCAGCGGCTTCCGCGACTATCCCGATCTCGTCTATCTGGCCGATACTAGGGAGGCTTTCGTCGCGGCGATCCGGGCGGCCCTGGTCGAATCGCCGGAACTGCCGCCGCGCCGCCGCCTGGCGGTGCAGGAGCAGACCTGGGAAGCGCGCGTGGATGCCGTCCTGCGCGTGTTCGACAGCCTGCCCTCGTCGCCCTCGTCGCCTTCGATGGCCCTGACATCCTCCCGGCAGTGAAAGCGGAGGAGAGCCGACGCAATGCCCGATTCCAGCGTAAAACTCAGTATCTCGATAGTGCATCATGACGGGCTGCAAACCCTGCGCGACTGCCTGGCTTCGCTCTACGCCGTCCCGCCCCGCCTGCCGTTCGAGGTCGTTCTGGTGGACAACTGCTCGACCGACGGCAGCGTGGAGATGGTGCGCGCGGAGTTTCCCGCCGTGCGACTGCTGCGGAACGAGACGCGGCACGGCTTCGGCGCGAACCAGAACACGGCGATCCGCGCCTGCCGGGGCGAGGCGATTCTGCTGCTCAACGACGATACCATCGTCCATCCCGGCGCGCTGGACGCGCTCTGCGCCTTTCTGGACGCGCATCCACAAACGGGCTGTGTCGGGCCGCGCCTGCTCAACCCGGACGGCAGCCTGCAGCTCAGTTGCTACCGGTTTCCTTCCCCGCTGCGCTGTCTCTGGGAAAACCTCCTGCTGACGGCGGCTTTCCCGAACCATCCCGTTTTCGGCGACTACCGCGCCTGGCCGCACGACACGGCGCGCGATGTGGACTATGTCATCGGCGCGGCCCTGCTCGTGCGGCGCAAGGTCATCGAGGAGGTCGGCCTGTTCGATCCGCGCTTTTTCATGTATGCCGAAGAGACGGACTGGCAGCGCCGGATGCAGCAGCGCGGCTGGAAGGTCTCCTTCTGCCCGGACGCCGTCATCACGCACCTGGGAGGGCAGAGCAGCGAATCCATCAAAGACCGGCAGTTCTGCGAGTTCAACCGCAGCGGCGCGCGCTATATCCGCAAACACTACGGCATCGCGGGCAGCCTGGTGCAGCGCGCGGCCATGCTGCTCGGTTCGGCGCTGCGGCTGTCACTCTGGGCGGGCCTCTATCTGGTCGCTCCCGGCAGGCGGAGCCAGGCCCGGCTCAACCTGGTCGCCTGGGCGCGTCTGCTGCGCTGGTGGAGCGGTTTTGGCCCCCACGACGGGATCGCGGAACTGGTCGCGGCCCCATCCTCCTCGCCTGCCTGCCCCGCGCCGCCCCGGTCTGCGGAAGGATGAGCGTGTCCCTGGCACGAATATTGCACACACTCCTGCCGGGAAAGGCTTTGCCCTGGTAGATGGAATAAGGTGGTCTGGCTTATGAGAACGGAAACGCTGCGACTGCGTACCAACGATTATGTGGCTCTCTTCGCGCTGGCTTTCGGCATGGCGCTGATGGCTGCGGTCAAATTCGTCTTCGACCTCTCTCTTGTATCCGTCCTGGTCGTCTATGGCGTGGCGTTCGTCGGCCTGACCTGGAAATACCCGGAACTCGTCCTCATGCTGATCTTCGCGGCCTCGCCCTTTCAGAACGATCTGTCGGGAGAGGGCTGGGCCAAATTCTCGATCGCCGAAATGAGCCTGGCGCTGGCATTTCCGGTGTTTCTGGTCCGCTGCCTGCTGTTCCGCCGCCGCCCGGTCGTCGGCCCGATCTTGATACCGGTCCTGCTCTACTTTGCGGTCTGTATCTACTCTTCGATAGTAACCTGGCGCGGCAGCACGGCGCTGATCTCGCTGATCCAGATGGTCGTCTACCTGATCGTGGCCGTCATGGTCTTCGCCTCGTTTACGCGCCGGCCCGAGCAACTGCTGCTGGCCCTGAACGGCCTGGTGGTCTCCGGCCTCTTCCTCTGCGCCGTGGAAATAGTCATCGGATCGAACTACGTCATGGGGCTGCATAAAAACGGAATCGGCGGCGCGCTCTCCTGCGCGCTCGTGGTGGCGACCGAACTCTGGTGGGCGGCAAATAGTCCGCGCAACAAATGGCGCTACGGCATTGCGCTGGCGATCCTGACCGCCGGGCTGCTGTTTTCGCTCTCCCGCGGGGCATGGCTGGCGGCCCTGGTGGGGCTGCTGGTGCTTCTGGGCCTGCGCCGGAAATTCCGGCTGTTCCTCCAGGTCTGCCTGATCGTGATCCCTCTGATCGCGCTCTGCTGGCTGTTTCTGCCCCAGGAGTCGCGAGAGTACGCCACCAACTTCAGCACGGAGCAGTACTCGGCCCGGATGCGCTATCAGTCGCTGGAGTTTACGCAACGCGAGTTCGCTAAAAACTGGCTGACCGGGGTCGGAGTCGGCCTGCGGAAGGAGTACGACGCTACCAACGTCTTCTGGATGACGCTGGCCGAGACCGGGGTGCTGGGCCTGGCAGCGTTCCTGTTGATTCATATCGTCTTTTTCGGCATGGTCTGGAAGACACAGAAACGGCTGTCGCATAACGACCCTCTGTTCTCTCTGCTCATCATCGGCGCGGCGCTGGTGCTGAGCCAATTGGTTCACGGCTCGCTGGATCACTACTGGAGTCGGGGCCAGACGATGATCACCTGGGCCGCTGCGGGGATGGCAACCAGTGTTTACTATGCGACCCGCCGACGTAATGCGGCTTTGAAGGAGAGGTCATGAGAGTCGCTCTCTCGTTTCTCGGCTGCCATCGCAGAGGCGGCGTGGAGCGCGTCATGCTGGAGTGCGCCAACTTCCTGCAGGCGCGCGGCCACGAGACACATGTCTATGCCTCCGACTGGGACCTCGCTGCGCTCCACCCGGATGTCATCCGGCATCCGATCCCGGCCTGCGCCCGGCCCTTTCCGCTGCGTCTGCTGAGCTACCGGCGGAACAGTTCTCTGGAGGTGCGGAACGCGACGCCTCCGCCCGATGTGCATGGCACGTTCGGGGTCATCTCGCCTGCCGGGGGAGTGATGTGGGTTCCGAGCGTT
Organism: Chthonomonadaceae bacterium; assembly: GCA_035651115.1. Taxonomy (GTDB): domain Bacteria; phylum Armatimonadota; class Chthonomonadetes; order Chthonomonadales; family Chthonomonadaceae; genus DASRGL01. Next base: position 24,181 of record DASRGL010000268.1, read on the forward strand.
CACAAAGCCTGGCTGGACATCAGCAAGCGGCAGCGTCCGCTGCCGGGCTACCTGAAACAGAAGATCAATCCGCTGCATCCGATGCTGCTGGCGATGGAACACAACTATTTCGCCTGCCGGCAGTACAGCCGCCTGATCGCGCTGACCGACCAGGTCAAGGCCGATCTGATGCGCTTCTATCAGGTTCCCTCGGAAGACATCGTGACGCTGCCGAACGGGTATGCACCGACAGAGTTCAATATCGCGCGCCGCCGGGAATCGCGGGCCGCGATGCGGCGGAAGCTGGGCTATTCGGAGGCGGATAAAGTCGTCATCTTCGTGGCGAACGAGCTGGAGCGCAAAGGCTTTGGAACCCTGATCCACGCCCTGGCGGAACTCAACGATCCCTGCGTGCGCCTGCTGGTCGTCGGCAGGGTGAGTCCGGCCTCCTACAGCCTGGAGATAAAACGCCTGGGACTGGCCGAGCGCGTTCAGTTTACCGGCCCTTCCAGCGATGTGGCGGTCTACTATGCGGCGGCGGACGTGTTCGCGCTGCCGACGCGCTATGAAGCCTGGGGCCTGGTGGTCGTCGAGGCGATCGCGTGCGGCCTGCCCGTGCTGACAAGCCGCCTGGCAGGCGCCGCCGTCGCGGTGCGGGAAGGGGAGACCGGCTATCTGCTGGATAATCCCAGAGATACGCAGGAGGTGGCGCAGAAGCTGGCGCTGCTGCTGGAAGGCCGCATGGCCTCGCCGGACAGCATTTCGGAATCGGTAGCGGAGTATGCCTGGTCGCGCGTTCTGCTCAACTATGAGGCGATCCTGTCGGATTGTGTCGGACTCGTATCGCGGGACAGACTGATGCGAGGAGTGGCGACCCGATGAGACTGGCCCTGTTCACCGATGCGGACGAGTTTGCCGGGATAGAACGCCACATGTTCGATCTGGCGGTCGGGCTGCACCAGAGAGGCATAGACGTGCGCGTGGCCTGTCCGACGCCGACGCCTTTAGCGGAGAAAGTGGCGGCTTCCGGCATCGAGGTCGTCTCCATCCCGAAGCGCGGCTTTGTGGATCAGAGCGCCATCGGGACGCTGCGCGACCTGCTGCAATCGGGGACGATAGACCTGGTACACGTCCATAACGGGCGCACGGCGCTGTTGGGCGCTCTGGCTCTGGAGTTCGCGCGCACGGGCCGCTGCGTGATGTCCCAGCATTTTGTCGAGCCTGCCAACGTGTCGCGGCGCGGGCCGATGGCTGCCGCCTCGAAGCTGGCGCATCGCTGGGTCAATCAGAGAATATCCCGCTTTATCGCGATCTCGGAGGCCGTCCGCCAGGCGATGCTGGAGCGCGGCGACGCGCCCGCCGAGAAGATCGCGCTGGTTCCGCACGGCATCCCTGCGCCCGATGTCCGCGCCCTGACGCCGCCGGAGACGCTGCGCGCGGAACTGGGCATCGCGGGGGACAGGCCGCTGATCGTCTGCGCCTCCCGCCTGGAGCGCGAGAAAGATGTCGCCTCTCTGGTCACGGCGATGGCGCAGGTCGTATCCGCCCATCCCCGCGCGCTGGCGGTCGTCGCCGGGGACGGCTCCCAGCGACCGGCGCTGGAAAAACAGATCCAGCAGTTGCGGGTTCAGGAGAATGTCCGCCTGATCGGGTTCCGGCAGGATGTCCTGTCCATCATCCAGGCGGCGGATCTTTTCGTCCTGCCGAGTCTGATGGAAGGGTTCGGACTCGTCCTGCTGGAAGCGATGGCGCTGGGCAAGCCCGTCATTGCGACGCGGGCGGGCGGGCCGATTGAGATCGTCTGCGAAGGCAAGACGGGCCTGCTCGTCCCCCCGGCGGCCCCGGACGCGCTCGCCCAGGCGATCCGTCAGCTCTTGACGGCGCCACAGAAGGCGCAGGAGATGGGGCGCAAGGGCCGTATCCAGTTTCGGGAGATGTACGTCGCAGATCGCATGGTCAGCGCCACGCTGGCGGTCTATGAGCGTGCGCTGTGCGCCTCTGCCGCAGCGCCAGTCTAGGAAAGAAGGAAGGGCGAATGGAGGCGGGCCGGGAAGTGCTGGACGGCGCGCGGAAAAAGGATAGTTCGTTCTCAGTGCAGTCCTCCCTTGTGGAAAGCGTCGGCATTCTGCTCTTGGCGCTGCTGACGGCAGCGGGCATCCGCTATCGGATAGGGCCGCTGACGGCGCTGGCCGGTGTCGCGCTCTGCCTGGCCGGGAACTACAGGCCGCGCGCGCTGCTGGTTCTCGCTCTGGCGCTGACGCTGTTTTCCGGCGACCTGGCCGGAGCGGGCGAACTGCAAGAATCGCTGATAGCGTTCAATATCTCGGATATCCTGCTGCTCTGCGCGCTGCCGGGACTGATCTGGCAGGCCCGGCAGCCGCCGATGGAGTTATGGGGCCGACCGGCGCTAATCTATCTGGCGGCGGGACTGGGTTCCTTCCTGTGGAACCTGCCGGTGATGGGGGAGGAACGACTGAGCTATCTGAGCGGCTTTCTGCGCACGCTCCAGATCGTTCTGATGCTGCCTCTGGCTTGCAGCGTCGTCTCCTGGCCGCCGGAGGCGATTCGGAAGCTGTTGGGAGGGTATCTGGCGGGCGCGGTCCTTCTGGCGACCTGGGGCCTGGCAGCTTTCGCGGGCGGGATGCGCGATGGGCTGTATCTGCTGGGCAATCACAAAAACGCGATGGGCCTGGCCCTGGCGATGGCGGCGCTGATCGCGGTCGCGGCGCTCACGCAGCCGGAGACGGGCGACATGGAGAGCGAGGCACAAAGTTCTCCGGTCTTTCCGTTTCGAGGCGCGCGCCCGATTCTGATGGCGGTCGCTGCGCTCTGTCTGCTGGGTCTGATCTGTACGCTGTCGCGCAGCGGCTATCTGGCTCTGTTGGCCGGAGCGGTCTTTCTGGCGGTGGCGCGCAGGCGCGGGCGCATTCTGGGAATCCTGCTCTGCGCGATGGTCGTGGCGCTGATCGGAGTGCATCTGATGCTGCCCCAGAAGGCCGCTTCTTATGTCGGCGATTTTTCGCCGGAGCGCGACAATATTCAGGAGCGCATCATCGCCAATCGGCGGAGCCTGGCGCGTTTCCGGCAGAACTGGCTGCTGGGAGACGGATTTCGCGCGCGGCGGGACCTGCATCCGCACAATCTGGAGGTTCTCCTGCTGGCGGAGAACGGCATCGTCGGCACGGCGCTGTTCGCCTGGCTGCTGGCCGCGCAGACGCGCCTTTTCCTGAAGGGCCGCGCGCGGTTCCGTCAAGACCCCCTGCGCGAATGCTTTTGTATTGCTATCCTGGCCTGCTCGCTGGCGACGCTGACCCATGCGCAGTTCGACCCTTACTGGCGGCGCGGCCCGCTCTGGCTGCCCTGGGCCGGGATGGGGATCGTCGCCTCGATGCTGCGTGCTGCCAGATCCGAGGATCAGGAAGGGTTCCTGCCGTCATGACCGGCCCGACGCGCACGATTCTGTTCTTCGACCACACCGCGCAGTGGAGCGGAGGCGAGATCGCGCTCTACAACCTGTTGACGCATCTCGACCGGGCGCGCTATACGCCGCTTGTCCTGCTGGCAAGCGAAGGGCCGCTGGCGGAGCGGCTGTGCGCCGCCGGGATCGAGACGCTCGTCTGGCCCCTGTCGCGCTCCGTCGTCGAGGCGCGCAAGGACAGCCTGGGGACGGGAACGCTGCTCAAAGTCCGGCAGGCCGGTCTCTGCCTCGGCTATGCGGCGCGGCTGGCGCGGCTGGCGCGGCAGCGGCAGGTCGCGCTGATCCACTGCAACTCGCTCAAGTCGGACCTCATCGGCGGCCTGGCCGCTCGCCTGGCCGGTCGCCCCTGCCTGTGGCATGTGCGGGATCATATCAACGCGGCCTATCTCCCCCGCCGTGTCGCGCAGGCGTTCCGCGCGCTGGCTCGCCATCTTCCCACTGGAATCATCGTCAACTCTGCCAGCACGCTCGCCGAACTGAGCCAGGGCCGGCCTCTGCGCTTCAGCGCCATCGCGCACGATGGCGTTCCCCCAGAGGCATTCGAGGCTCCTGCCAGAGCCGACACGCCGGAGCCGACCGGGAGGCCGCGCGTGATCCTGGTGGGCCGCATCTCGCCCTGGAAGGGCCAGGATGTCTTTATTCGGGCCGCCGCGCAGCTTGCGCAAGCCAGAACCAACGCCCGCTTTCAGATCGTGGGCAGCGCGATGTTCGGCGAAGAGGAGTACGCGCGCCGCCTGCATCGGCTGGTGGAGGAGACAGGTGTTGCGGAACAGGTCGAATTCCTGGGCTTCCGCGAGGATATTCCGGCGCTGCTGCAAGCTGCCGAGATCGTCGTCCATGCCTCGACCATCGGGGAGCCGTTCGGGCAGGTGGTCATCGAGGGGATGGCGGCGGGGAAGCCGGTCATCGCGACGGACGGCGGCGCGCTGCGCGAGATCGTCGTGTCGGGTACAATAGAGGGGCCGCCGACTCCGGGGGAGACGGGCCTGCTTGTGCCGATGGGCGATGCGAACGCGATGGCGGCAGCGATTGCCGCCCTGCTCGCCGACCCGGAACGTTCGCGTGCCATGGGGCGCGCCGGTCGCTGCCGCGTGCAGCAGCAGTTCACCATCTCGCAGACCGCCCGGAAAGTCGAGGCGGCGTTTGATCGCCTGCTCGCCGGCGGTCCGGTTCCCGGCGACGTTTCCGTTGCGGCACAGCGCGCACAAGAATGAGCCGGGCCGTGAACGACCCGTCTGAGGGGCAGCTACGCTGCCAACCGCCCTGCGGGCGGAGTTCTCCCCTCTCCCACAGCGCTGGGAGAGGGGCCGGGGGTGAGGGCCTTTCCGGTCGCAGACCGGTTGGCCGTCAGGCCCTTCAGACGGGTCGCTCACGGCCCGGAAAACATTGCAACCGACCGTAGACGATGAAAATCCTCCTTGTCTCGCATACCTGCATGTCGCGGACGGCGGGGCAGCCGAAGCTGCACCGGCTGGCTGCCTTTCCCGACATCGAACTCACCGCGCTGGTTCCCGACCGGATGTGCTTCTATCACGGCAAATGGGAGACCGCCGAGACACCGGAGAACCCCGCGTTTCGGTTCGTCGTCGGGCGGGCGCGCTGGCAGTATGTCGGCAAGCAGTGGTATCTTCAGCACTACCCGGACGCGCTCCGGCGACTGCTGCGCGAAACCCGCTTCGACGTGGTGGACTTCTGGCAGGAACCCTGGAGTCTGGTCAGCGCGCAGGGCGTCTGGCTGACGCGGCGGCTCTGCCCGCAGGCCAAAATCATCCTCGAGACGGAACAGAACATCTACAAGCGGCTGCCCCCGCCGTTTCAGCAGTTCCAGGACTATACGCTGAAGCGCGCCGATCTGATGGTAGCGCGCAATCGGGAGGCCGCCGAGGTGCTGCGCCGCAAAGGGTATCGCGGGCCGGTGCGCCTCGTGCCGAACGCGGTAGACTGCGAACTGTTCACTCCAAGAAGTGAGGGAGAGCGGGAGCAGTCTCGCGCGGCGTTGGGGTGGGGCGGGCCGGAGGATTTCGTCGTCGGCTATGTGGGCCGTCTCGTGCCGGAAAAGGGGCTGGCGGAGGCAGTCGAGGCGCTGGCGCATCTGCCGCAGGCCGCGCGCCTGGTCTTCGTGGGCGAGGGGCCGATGCGCGCCGAACTGGAGACTCTGGCGCAAGCGCATGGCGTCGCAGAGCGTGTTCGGTTCGCTGGCGGCATTCCGCTGGACGCCATGCCGCAGGCGATCAAGGCGATGGACGTTTTGATCCTGCCGTCGCGCACGACGGCGCGCTGGAAAGAGCAGTTCGGGCGCGTGCTGATCGAGGCGGGCGCGTGCGGCGTGGCGGTGGTCGGCTCCGATTCCGGCGCGATCCCGGAGGTCGTCGGCGAGGCCGGGCTGATCTTCCCGGAAGGCGACTCGGCGGCGCTGGCGGAGCGCCTGAACCGCCTGCTCTGCGATACGGCCCTGCGCGCCCGGTGCGGACAGATCGGGCGGGAGCGCGCGGAGACGGAGTTTAGCTGGCAGTGCGTCGCCGCCCGGATGCGCGCCCTCTATCACGAAGTCCTGAACAGGGAGGTTGTCGCCCCATGACTCCTGGCACGACTGCGCCCCGTATCGTCGGGCTGATTCCGGCGCGGCTGGCCTCCACGCGGCTGCCCGACAAGCCCCTCCTCGATATTCTCGGCTGGCCGATGGTGCGCCACGTCTGGGAGCGCGCCCGCCGCGCGCAGGGCGTTTCCGAAGTCGCCATCGCCACCCCGGACGCGGAGATCGTGCGCGCGGTCGAGGCGTTCGGGGCCAGGGCCATCCTCACCTCGCCCGCCCATCGCTCCGGCACGGATCGGCTGGCGGAGGCGGCCCGGCATCTGTCGCTTGGCCCCGATGACATCGTCATCAATATCCAGGGCGACGAACCTCTGCTGGAACCGGCGGCCATCGAAGCTGTCGTGACGCCGCTCCTGGCCGATCCTGACCTGCCGATGGCGAGCCTGATGTGTCCCTGCCCGGAGAGCGAGCGGGACAATCCGGCCTGCGTCAAAGTCGTCTGCGCGCTCAACGGCTACGCCCTCTACTTCTCCCGCGCCCGCCTGCCTTTTCCGCGCAACCCGGACGGCCCCGCGCTGGTGATGCAGCACGTCGGCCTCTACGCCTACCGCCGCCACTTCCTGGCGACCTTCGCCTCGCTTCCTCCCACGCCGCTGGAACAGACCGAAGCCTTAGAGCAACTGCGCGCCCTCGAACACGGCTATCGCATCGGCATGGTGCGTATCGAGACAGCTCCTGTCGGCGTGGACACGCCCGAAGACCTGGAGAACGCTCGCCGCCTTATGGCCGAACGCGGCTTTCACCCCTGAAACGCAACTCTCGCAACGTTCTTGCCGATAATGCAGTGATAGTCGAGACGGTCTGTAGACTGCACCGCCGATTGGCGAAGGCTCATCTTCCTCGCTTGTTAATGCAGTGATAGTCGAGACGGTCTGTAGACTGCACCTCGGTAGACAGAACAAAGGAAGTCGCGCATGGCACACCTGGCGGGTATTGTAGACCCTGACCCTCACCGCAGAGAACGGTTCCTCGCTGCCGCACGTCCTCTGTTAGCGGCAGGGAACGGCCTGCCCACCGGCTCCCTTGCGCTCGGCGACACCGTCCTTGTCTGGGCGGCTCTGCCCTCCACCCCGCTGTCAGAGGCTATCCTCGAAGATGGAACCGCCACTTTCGTACTCGGAAGCCAGGGCCGTTCTCCCGACGCCGCGGACAGTGACGCCGCCTGCCTGCTGCGCCAGGTTCAGCAATACGGCCCTTCTGTCCTCACTGGACAGAACGGCTACTACCTCGCCTGCCAGTTCTCGCCCACCGGGCGGGTCGCCCTCGGCACCGATACCCTGGGTCTGTTCCCGCTCTACTACAGGGCGACAGGAACCACCCTGGTCTTCTCGACAACGCCTGCGGTCTTCGCCTGCCTGCCCGGTTTCACGCCCCGGCTGAGTATTGCAGGTCTGGTCGGCATCCTGCTGACCATGCACCTGCTGGGCGGACAGACCTTGTGGGAGGGCGTGCGGCGGCTAGGGGCCGGGGCGGCGCTGGAGTGGCAGCCGGGCAGGGGAGCCAGGGAGATCGCGGGGCAGGCGCTGGCGCTGTCGGAAGCGCATTTTGACGAGCCGTATGAAGCGCACTATGCACGGTTCGACTATCTGCTGGAGCAGGCGGTGCGGCGGGAGGCCAACGGGCAGCCTGTGGCGCTGATGCTCTCAGGCGGTCTGGACTCCCGTCTGCTGGCGGGGTATCTGAACGAGGCGGTAGGAGCCTGTACAGCCTGGACGCTGGGGGATAAGAGCGATCTGGAAATGCAGATGGCTCGCCGAGTCGCCCGGTGTCTGGGCTGGTCGCAGACGTGTATAGGGATAGAGTGGTCGGACTTTGTGGAGCGGGCGTGGCGTCGGATCGAGGGCGAGCATCTGGCGAACGGGTTCAACGATCTGTCCAACGAGTTGGCGGTGGGGCCGTTGCGCAGGCAGGCTGCTCCCGTGTTTGTGGGACTGCTCGGCGATGTGGTCGTCGGCGGCTGCCACATTCCGTTCAGCTACGATGCGCAGAAGCAGACGCACACCTTTGACCGCCTGTTTGCTCACGTCAATCGGTATGGGTTTTCCCCGGAGGCGATACGCGGTCTGATCCGTCCGGAAGTGCTGGGCGACAGCCTGGATTCGGTTCTGTCCGATCTGCGGGCCACCCACGATTCCTACCAGGGGCATCCCTTCCAGCGTGTCTGGTATTTCGACTTGCAGCACCGGCAGCGTTTCCACGTTGCCTCCATCGCCTTCCGTCTGGCTCAGGGAGCCTGGCCGGTTCTGCCCTATGCCGACAGAGCGATCCTGGAAGCGGCTGCCGGGATGCCCGCCGAGACATTCCAGGATCGGCGCGTACAGTACGATCAGATATGCCGTCGTTTTCCGGCGCTGGCCGCGCTGCCGCTGGATCGGAACTCCTTCGACACGTCGCCGGTGCGCTTCCGCTCGGCTCTGGATGCCTACTATCATGCGACGGTCGGGCGTGTGTCGCGTCGGCTGCGCCGCCTCCTCAATGAACGCCGGGGCGTGGAAAGCCGCTACTACTTCCGCGTGTTCGACATCAACAACCCCGGCTGGACGGCGGTGAGGCAGGAGGCGGAGAAGCATCGCCACGAAGTAGAGGGTCTATTTCGACCGGAGGCGCTGCGGGCGCTGCTGCCGCCGCCCGAGGTTCCTATCGCTCTTTCGGACGGCATCATCGACTCCACGCGCCTCAAGACGCTGCTCGGCTTTATCCTCTGGGCCGCAAAATACCTTTGACGCGCGCATACGACGTACAGTTCCTACCATCCCGACAAACTTCGGCATAGCTTCAATGTTCCTCTTTCCGCTTTGCCGTTGGAAACCTCAGTGACGAGGTTGGAAACCTCCGTGACGAGACAGGAACCCCGCGACAGCCTTCTCGAAGCATCTGGCATGTTGGGGTTCCTGTCTCTCTCATACGGAATGGGCCGGTGTGCCTGTGGATATTACGCTCTGAGGAGGCCAGAGATGGTCGAAGCTTGCTTGCAACTTTTGGAACAGGGCTACTACGAAGTCAAGTTCGCGTTTGAGGGATTGGCGGACGAGAACGTTTGGAAACGGCCTGCGGAGGGACTTCTTTCTGTGGGCGAGCTGGCAGGACATATCGCCTACTGGGAGGCGGTGAGACTGGCGGGAGAGGGCGAGGATACGGAGAAGTGCCGGGTGCGCAGCCCGTTGATAGACGCTCGGTTCCGCTATCACCCGATGACGCTAGGGAACCCACCTTCGGGGCAGCACCTAGCGATGACGGGGGAACAGGTATGTAGGGAACTGTTGCGGGTACACGGCGAGTCGGTGGCGCATTTCAAGGCGCTCCATCCCGATCCGGACGCCCGCATTCCTGGGTGCCCGACCGGCTTCACCTACGGCGAATACCTGGGCTACGCGGTGTTTCACATCTCCTATCACACGGGGCAGATGTATTCGGCACGGCATCTTTTGGGGGAGGGGACGCCGGATAATTGAGGCTGTCCTCCGGTCAGCCTGCTTGGGCGGCGGCATGGGCGGATCTCAGGTGCGCCAGCGCCGGGCCGATCTCGGCGGCGAAGTCTTTCCAACCGCATTCGATGGAGAGCCGCGCGTCGTAATGGGCGGCGCGCAGGGCGCGGAAGAAAGCGATGTGGTCGTAGGAGCCGGTTCCGGGCGCGAGGCGGCCTGTATCGGCGGTGTGCGTATGGGCCAGTACGTCGGCGCTGGCGGCAAGCACGGAGAGCGGTTCGTTTTCCGCCTCCATGTGGAACGTATCGGCGAGAGCGCGCACGCCGGGCCGGGCGATGCGGCGGGCGAGCGCGGCTCCCTCGCTGACCAGGTTGAGGATGTTGGACTCGACGCGGCGCAGCGGCTCGATAGCAACGACGACGCCCGTGCGGTCGGAGGCGTCGGCGCAGTAGCCCAGGAAGGTTTCGATCTGACGTTGGGCCTGTTCTTGCGGGAAGCCGTCGGGAATGTTGCGCGCGCCCCCGCTGCCGAAGACGATGATCTGGCCGCCCACCTGCGCGGCCCGCGCCAGGATACGCTCCACATAGCGGCGCAGCCGGGTCGAATCGGCCTCCGGGCCGACGATCTTCAGCCCGCGCACGAACAGGTTGAACGTCTCCGGCAGCAGGGGCAGGGCTTCGATAGCGCGCCGCTTTTCGGCCCAGGCCGCATCGTCCTCCTCCGGCAGCAGGTCGTTCCCTGCCGCCAGTTCGATATAGTCGTATCCGGCATCCGCCAGCAGCCGCGCCTGCGCAGGGCTTGCGCACACTCCGAACCGCATCCGCGTTCGTCCTCCCCTATCTATGCCACGCTTCGCCTGTCAGCCCATGAAGATAGGCGTGCGTGCGCCGCTATACCCGGCGGGCGCTATGCCGCTTGGCTTCCAGCAGGCGGATGGCCGTCTCGCGGTCGGTGCAGAGGTCGTGAACGATCGGCTGCTTCCATCCCATCGCCTGCCACTCCAGCACGGAGCGGATGGCGTCTACCTTTGTCGCGCCGCCCGCCACCACCACGACCTTCGGAACCAGGTAGAGCTGCTCGAAGGTGATGGAGAGCAGCCGGTCGTTGATATATTTGACATAGCCTTCCAACTCGGCCAGCGTGGCAGGCGGCAGATGCTTCCGGGCGGCCAGCGTGATGAACAAGCGGTTGCACAGGTCGCCGACGACACAGGAGACGTGGCGCGGCCCGTTGGAGAAGTGTTCGATGAGGTCTATCATTTTACCGAGCGCGGGCTGTAGGTTGCCAAGCAGCGGCTCATGCAGCCCGACGATGTAGCGATGACCGGATTTCGGGCGCACGCCGCCGATGCCGACCAGCGCCAGCGTCGGCACATAGACTTCGTCCTCCGCCGGTTCGCCCGTCGGCGCGTTGCCCTGCCGCGCTTTCTCTTCCCAGACCTCCCGCGAGATCCATCGGCCCGGCCCTTCGCTGAGCAGTTCATGCACCATCTCCGGCGAGTGAACGGCGACCGGCAGGCTCAGTCGCGTGAGTTCGGCGTCGGGAAAGGCGCGGGCCAGCCACGCCCCGCTGATGTCGGCGTCCATGGCGCGGCGCGCGTCCGGGCTTTCCAGGCTCCAGGCTTCGGCGGCGATGTTGCCGTTCATGGAGACGATCTTGACGCCGCGCACATTGCGCTTATCGTAGATATGCTTGTTGAACAGGCTTTCGCAGGTATAGAAGACGGCGCGGCCCGACGAGAGCGCGATGATCTCGTTCTGGCGCACGATGGTATCCAGGTAGTCGGCGCAGAGCTGGCCGAGCGCCTGATGCAGCCGGTCGTCCTCCATGGCGCTTTCGAGCGCCTCATTATGGCCTCCGGCGTCGGCGACGATGGCGGACTGGAGCTGATAGGCCGCCACGAGATCGCGTTCCAGGTTGTCTATGCGCGGCGGCTTGAATGGGGCGTTCTCATCAATATAGACGCGCACGATCCCGGTATCCAGCGCGTAGCGGTACAGACGCGAAATGGTGCTGGCATCAATATGTGCCAGAGCAGGCTCGGATTTTGTCAGCTGTTGCAAAATGGCTTTCTGCTCCAGGCGGTCAATCAGCACCATCTTGGCAATGCGCGCCGCGAGTCGGCGCTTATCGGTGGGGTCAAGCGCAGGTCTCCTGCCGCGCCGCCTGTCCCCGACTGTTCTCGTCGTCATGTGAATCCTTTCTTCTCTACGTCGCGGTAACGTCTCTCTCAGGATATTATAGCCCATGCAAGCAATGAAAACAACGCCTTGCGAAAGGGCAGGGCGACAAATTTTGCAATCTGCTGGCAACCAACGCTTCTCCGTGCAAAACAGGCAGAACACGCAATTGGAGCCATACCCTCGCGTCAAACCGTCGCGGAAGGGTTCCGGCAGGAGCGTGCCGCCCCGCGATTATTGCCGTTTTGCGCAAAAATTTCTCTATCTGGCGCAAAATTTATTGACACAGCGTGCGGAACGTGGTATAGTACCTGCGAAGGTATCCTTCTTTCTCGTCCTCATTTTATCATGTCCCCAAGCAGACGTTCAACGCTTGAGGTCAGTCGCCCGGTTTCAATGGTGAAGCCGGGCGTTTTTTTACCGAACTCCATCAGGAGCAGCGTCATGTCCGAATCTTCCCGCGCGTTTTTAGAGGCGTTTCCCTGCCTGCCTATCGCGCAACTGCCTACGCCATTGCATCCGCTGCCGGGCCTGCAGGCCGCGCTCGGCCCCACTGCGCCGCGCCTGCTCATCAAGCGCGACGACCTGACGGGCCTGGCCCTCGGCGGCAACAAGGCGCGCAAACTGGAGTACCTGTTCGCGGACGCCCGCGCGCAGGGAGCCGACACCCTGCTCACCTGCGGGGCGGCGCAGTCCAACCACGCGCTGCAGACGGCCGCCGCCGCGCGGCGGTTCGGGTTTGCCGTGCGCTGTATCCTCTACGGCGCGCAACCCGCGCCGGATGCGCCTGTTTCCGGCAATCTGCTGCTGCACCGCCTGCTGGAGACTCACATCCGTTGGGTGCGGATGCAGGAGGGAGAGACGCGCCGGGAGCAGGCGCTGCGCCGTGGGATGGCAGAAGAGGCGGAGGCCGTGCGCGCAGCGGGCGGCGTACCCTATAGTATCCCGACGGGCGGCTCGACGGAGGTCGGCGCGCTCGGCTACGTGCGGGCCGTGCAGGAGGCGAAAGCGCAGCTAGAGGAGATGCAGGCCGGGGCAGTCTCCGCGATCTTCTTTGCTTCCGGCAGCGGCGGCACGCACGCCGGAATGACGGTCGGCGCGAAGCTGACCGACTGGCAGACGCGGCTTGTCGGGGTGGAGATAGACCCGATACCGCCCGGCGCGGACGGCGTCTCGCCGTTCCATCGAGCCGTGCTGAACCTTATGGACGCAACGGCGGCGCGGCTTGGCCTGCCCGCCGACTACACGCTCTCCGACATCACGCTCTGCCCCGACTACGCCGGCCCCGCTTACGGCACGCCCACGCAAGAGGGCCAGGAAGCGATCCGCCTCCTGGCCCAAACCGAAGGGATATTTCTCGATCCCGTCTACACCGGGAAAGCGATGGCCGCGCTGATCGGCTGGATACGCGCGGGCCGTTTCCGCCCGGACGAGACGGTGTTGTTCTGGCATACCGGCGGCGTCGCCGGGCTGTTCGCGACCTGACCCCATCAGGAGTTAGGTCACTTCACCCCCAGTTTTTCCAGCGCAGCCCGTATCTCCGCCTCGTTGAAGCCGACGCCGCGCCAGACCACTTTGCCCTCCGAGTCCAGCACGTAGTTGGTCGGATAGGCTTGCACCCCGTAGAACTTGCTCACGTCATAGCTCTGGCCGCTGTCGCCGCCCGCCATGACGATGTTGAACGTGAACTTGTTTTCCTTGACGTAGTTGTTGATGACGTCTTTGTTGTCGAAGCCGTTGATCGCGACGAGTTGCAGCCCCTTGTCCTTCAGTTCGTCATAGAGCTTTTGCAGGTGCGGAAACTCCGCACGGCAGGCCCCTCAACCATGGAACCAGAAGTTGAGCAGGAGCGCCTTTTTCTCCTTGAGCGCGTCGGCCAGGGCGAGATGCCCGCCGGTCGGCGTGGGCAGGGAGAAGTCGGGAGCCTTCTTCCCGACCGCCACCAGTTTCGCGGCATAGTCCGGCTCCTCGTAGAGTTTGGCCGTCTTCGGCGGCGCGAAGGCGAACGAGGCGTTCGTCAGCGGAGCGTCCACCTTGACGTTGGTGAGCGCGGCGGCGAGTTTGGCTGTCTGGTCGCCCTGTTTGATGTCCAGCGCGATGCGGGTCACCAGTTTTTCCGGCCCCACATAGAGCTTCATCGTGTAGTTGAACGGCTTTTCGCCCGTCACCTGGACGACGCGGTACGGGATTCCGGCAACGATCTCTTCCCCGACATACTGTGGTTTGGCGTCCGAGAGTTTGCCGAAACCTATCGAGTTGGAGTCGAAGAACATGTTGACCGGGATGGCCCAGAGCGCATCAATCTCGCTGCCTTTGGCATCCACCGCTTTCTTCTGATACTGATTGGCCGAAGTCATCAGGACCCAGAGGGTTTTCCCATCGGAAGCGATGGTCTGGCTGACCGGCGCGCCCATCTGGATGCGGGCCAGGTTCGGCTTCTTCAGCTTCGCCTTGCCTGTGATGGTCATCGTCTGGCCCTGCGCCGACTGGGTCAGTGTCAGGTCGGCAGTGAGGGTCTTGGCGGCTTGCGTGGCCGCGGCGACCTCCTTGAGGAGCGCATCCGCCTTGTCATCGGCGCGGGCAGGCGCGACTCCGAACGCGGCAAGGGCAAGGATGCCCCCGCACGCCAGCAAACGGTGTTGGGGTCTCATCGTGATCTGGCTTGGTTCCTTTCTGCGCGGTCGCTGCCGCGCGGCGTGGTCTACCCGGCAGGAACGGCGTCGAGGCTCTGGCCGCACTCCGGGCAGAAACGGAAGGTGACGTTCGTGACGACCGTACCGCAGGCCGCGCAGGTGCGCTTGCCCGCCTCCGTGTCGGTGCGCGGATAGTCGCCGCGCAGCAGGCGTTGGTACGCATCGCTTTCGGCCCACTCTTTGATCTCGCGGGCGCGCACGGCAGGGAACGGATGGGTCTGCCAGCGTACCATCAGAAACTTATAGTACAGACTCAGGAAATCCTCGTCCATATCTTCGTACATATCCGCCTGCTTGGCGAACTCGTCCGGGTTCAGATCATCTACGAGGCGCTGCGTGCCGCCGACAAGTTTGAGCAGGCCGGAGATACAGATTTCCGGGTCCTGAACGGTCAGCAGCCCGGCGCGGTCGGCAGTCAGTTCGGATTTGCGGAACCATTCGAAGAGGGCATAGGCCAGGGCGCGAGTGAGAATAGCGCCGGGCAGCGCCAGGCCGCCCGCCATCTCCTTCATGATCTCCGCCAGCAGGATCGCCATCGTCCGGTAGAGCATGTGTTCGGCCTTGATGTGGCCGAGTTCATGCCCGATGACCTCCAGGCGCTCGGTGTCGTTGAGCAGGTCCACCAGCGCCGTCGTCATGACGAGCGTATGACGCTGCATCCCGAAGGCAAAGGCGTTCGGAATGGGGTACTGGCTCAGGTAGAACTCCGGCTCCCTCACATCCAGAATGGCGCAGGCTTCGCGCAGGTCGTTGTAGAGGCGCGAACACTGGCGCGGCGAGACGCGGATGCTGTCGGCGGTGAACATGATGCGGACATAGCGTTCCGCTCCGACATCCGAGAGCCATTTGAGCAGGCGGTCGAGGCCGGGCGTGCGGCGCAGGGCTTCCAGCGCGGCGCGGTCGGCGGGATGCTCGAAGGCCGCGCTCGACAGGCCCGGAAAGCGCACGCGCGGGGGCAGGGCATAGGCAACGGAGGCTTCCATAGTTCAGTTTTCTCCCAACGACGGACTGTCGCCGTGCGTCTGGTTCTCGTCCGACTCTGCGGGGGAGGGCCGATCCGCCTCGGACTCCTCGGCAGGCAGCGCGGCGTCTGCCTCTGTCGGTTCGCCCTCCGACTGCGCGCCGGTCTCGTCCTCCGCCGTCTCCGCCAGCGCCTCCGAAAGCATCTCCGAGGT
>DASRGL010000269.1:0-7638 GCA_035651115.1 Chthonomonadaceae bacterium
TTCGTGTCGCTCTCCGCTTCCAGGCCGTCGCGGACACGCCGATGAGATTTGCCATTCCCGCCTGGACGCCCGGCTACTACCAGATTCTGCATTTTGAACAGGGCATCGAGAATGTGCGCGCCGAGGACGAAGCCGGACAGCCCGTGCCGGTCACGCATCCCGAAGCGCGAACCTGGGAAGTCGCCCCGCGGCGCGCCGGAAGCCTCCTGCTGACCTACGACGTGCGCGCCAGCGATACCGGCCTGGGCTTTTTCGGCAGCGTGCTGGACGGCAGAGAGCGTCAGGGCTATATCAATGGGGCTTCGGCCTTCCTCTATCCGGTCGGGCAGACAGATCGGCCCGTCTCCCTGACGCTGGCGCTGCCCGCCGGATGGAAGATCGCGTCGGCCCTCTCTCCGCAGACGCTCACCGCCCGCGCGCAGCAGCCTGTCACCTTCCAGGCCAGGGACTACGACGAACTCATTGATAGCCCCTTGCAGATCGGCCAGTTCGACAGCGCCGAGTTCGCCGTCTCCGGCGTCAAGTTCCGCTGCCTCTTCGTCGGCAGTTCCGGCGTGATGAAGTCCAGACTTGTCAAAGCGTTGGGCCGCATCGTGAAAGCCGCGTTCGACGTCTTCTCCCCGCCCGGCGGGAAGCCCCCTCCCTTCTCGCACTATCTGTTCGTCTTCCACTCCGGCGGCCCCGGTTTCTATGGCGGGCTGGAACACCGGAACTCCACCGTGATTCACATGGGAGATAAACTCGGTGACGGCTCCGCCGACGGCCTGCTCACCCTGGCCGCGCACGAGTTCTTTCACGCCTGGAACGTCAAGCGCCTGCGCCCGGTCGGTCTCGGCCCGTTCGACTACACGCAGCCGGTGCGCTCCGGTTCCCTCTGGTTTGCGGAAGGCATCACCGACTACTACGCCCAACTGCTGCCTCTGCGCGCGGGCCTGCGCGACCGGGCCTGGTTTCTCAAGGTCATGGCAGGGCGCATCGCCGAACTCGCCGCGACGCCGGCGCGAGCGCGCGGCAGTCTGGAAGAGGCCAGCCGCAAGACCTGGGAGGGCCAGAGCGAAGGCTACGACGGCCTGAACTACTACCTGAAAGGCAGCCTCGTCGGGTTCTACTTCGACCTGCGGCTGCGCGCTCTGACCGGCGGCGCGAAAGGGCTGGACGATGTGATGCGGGAACTCGACCGGCAGTACGGGCAGCGCAACCTCGGCTACCCGGAGGAGGCGCTGCGGAATATTCTGAACGCGGTCGCGGGTTCCGATCTGACCGAGGAGTATGCTCGCTATGTGCGGGGGACGGAGGAGATCGCCTGGACGGAGGCGCTGGCGCAGGCCGGGCTGACTCTTCAGGACGATCCGGCAGCGATGGGCGACGCTGCCGACCCCGAAACTCCGCCGCGCCTGGTCGCGCTGCCGGACAGCCTGCTTTCCGACGAGACGCGGCGCGTTCGCGAAGCCTTTTTCCAGACCACGCGCGCGGCGCAGGCCCATCTGAATCTGCGCGCCGACAGCAGCGTTCCGGCGGCGTTTCTGCTGCCATCCGACCTCTGGCTGCCCGCGCGCCTCGCAGCCAGCGGAGCCGGGCCGTGAAAAAGCAGCGCCTCCGTCTCTTCTATATCGGCCCGGTCGGTCTCTGGATGCTCGTCATCTTCTGCGCCTCTGCCCGGAGCGACAGCGGCGCGGAGTCTCTGAGCCTGCTCGTGCGGATTCTGGCCTTCCTCGTGCCGCAAGAAGTGGGCAGACTCACGCCCGACCTGCTGGACGCTCTCAACCATATCTCCCGGAAAGCCGCCCATATCACCGAGTACGCGATTTTGACGCTGCTGGCGGTGCGCGCGTTGCAGTTCGGACAGGCGCGGCTCAAGCGATGGTCGCTGCCGGGCGCAGCCCTGCTCGGCGTTCTCTATGCGGGCAGCGATGAGATTCATCAGATTTTCGTCCCGACGCGCGGGCCTTCGTTCACCGATGTCCTGATAGACAGCCTCGGCATCGCGCTGGCCCTGGCAGGCGTCGCGCTCTGGTTCGCGCTCAAGTCGCTGGAACGCCGCCTCTGGCGGGCGAACGCGCTCTCCGCTTCCCAACCGGCGGACAGCGCCGAACCGGACTGCCGCCCCGAACGTATCCAAACTGGATGATACAACAAGTGTTCAGGCGTTCGGCGTTGGGAGGCTGGATGGTTTCTAACGCCGAACGCCCCATCCCAGAAGGAGGCTCTCCTATGGCGCTCAATCGCGATACGGCCATCACCTATCTCGGCCACGCCACGATCCTGATAGAGACATCCGGCGGCAAGCGGATACTCATAGATCCCTGGACGACCGGCAACCCGGCCTGTCCCCCGGAGTGGAAAGACCCGGCCCGCCTGGGTAAGCTGGACATCATCCTGCTCACGCACATTCACAACGACCACGCCGGAGACGCCGAAACCGTCGTCAAGGCCAATCCCGATGCCGCCGTCGTCGCCATCTTCGAGGCGTGCAACTGGCTCGGCGGCAAAGGCGCGCAGAACCTCAAGCCGATGAACAAAGGCGGCACGCAGACTCTCGACGGCATCGAGATCACGATGACGCACGCCTTCCATTCCAGCAGTTTTCAGGAGCCGGATGGCCGCGTCGTCTACGGGGGCGAACCGGCAGGCTACATCCTGCGCCTGGAGAACGGCTTTACCCTCTATGCGGCGGGCGATACGGCGCTCTTCGGCGATATGGCGCTTTTGCGGGATGTCTTCGCGCCCGAACTGGCGTTCCTGCCCATCGGCGATCTGTTCACCATGGGGCCGCGACAGGCCGCCCATGCGATCCGGCTGCTCGGCGTCTCGCATGTCGTGCCGATCCACTACGCCACGTTCCCGGCTCTCACCGGCACACCGGAAGAACTTCGCAAGCACGCCGCCGACATCGCCAACCTCGCCGTCCACAGCCTCAAACCCGGCGAGACGCTGCGCTGAACCGGCATTGGCTCATCTTGTCTGAACTGTGATGAGAATGATTGAATGAAGACTATGATTGTGTCGGGTTCAATCACAGGCCATCCCAAAATCCGACGAATCACAGTTCAGACAGGAGAAGAGTTGGAAGTAAGGGTGCAGCCCTACCCATCCCACAGCGCCCGCAGCAAGTCCGCGCGCGTCACGATGCCGACCAGCTTCCCATCGCGCAAAATGGGGATGCGGTTGACCTCGCTCTGTACCATCATGCGGGCCAGTTCCGAAATCGGCGTCTCCTCCTCTGCCGTCACCACGTCCCGGTGCATCACCTGCTGCGCCTGCACCGTCGCGCCCTCCTGATACGCCTTGAGCAGCGTCTCCTCCGGGATCGGATAGATGCCGAACAGCGCCGTGCGCGGTATCGCCGCCTGGACTTTGTCCTCGTTCAGCAGGTCGGCCTCGCTGACCATGCCGATGACTCTGCCCTCCAGGTCTACGACCGGCACGCCGCTGATATGCGCGCTCGCCAGCAGTTCCGCCACCTCCCGCACCGTGGTGTGCGGTTCGACGGTCTTCACGTCGCGCGTCATCACATCTTTCGCTACCAGTTTTGTCATCGTTCTCTCCTTCTCTCCAGCCTGGCATCGCCTACTTTTTTGTCGTCACTGCGTATCTTAGAAGGGTATTAGACAGAGGGAGCCAGGCAACCTCTTTCCGGCCCGCAACCCTGTTTATCGGCTTGCGTTACGAAGGGCTTTGTGCTATACTGAGGCGGACTTGGCAGCGAGCGAAATCCAGGTAGGTAACGATGGCGCAGCCCTGGCCTGAGAACCCTCTGCCGGTGGTTCTCGTCGGCCCGACGGCCACCGGCAAAACGGCGGCGGCGGTCGAACTGGCCGAACGGATCGGCGGCGAGATCATCAATGCGGACTCCATGCAGGTCTATCGCGGCATGGACATCGGGACCGCCAAACCCGGCCCGGAAGAGCGCGCCCGCGTGCCGTTCCATCTGCTCGACCTGGTGACGCCGGATCAGCCGTTCACCGTCGCCGACTGGAAGGAGCGCGCCGAGGACGCCATCGCAGACATCGTCCGCCGGAGCCGCCGGGCCATCGTCTGCGGCGGGACCGGGCTGTACGTCCGCGCCCTGCTCGACGACTGGACGCTGGCGGAGACGCCCGCCGACCCTTCCGTGCGCGCCGCCTTGCGCGCGGAGTTGGCCCAAAGCGGCCCCGAGGCGCTTCATGCCCGCCTGGCGGCGCTCGACCCGACGACGGCGGCGCGGCTGCATCCCAACGATGCCGTGCGCATCGTGCGCGCCCTGGAAGTCTACCAGATCACCGGGAAGCCGATAGCGGCGTATCAGGCGCAAGACCGGGTCAATCGCCCTTCCCGCCCGGCGCATCGCATCGGCCTGACGCTGCCGCGCCCGGAACTGTATGCGCGCATCGAAACACGGGTCGAAGCGATGCTGGCTGCCGGTTGGGAAGAGGAAGTTCGCCGCCTGCTCGCCCAGGGCTATGCGCCCGCGCTCGGCCCAATGCGCAGCCTCGGCTACAAGGAGATGATCGCGGCGATCCAGGGCGAACTCGACCGCACGACCGCCATCGCACTGATCAAACAAAACACGCGCCGCTTCGCCAAGCGGCAACAAACCTGGTTCCGCGCAGACCCCCGCCTTCGCTGGCTGGATGTCTCTGCGCTAGATTCGGCAACGGTCGCAGCACGCATAGCAGAGATGCTGGAGAACCCGCTCTCTGAGAGCGTGTAGAAATACCCAGTGCGGCAGTTGAAACTGCACCTGCAAAAGCCCAAAGTCCGCCTGCACGGACTGAATGCGGAGTCGGCGGAGGCCGACTTGGTGCTTTGGCAGCCGCGAATTCATTCGCCGGGCAAGGTATTTCTACGCCCTCTGCGTAAGAGCGGAACAATGCGACCCGACGGCCATCTGTTTGTTTTTCCCTACCATTTTAACCGGGGAGGATTGCCTCATGAACAAACCTCAGTTGAACCTGCAAGACATCTTCTTGAACCAGGTTCGTAAAGAGAACATCGGCGTCACCATCTATCTGATCGGCGGCGTGCAGCTACGCGGGATCGTGCGCGGGTTCGATGCCTTTACCATTCTTCTGGACTCGGTCGGGAAGCCGACACAGCTTGTCTACAAGCACGCGGTCACATCCATCGTTCCTTCCCGTCCTGTCTCGAACTTCTATCAGGATTCGCATCGCGAGATGGGCGGGGAACGCGGCGAGCGGGAGCATCGGGAACCGCGGGAGCCACGCGAACCTCGCCAGCCGATCCCTCCCGGCACAACCAACCCTTGATCTTCAAAGATCGAACTTCGTGTCAGAGCCGTCTTGCCAGATCGCGCTGTCGGGAAGACGGCCCTGCAGCAGTCTGTGTGAAGGAGCAAGTGTTTTGAAATTCACGAAGATGCACGGTATCGGCAACGATTTCGTGGTCATCAACGCCCTGTCGAAATCGCCGGATGAGGGCCAGTTGCCCGAAATCAGCCGCAAAATCAACCACCGGAAATTCGGCGTGGGCGGCGACGGTCTCATTCTGGTGCTGCCTTCCAAAGTGGCCGATTTTCGGATGCGGATGTTCAACCCGGATGGCAGCGAGGCGGAGATGTGCGGCAACGGTATCCGATGCTTCGCCAAATATATCTTCGACCGCAAGCTGACTCCGGAGTCGTCGGTCAAGGTGGAGACGCTGGCCGGGGTCAAGATGCTGAAGCTGCTGCTGCGCGCGGGCAAGGTCGAGGCCGTCCGGGTGGATATGGGTTCGCCGCGCCTGCTGCGCTCCGAGATTCCGATGCGCGGCGACGACAACGGCAAGGTCATCGGCGAAGGATTGAAAGCCGAGGGCCGCCGCTTCGAGATCACCGCCGTCAATATGGGCAATCCGCACGTCGTCATTTTCGAGGACAACCTGGACGGCTTCCCGGTCGCGCGCTACGGCCCGGCCATCGAGAACCATAAGTCGTTCCCGCAGCGCACCAACGTCCAGTTCGTGCAGGTCTGCAACACCGGCGAGATCATCCTGAAGACCTGGGAGCGCGGCGCGGGCGAGACGCTGGCCTGCGGCACGGGCGCGTGCGCGGCGGTCGTCGCGAGCGTCCTGAACAACAAGACAGGGCGCACGGTTCTCGTCCACCTGCCCGGCGGCGATCTGCGCGTGGAGTGGGCAGGCGATAACCGCGTTCTTATGACCGGCCCCGCCGAGGAGGTCTTCGAGGGCGACTTCCCGCTTTAGAGATTGACATCGCAAAGCCAGGCGTGCGGCGTCACGCAGTCCACATCCGGGACGGCAGACGCGCCTATCACGTTTCAGGCGCTTCATCCCGCTCAGGCTGTCGTGCATGGCGATCCGAAGTTCCTTCAGCCGACGACTGCCCCCTACGATTTTCGCCTACGGCCCGCATCGCCCGCCCTGGACATCAGCACGGCCCCTCTCGTGCCGGGCGACCTGCGCGGTTATCCCCGCCCTCTCGGTTCCGGTTGGGACATGGGCTGTTATGAGATGACCGTCTGGGACTGGGCGCATCGCTTACCGCAAACACCCCGGCGCGGACAGCCGCTTCCCACCCCGCGCCGTCATGAATAACTGCCGCTCGCCTTCTCCCCTCTCCCGCAGCGTGGGAGAGGGGTTGGGGATGAGGGCCATACGGAGGATAATCATGAGCCAATATGTCATCGGAGTGGATGTCGGCACGGGCAGCGCGCGCGCCGGGCTGTTCGATACGCAGGGAACGCTGCTCGCCGCTGCCGTCGAGCCGATCCAGATGTGGAAACCCCACCCCGATTTCGTCGAGCAGTCCTCCGAAGACATCTGGCACGCCATCGGCAAAACCATTCGGGAGGCGCTGGCCTCCGCGAACATTAAGCCGGAACAGGTCGTCGGCATCAGCTACGATGCCACCTGCTCCCTCGTCGTCCTGGACAGGCAGGACAGGCCGCTCGCCGTCAACGCGGAAGGCGACCACCAGCGCAACATCATCGTCTGGATGGATCATCGCGCCCTGGCCGAGACCGACGCCATCAACGCGGGCGGCTACGACGTGCTGAAGTACGTCGGGGGCAAACTCTCGCCGGAGATGGAGACGCCCAAGTTGAAATGGCTCAAAACGCATCTGCCGCAGACCTGGGCCAGCGCGGGCAAGTTCCTCGACCTCGCCGACTTTCTCACCTATCGCTCGACCGGCATAGACGCGCGCAGCCTCTGTACCGTCGTCTGCAAATGGACGTACCTGGGGCATGAAGGCGCGCAGGGCCGATGGGATAGAGCCTATTTCGACGCCATCGGACTCGACGACGCCTTCGACGGCGGCAAGATCGTGGACGACGTGCGCCCGATGGGAACCTATCTCGGCAAACTGACGCCGCAGGCCGCCGCCGAACTGGGCCTGACCACGAACTGCGCCGTCGGCATCGGCATCATAGACGCGCACGCGGGCGGACTGGGCCTGCTCGGAGCCATCTGGAAAGGCCAGTCGGGACAGGATTTGAGCCGGCTAGAGACCGCGCTGGCGCTCATCGGCGGCACGAGCAACTGCCACATGGCCGTCTCCCGCGAACCGAAATATATCACCGGCATCTGGGGGCCGTACTACGGCGCGATGGTTCCGGGCATGTGGCTGACGGAGGGCGGGCAGAGTTCGGCGGGCAGCGCCATTGACCACGTCATCGGCGACCATGCCCACGCCGCCGACCT
>DASRGL010000270.1:0-6913 GCA_035651115.1 Chthonomonadaceae bacterium
TTCGATAGCGACCGCGTCGCCCGCCTCCGCCGCCTCGTCAATGCGCGCCGGGGTGAGATATTGCTGCAAAGCGTCCGGCCCGGTGACATACTTCCACAGGATCGAGTCGCGGCCCGATTCGAGCGCCAGCGCAGCGCGTTCGCTGATGGGATCGCGCCCGGCCAGCGTCTCCAGGCGGCCATGCGGCCCGTTCGGGCTGCCGCCCTTGCCGTCCGCGATGATGATATGCCCGACCTCCGCCGCGCCGCCGGTCGCGCCGCGCAGCACCTGGCCCTCGATGATGATGCCGCCGCCGATGCCCGTGCCGAGCGTGAACATGACCAGATGGCGCGTGCCGCGCCCAGCCCCGTACCGGAACTCGCCGAGCGCCGCCACGTTGGCGTCGTTGTCCATGACCATCGCGATGCCGAGTTCTTTTTCGACGAGTTCGCGCAGGGGGACGTCTTTGTAGGGAATGTACTGGTCGCCGACGTTATCGCCGAAATTGGGCGCCCAGCGCACGATGCCGTTCGGCACGTCAATATGGCCCGGCACGGCGATCCCGATGGCCCCGATGTCGTCTATAGAGACCTTTGCTGCAGCCGCCGCGCCGCGCACGGCCTCCCCGATCCGCGCCACTGTGCGCGCGACACCCGATTTGGCATCTGAGGAGTTCTCGGCCCGCCCTAAAATCTTATCGTTTCTATCCAGCACGGCGGCGCGGACGTTCGTGCCGCCCAGGTCTACGCCCACGATGTAGGGCGCGTTGGCTTTCGGTTGTACGCGGGAGTTGCTCACGCAAGTGCCTCCAGAGAAAAGGGGTGTGCGGGCGATCCGCGCCGCCCGCGAGGTTTCTGCCAAGTATAGCCGAGGGCCAGACGTTTGTCAATACCGCCCTGACCCCCGGCCCCTTCCCTACGAGGGAAGGGGAGTCAGGTTTCGTAAGCGCGCTGAGCGGCGGCGTAGACGGTCTTGACGGGAACGTTGTGGGCGAGGGCGGCGGCTTTCACGTCCTCGTATTCGGGCGAGGCCGTCGTCTCCACGCCGCGCCAACTGCCGACCTTGATGCGGATGGGGCCGTAGGCCGTTTCGACCGTCTCCCAGCGGCGTTCGAGCGTGAACCGCTCCATCGTGGTATGCCGGACGCCGAGCGTGGTCGTCTCCATGAACAGAATCTGCGCGATCTCCTCGGCCTTCTCCGGCGGCGCGAGTACCGTCAGCAGGGTGGCCGGGCGGTTCTTCTTCATCTGGATCGGCGACAGGAACACATCCACCGCGCCCGCCGCGAACAGCCGCTCCATCAGCGCCTCGTAGAACTCCGGCAGGAAGTCGTCCAGATTCGTTTCCAGCACGGCGATGGTGTTGGGTGTAGGGGAATCCACCCTCACCCCCGTCCCCTCTCCCACACTGCGGGAGAGGGGAGCCTGTAGCAGAGGCGTTTCCCTCTCTTTCTCATTCTGCTGGAGTGTGGAGGAAGGCGAAAGCCCGGAATTAGCCTCTCCCCTCTCCCGCAGCGTGGGAGAGGGGACGGGGGTGAGGGCAGGAGCCATTCCGGGTGTATGGTCTACCGGCTCGTCTTTAATCAGGGCGAGGGCGTGCGGCAGGAGCGGCAGCAGGACTTCCAGGCCGTCGCGAACGCCGCCGGGACTGCCGGGCAGATTGATGATCAGGGTGCGCCCGTGAATGCCTGCCAGCCCGCGTGACAGCACGGCGCGCGGAAATTTCTGGTAGCCGGTCCAGCGCAGCAGTTCGGCCAGGCCAGGCGCTTCCCGCTCGATGACGCGGCGCGTGGCTTCCGGCGTGATGTCGCGGGGCGCGAAGCCGGTTCCGCCCGTCGTCATGATCAGGTCGCAGTGTTCGCCGCACCAGCCGAACAGCGTCTCGGTAATGGTCAGCGCGTCGTCCGGCACGACGGCCCGCGCCGCGATCTCGTAGCCGTTCGCTTCCAGCGTTTCCGCCAATATCTGCCCGGACGTGTCCTCACGCTCGCCCCGCGCGCACCCATCGCTGATTGTCAGCACGCCCGCTCTCATGGACTCGTCACTCCTGCACCAGCCGCTCGACCGCCGCGCGGAAAGTGCGATAGTCCCGATCCCCGTCCCAACGATAGCGAATCCGGCCCTGCTTATCCAGCAGCACGGAGACAGGAACCTCCTCGATATGGCCGTAGGCGTCGCGAATGGCGTCGGTCGCCAGCGTCTGCCGATACTCCACGCCATGCGCCCTGCACCAGCGGCGCAGCCCCTCCGTCCCATGCTGTTCATCCACCGCAACGCCGATGATGTCCAGGCCGCGCGCTCGATAGGTCCTGTCCAGTTGCGCCAGCGCAGGAACCTCGACCTGGCACGGCCCGCACCAGGAACCCCAGAAGTTGAGCAGTGTCACCTTGCCGCGCTGCCCCTCCAGGCTGACCGGATGGCCCTCGATGTCCCGCAGGGCGAAATCCGGGGCGGGGTCGGCGCGGGTCGGATGGACGGGCGCGACGTTGGCGAACTCCGGCGGAATCGCATAGCGGCCCTGATTGGCTTGCCACCAGTCTTTCCAGTGCCGGACCGCCGCCTGCCGCGCTGCCGGGGAGGTCTCCAGCCGGATGCGCCAGGGCTGTCCCGTCAGCTTGCGCAGAATGTTCATCGCGGTCGTCGGGAGGACGTTCTCCGAATCGTCCAGCGCCGAGATCAGCGTCGGAATCGCGTCTTTGCCGTCTATCCCCGGCTTTTTGATGCAGAGAGACAACTGCGTGATGGCCGTTTCGCGCACCCAGGTGTCCTCATCATGCACCCCGGCCAGCAGCAGGCGCAGCCCGCGTTCCGGCGCGACGGGCCACAGCGCCTCGACCGCGCGCACGCGCACAAGCGAGGAGGAATCGGCCAGCGCCTTCTCGATAGCGTCGAGCGCCTCCGGCGTCGGCGCATGGCTCAGGGCGTCTACCGCCGCCGCGCGCAGGCCCGGACTGGGATCCTGCACATGCCTGAGAAGGAGCGGGGTGCGCTGCGCCTCCGGGGTCTTCTCCAGGACATCGGCCAGCGCGCCGCTCGCCGATTCGATGTCGTCGCGCAGCGGGTCGGGCGGCCTGTTCCGGCGCAGGTGCAGCCCGACTGCAACGGCGGTCAGCGCCAGCAGCACGCCCAGCAGAATCCAGGGCCGAAGAGAGGCCGATCTGCGTGCGGGTTCGGCGGCTCCGGTCGAAGTCGGGGACGGCTCCATGCTCCTGCACCTCCTGCGGGGGTTCGATCTCTATTGAGTTCGCGCGGGTCTCGGCAATCTCCTGCCTGCCCTCACCTCTGGCCTCTCTTCCACAGCGTGGGAGAGGGGAACGTTCAGCCTCCCCTTCTTCCGCAACGTGGGAGAAAGGGACGGGGGATGAGGGCAGGAAAAGGCGCGTTCACAGGCAGGAAAACTCCCAACAGGCGTGGAAACGAGCGGCAATACGCCGGAAGCGGCCTCCCCGAAGGAGTAGACGACCCCGAATGCGCTGGATGCTGGCGATGCTGATTCTGATCCCGGTCAGTATCGTGTTGAACTATACGACTCATGCCCCGGCCCTGATGTTCATCATCTCCTGTCTTGCCATCGTGCCGCTGGCCGGGTTTATGGGGCAGGGAACAGAAGAACTCGCCAAATATCGCGGCCCGTCGGTCGGAGGACTGCTCAACGCGACCTTCGGGAACGCCGCCGAACTGATCATCGCGCTCGTCGCGCTCAACAACGGCCAGATCGAGGTCGTCAAAGCCTCGATCGTCGGCTCCATCGTCGGCAATATCCTGCTGGTGCTGGGCCTTTCCATCTTCGTCGGAGGGCTGAAGTACAAGGTCCAGTCGTTCAACCAGGACATGGCCGGGATGCACGCGACGATGCTGGTGATGGCTGTCGTCTCGCTGATGGTTCCGGCGCTGTTCGTGCGGAATGTGCCGGGGATGAGCGAAGACCCGTTCAAGAACCCCCAGGTGGAGTCTCTGAGCCTGGGCGTGGCGGGCGTGCTGCTCGTTCTCTACCTCGGCAGCCTGCTCTTCTCTCTGAAGACGCATGAGAGCCTGTTTCGCGAAGGGGAAGAGGAGGAGGCGGAAAAGCCGCACTGGTCGCAGGGCAAGGCCGCGCTGGCGCTGCTGGCCGCGACCATCGGCGTGGTCATCGAGAGTGAATTCCTGGTGCATAGCATTGACCCGGTCGTGAAGCAGTGGCGGGTCAGCCCGCTCTTTATCGGCGTCATCGTCGTGCCGATCATCGGCAACGCCGCCGAACACAGCGCCGCCGTGCTGATGGCCCTGCGCAACAAAATGGACATCAGCCTGAACATAGCGACCTCGTCCAGCACGCAGATCGCGCTGTTCGTTGCGCCGGTGCTGGTGTTCGTCGGCTGGCTGACGGGGCATCCGATCACCGTCCTCTACATCAATTTCGAGCTGATCGCCGTCACCGCTGCTGTCGCCATCGCCGCGCTGATCTCTCTGGACGGCAAATGCCACTGGCTGGAGGGCGCGCAGTTGCTTGCAGCCTACATCATCCTGGCGCTGGCGTTCTATTTCATTCCGGTATAGCCCTCCTCCCTGGCCCTCCCCCCAAGAACAGGGGGAGGGGAGCGAGAGCATAGGTCTGTCCCATTCTTCCAACTCATGACAGAGTGCGAAAGGACGGAAAAGCCTGCAAACTGCACGTTCCCTCCCTCTGTTCTTGGGGGGAGGGCCAGGGAGGAGGGCTAATGTCCAACATGGAAGTCGCGCGAATCTTTCTGCGCATCGCGGAAATCATGTCCTATCGGGACGAGAGTACGTTCAAAGTGCGGGCGTACTACCGGGCCGCGCTGATCCTGAGCGCGCTGGAAGAGCCTCTGGCAGACATCGCGGCGCGCGGGGAGTTGGAGACGCTGCCCGGCGTCGGCGCGGCGATTGCGGGCAAGATCGGAGAGATTTTGCAGACCGGGACGTGCCAGCTTTACGAGCGGCTGAAGACGGAGACGCCGGAGGGGATTCGGGCGCTGCTGCGCGTGTCGGGCCTGACGCCTCGCCTGGTGCGCCTGCTGGAAACGGAGTTCGCGATCACCGGCGTGGAGGCGTTCGTGGCGATGGTGGGAGCGGGCGGTCTGGCGGATCTGGAGGGAACTTCGATCAAGGTGGAGGATGCCGCACAGATGCTTCGGGCGGCGGAAGGTTTGGGCGTGTTCGCGGTGGAAGGGGAGCCGCATGGATAAGGCGGCAACGGCGGCTGCGTGCGGAGCGTCGTTGCCGCGCGACTTCTATCGGCAAGGCACGCTGACGGTAGCCCGTTCGCTGCTCGACTGCATTCTCGTCCATGATAGCCCGGAGGGACTGCTGGCCGGGCGCATCACGGAGACGGAAGCCTATACGCACGACGATCCCGCCTGCCATGCCTTTCGCGGCCAGACGGCGCGCAACGCGACGATGTTCGGCCCGCCGGGACACGCCTATATCTACTTTACCTACGGGATGCACCACTGTTTCAACGCTGTCACCGCGCCGGAAGGCCGGGGCGAGGCCGTGCTGATCCGCGCGCTGGAACCGCTGGCGGGCCTGGAACTCATGCAGCGGCGGCGCGGCCCTGCCGCCGCTGCGCTCTCTCTTTCGTCGGACAGCGAAGCGGCGCGTATCCGGCTCGGACGCGCGCTGTGCGGCGGGCCGGGCAAACTCTGCCAGGCGTTCGGTCTGAATCGCGCCTTGAACGGCACAGATTTGACGGAACAGGGTCGCCTCTGGATCGCCGCCGCGCCCGACGGCCCGCCCGATGCAGCTGCCATCGTCGCCACGCCGCGCATCGGCATCGCGCAGGGCGTGGAACTGCCCTGGCGCTTCTATCGCCGCGACGAGCCATACATCTCGCGCAAATGAGAGGAGAGTGATGCCTGCTTGATGCCGGAAGCCCATGCTGAAGAGCGCCTTCGCCCGCCGCTGACGCTCGTGCTTGGCCCTGCCGGAGCGGGCAAGACCGAGTGGGTACTCGCACGCTTCCTGAACTGCGACGGGCGCGCGTTGCTGGTCGTCTCTTCGCCGGATCAGGCCGAGACGCGCGCCGCGCAGATCGCCGCCCGCAGCGGCCAGTCCGACAAGGAGGTGCGCGGCCAGATATTCTCCTTCCACAGCCTGGTCGCTGAGATCGGCAAGGCAGCCCCCGACGACGGCTCCCGCACCATCGGACGCGCCTTCCAGCGCCTCATCCTGGCCGAACTCCTGCCGCGCACGCTCCGCGCCGACGACTTTCTCGGTCGGATGCTGGAAGCGCCCGGTTTCGTGGGCGCGCTGGCCGAACGCATCCGGGAATGGAAACTGGCGCTCATCACGCCGGACGCGCTGGAACAGGGCGCGACTGCGGCTTCGGAACTTCTCGACGATCCGCATTTCCCCGTCAAGGCCCGCGAACTGGCCCGCCTCTTCCGCGCCTACCAGACCTTCCTGACGCAGAACCGCCTCCACGACGAGGAAGATCGGCTCTGCCGCGCCGCCGCGCGGGTCGCCGAGAACGCCGCGCCGCTTCCCTACCACGCCGATCAACTCCTCGTAGATGGCTTCTATCGCTTCAACCGGGCGCAGCGCGCGCTGCTGGCTGCCATCGCCGGGCGCGGCGTCGCGCTCGGCAAGCCGGAGGTCGCCGTCGCCGTCACGCTGCCCTACGATCCGGCCCGCCCGCTCCTCTTCGCCGCCCCGGAACGCACTCTCCACCATTTGCGCGCCGAGTTTGCCACGCACGAGGAGACGCTTCCCCCGCGCCTCGACATCCGCCCGCCCGTCCTCTCGCGGTTGGAATCCGGGCTTTTCGGCGGTGACCCAACCTCGTGTTCACCCTCACCCCCGGCCCCTCTCCCTTCAAGGGAGAGGGGAGCGAAACACACCTTCATGCGTCCTACTCAGGCTGGGGTAGAGAGCAAAGATTTGGATTTGTCGCCCCTCTCCCTTGAAGGGAGAGGGGCCGGGGGTGAGGGTAAACC
>DASRGL010000271.1:0-5657 GCA_035651115.1 Chthonomonadaceae bacterium
AGGTGACCCTCCGGGGATAGCCGATGGATTACGCCATCATGCAGCGTGACCTCTTTGGAATTGTCCAGCACATAGAGGCTGCCGGGCGGAAAGCCCTGCTTGCCTCCGGCCATTGGCGCGATAGCCAGTCCCTCCGGAGTATTGAGACCCTTCATCAGCACGCGCACAAACCTGCCTTCGGGCGTATACTCTAATACCTGCCCCCGCTGTCCTCGCCGGCTATAATCCAGGCGAGATTCCTTCTCGCCTGCGGCCAGGATGGAGACAACGAACAGAAGCAGTCCGAGCTCGCTCAAACGCCCCAGAAGTGGATTATTTGCAAGCGACGGCCCTTCCAGAGTCTCCATAAGGAAGTAGCTCAGTCCCTGCAGGTCCAGGTCTTTCCGCGTAGCCGCCTTGCCGAGAAAGTCTATCAGGTCAAAGGACATCTGCCCATAAGCCTGTGCTTTGATCAGCAGTTCGTGCTGGCTCTCCGCCTCCAGTTTGACGCGCAGGCTTTCCAGGTGCTTCTTGATGGTATGTTCCCTGCGTCCGAGATGATGGGCGATCTGCTTGCGGCTGTGGCCCTTCGCTAATTCCCGTAAGACCTCCTGTTCACGCGGAGTCACATCAGGGGAAGGCTTATAAGGGACAGAGGAGATCACAGGCCGCGACGCTTGAGGAAACATGCGCGAGAAGGCCGAATGCAGCACCAGGCCGCTGCCGAGCAGACCGGGAAGGGCGTCCAGAAGTCCGGTCAGGCCCGAATCGGTTTCCAGGCAGGACAGCAGACCCCCAAGCTGCTGCGCGAAAGGCGAGGGCGCAGCCTCCTCCTGATCGAGGACATTAGCCAGTTCCTCTACCCGCCCGTAGAGCGCGGAGAGGGCCGCATCCTCCGCATTCAAGGGTTCGGACTGGGCGCGAGACACCTTGTTCGTCGGCATAAGCGCGCTCCGGGCCTAGACGGGCGAGGTCAGATGGAACTCCGCCGCCAGCCGCCTCAGCGCCTCCGCGTGTCGCGGCCCGACCGGGATGCCCTCTGCCGCAAACTTCTGCGCCCGCTCCCACTCCAACGCCCCCGCCAGCAGCGCCCTGTCGTATCCCTTCAAAGGCTGCATCTGCCGCACCTTCCGCGCGTACTCGTCCATCTCCGCCTTGAACTGCGCGATGGGCAGAAAACGGTTCGGGTCCACGACGATGATAAAGCTGCCCTGGTTGGCCCCGCTCCACTGTCGCAGCGCCCTTGCCGGGTCTACCGGCACGCCGCACAGAAACCCGCCGAGCGCCTGGCAGACGCATCCCAGGCCGAAGCTGCGAAAAACTGTGCTGGGGGCCAGCGCGATCATCTGCTCCACATGCTCGGAACTCGCGTAGAGATCGTGCATCGCGCCGAAGTCCAGCACAAACGGCGGTTCCTCTCCGGTCGGCAGGCCGAAGGCCATCGGGGAGCCGCCTGCGGCGTGCAGAACGCTGTGGCCAGGCTGGAGGTTCAACTGATGGCCGGACGTGACATAGCAGAACAGATCGTGTTCCAGGGGAATGCGGGCGTAGATGCCCGCCGCGCCGATATGCCCGTGATTGCGCGTGATGCCGACGGCGATGCCCATCTGCTGCGCTTTCGGAATGAGCAGGTGCGCCAGCCGGTGCGCCGGATAGTAGCCCAGCCCGCCGCCGCCGTCCACAATCGCGGTCGTCGGCGACTCCTCCACGACCTGCACGTCGGGATCGGGCGTCAGTTCCCCCTTCTGAAAATGGCTGACATAGTGGGGCGTCTGCCGCGTGCCGTGACTGAACACGCCCCGGAGGTCGTTGTCTACCAGGCATTCGGTCAGGAAGGCCGCTTTCTCGGCGGGAACGCCAGCTTTCTCAAACACAGTACGGATAAAATCACGCATCACGTCGGGGCGTACCGGGGTATACTCGGCGGGTGGTCGGTTCATCGAATCGCTCTCTCCTTGTTCCTGAGTGTCTCCGGCTTCGTGTTCCTTCGCGCCCTGCGTGGATTCCTTCTTTTTACGGTTTCGAGGCGTGCAGGAGCGTATCCAGGAGGCGCGACTCTGTCTGCCAGGCGTCCAGATCGGGAACATGCAGGGCTTGCAGCCGGACGACCGGCCCGGAGTGCGCAGCGTCACGCCGGGGAGGGAGAGGCGCAGCGTGCCGTTCGACGTGATACTCAGCCGCTCGACGCCCCACTCCCTGGCAAGGCCCAACATGCGCGGCAGGTCGCGCACCAGCGTCGCCTCCCCGCCCGTGAAGTGCAGGTGACGGATCGGCGCGCCTTGCAGCGCGGCCAGCAGCGTGCCGAAAGCCTTGTAGGTGAAGCTGACGGCCTTCTGCGGGAAGATGCGCGCCTCCTGCACGTCCTCGAAAAGCAGGTCCGGCACGACGCTGCGATAGAGAGCGCAGGGAGCGGAGACGACGGCTTCTTAATGGGCCTGGGTGAGACGGAATGCGTTCACGGAGGACCTCGCGATCTGCGTTCGACGTTCCTTCGCTGGTGAAGGGGAGTGACAGGCAGCGTCCGGGATGCCTGAATCCTGTATCGGCATTCAAGCGGGCAGAAAGGAGTCCGAAAACAGTCTCCTCTTCTCGATCCCCGGCGAATGCGGCGCCTGAGCCGCTCTATTCTCCGCGTATACCGTCAATTCCTGCCATATTTGCATTGCTTTCCCTGGCTCTCTTGACGGCGCGCTGCCGCCCGCTTATAATGGGCGTGTGAACGCCGCGACATCTCGCCGGGGAGAAAAGAATGCCACAGGTTTCCGAAGGAGCGATACTGCGCAAGCTCACGGGACGGCTGATCCCGTTCCTGTTCCTGCTCTACATCGTTGCCTATCTGGATCGCGTCAACGTCGGCTTTGCCAAATTGCAGATGAATCAAGCGCTCGGTTTCAGCGAACAGGTCTATGGGTTCGGCGCGGGCATCTTCTTTCTCGGCTACTTCCTGTTCGAGATTCCCAGCAATCTGATCCTGGAGCGTGTCGGCGCGCGGCGCTGGATCGCGCGCATCATGTTTACCTGGGGCCTCCTCGCGATGGCGATGGCGTTCACGCGCTCTGCCTTCAGCTTCTACTCCCTGCGCTTCCTGCTCGGCCTGGCCGAAGCGGGCTTCTTTCCCGGCATCATCCTCTATCTGACCTACTGGTTCACGGCGGCAGAGCGGGCGCGCATCATCGCGCTCTTCATGACCGCGACGGCCATCTCGAACGTCATCGGGTCGCCGATCTCCGGCGCGCTGCTCACTCTGCACGGCCTGGGCAGACTGGACGGCTGGCAGTGGCTTTTCCTGCTGGAAGGACTTCCTGCCGTGCTGCTGGGGTTCGTCGTTCTCCTCTATCTGCCCGACGGGCCGCAGCAGGCGCGCTGGCTGCGGCCGGAGGAGCGCGAATGGGTGACGGAGCGACTGGAGATCGAACGCCGCTACAAAGAGAGCCTCGGCCACTTCACCTTGCGCAAGGCGTTGGGCAACCCGATGGTCTGGCGGCTCAGCCTGCTCTACTTCCTGCTGGTCGTCGGGATGTACGGCATCACGCTCTGGATGCCCACCATCATCAAGAACTTCTCCGGGCTACAGAACTGGCAGGTGGGCCTGCTGGCGGCGATCCCCTATATCGGCGCGGCGGTCGGGATGGTGCTGAACGGCCAGCACTCCGATGAGACGGGAGAGCGCCGCAAGCATATCGCGATCCCGGCCTTCATCGGCGCGGCAGGACTGGCTGCCAGCGCCGTTCCGAACCTCTCGCCGGGCCTGACTCTCGTGGCGCTCGTGGTGGCCGCGCCGGGCATGTGGGCCACGCTCGGCCCGTTCTGGTCGCTGCCGACCGCCTTTCTGAGCGGCACGGCGGCGGCTGGCGGCATCGCGCTCATCAACTCGGTGGGCAACCTGGGCGGGTTCGTCGGGCCGTACCTGGTCGGCTGGATCAAGGACACGACGCACAGCTTTGCGGGCGGGCTGCTCTTCCTGGCCGGATCGCTCCTGCTCGGCAGCCTGCTCGCCCTGACCGCGCGCCACGAGGGAGCCAGGTGATTCCGGGCGGACTCCAGCCTGCGCAGGCAGGCTTCGCAACTCCAGACCGGGGTTTCAACCCCGCGTTGCCATCGAGAAAGGAGACTCTATGATACCGACCGTGTCTCTGGGCAAGTCCGGACTGAAAGTCAGCGTTCTCTGCCTGGGCTGCATGAATTTCGGCGAATCCACCAGCGAGCCGGACTCGCTGGCGATCCTGAAGGCGGCGCACGAGGCCGGAGTGACCTTCTGGGATACGGCCGATGTCTATTCGCAGGGGCGCAGCGAGGAGATACTCGGCAAAGCGTTCCGCACGTTCGGTTTCCGGGACGACATCGTGCTGGCGACCAAAGTCCACGGCGCGATGGGGCCGGGGCCGAACGATCGCGGCCTCTCCCGGCGGCACATCCGCGCTGCCGTCGAAGCCAGCCTGCGCCGCTTGCAGACCGACTACATAGACCTCTACCAGATGCATCGCTACGATCCGACCACGCCGCTGGATGAGACGCTGGAGACCCTGGACACGCTGACGCGCGAGGGCAAGATCCGCTACTACGGAACCAGCACCTTCGCAAGCTGGCAGATGGCCGACGCCTACTGGCGGGCGAAAATGCGGAACTGGGTCGAGCCGGTCTGCGAGCAGGCTCCTTACAATCTGCTGGATCGGCGCATCGAGAACGACCGGGCCGGATTTCTCGCGCAGGCGGGTTGGGGAGTGATCGCCTGGTCGCCTCTGGCAGGGGGGCAACTCACAGGCAAGTACGGGCAGGTCGCTGCCGAGAGCCTGCCGGAAGGCTCGCGCGTCGCTCGCAACGCCATGTGGCGGCAGCGAATCAACCGCAATGCGGCGGAGGTCTCGCTGGCCTTTACGAATCTGGCGCGGGAGCATGGCCTGTCGCCCGCGCAGGTCGCCATCGCCTGGGTGCGAAGCCGCCCGCTCGTCACCGCGCCTATCATCGGCCCGCGCACGATGGAGCAGTTCACCGACCTGCTGCCCGCCGCCGAACTGTCTTTGCCGGATTCGCTCCTGTCCGCGCTGGATGAACTCGTGCCGCCGGGAACGGCGGTCGCCGACTTCCACAACAACGCGGGCTGGCAGGTCGGCCATCTGCCCGGCCTCGACGATGACCGCACGGGAACTGCGTAGTAGCCCTCACCCCCGTCCCCTCTCCCACACTGCGGGAGAGGGGTGACTATAGCGCAGGCATCTTCTTCTCTTTCTACTCCAGCACGAGTTGGAAGGAGCGTGAACGCTGAGAGTTTCGCGCTCCCCCTTCTCCCACAGCGTTGGGAGAAGGGGGACGGGGGGATGAGGGCCAAAATCCTTGCAGGAAAACCGCCCTGTGGCGTACAATACCGGTGTGCGGTGCGGATACCGAACGGGCGGTACGATACAGGGCGCAGAGGAGAAGAGAACGTGCTGACGATACGCGGGGACAGACAGTCATTCTGCGACGGCCTCTCCCGACGGGAGTTTTTGAAGATCGGCGGGCTGGCTCTTGGCGGCCTGAGCCTGCTGGACTTGCTGTCCCTGGAAGCCCAGGCGGGCATTCGCGGCTCCCACAAGGCCATCATCATGATCTTCCTGCCCGGCGGCCCGGCCCATCAGGATATGTTCGACTTGAAGAGGGAGGCGCCTGCCGAGATCCGAGGCGAGTTCCAGCCCATCAAG
>DASRGL010000272.1:0-11784 GCA_035651115.1 Chthonomonadaceae bacterium
TTTTGACCGTGCCGCCCGGAGCCAGCGTCACCGTCTGCGTGTTCGTGGAAACCTCCAGGTCGTTCGTTTCGGTGACGGCCACGCCCTGCGTGTCCACTTCCAGCAGGCCGCGCCCGCCGCCGGGAATGTATATCTCCGTGAGCGGGCGGGCGACACGGCTGACCGTGACCGGCTTGCCGTCCGCGCCGGGCAGTTCGGCCTTCCCGACGACCTGCACTGAGGCGGCATCTATCTTGGCGTCCGGCGCGGCGGAGAGGATCAGCGTGCCGGTCGAGAGTTCCGGCGGGATGGTCAGCGGCGTGACGGACACTCCGGCGGGCAGCCCCTTGACTTCGACCGCGACCGGCCCGGCGAACCCGTTCCTGCGCTCGACCTGCACGTACCAGCTGGTGCGATTGCCCGGCGCGATCAGGGCGCGGTCGGGGTCGCATTTCAGGCGGAAGTCGGGCAGCAGCCGCGTCGCGGTCAGGTTGTAGAAATAGGTCGGGCCGAAGCGTCCGGCCACATCGCGCACTTCGAGGGTGTAGTCGCCGTCTTCGGGAGCCTTCCATTCGAGACGCGAGTCCTTGCCGAGCGCATCGTCATTGGAGGCCAGCACATCGCCTTTGGCGTTCCGCAGGGTCAGTTCGGAGTCCATTTCGGAGTCGAGCCGCCGAGACATGACCTCGAAGGCCCAGGCTTCGTCTTTCTTCGCGTGGAAGGCGTAGCGGTCGCGCTGCCCCTCTGCCGACAGCCAGGAGTTGACGCCGCCCGGAAGGGAGAGGCGGTGGGCGTCAGGCGTTGGGCGCTGGGCATTGGGGAGGGCGGCGGTGACGGCCTGGCTGCCCGCGCGGGCATTCGGCTGGCCCTCGATGGCGGCCTGCGGAGCCTCGGAGACGAGCAGCGAGACGAGATTCGAGGTTCCGTTCGGGAATTTCAGCGACGTCTGCCATTCGCCGGGCGGCGCGGTAGGCGGAACATCGAGATGGACGGTCTGCGCGCCGCCGAGATTGAACCCGGTGACATGCAGTTCGTAGCTCTGGCCGGGGCGCACGGCGCACGGCACGACGGCGACGACGTAGGGGCGGGAGGTCATGGTCAGGCGATAGACCCAGTGTTCGTTGCCGTGATAGTTCACGTCGCGTATCTGAATGACATACTCGCCCGCCTTGTCGAACTTGTAGTGGAGCATCGGGTCGGCGCGATAGTAGTCGTCATTGCGGGCCAGCTCGCTGCCGCTCAGGTCGCGCAGGATGAGAAGCGGATCGGCATGTTCCTGCAGATCGTGGACCTTGTCCTGCAGGCGGGCGCAGAGAACGGCGAACACGACTTCCTGCCCGGCCTCCACCTTGAGCCTGTAGTTGTCTACCTGCTCGCCGTTCTTCAGCCGCCCGTTGGCGACACAGGGCAGCGTGACGGGCAGCGCGTGTTCGATGTCCCGGTTCGTGTCCGGCGAGACGACTTCCGGCTCATCCCCGATGACCAACTGCCCGACGGAGGAGATGCCCATGCGCGCCGTCGCCACGCGGAACTCCCGCACGCCGAGGGGCGCGTCCGCCGCGACGGTCACTTTCATCTTCACCTCGCCGACGCCGGGCAGGTCCCAGGGCTTTTTGGGGTCTTTGGCGGGCCAGCCCTTCTCCGGCGGCACGATCTCGGCCTGGACTCCCTCGCCCTCGAAGAGCGCCTTGTACGCGCCGTAGAGGTTGGCGCCGCCGTTGCCGCCCGCGCGGACAGTCACCTCGGTTGTCTTGCCGCGCTGCACGCCGGTCGGGAACGTGCTGCCGAGCATGACAAAGGAGGTCTGCGCCGCCGCAGGCCGCGCCAGTCCGACAACACAAACAGACCCAAGCAGAAAGCTGAAAAAGGCTCGATAGGTAGGCATGGTCACACTCCGCTACGATTGGCTTGCTGTCCTCTTGCCTGAAACGCTTGCCGGTTTTCCGGCGAACGGCCTCCATTGGCATCGGACTTGCACTTCCAGGAAGCAGTCAGCTATCGAATGTCTGCTGGCTGGCAGTAGGCAGGAAAGGCAGTAACCAATGAAACGATACCGTTCTTTGACAACTTTCGCGGCCCTGGCCGCGCTTGGCCTGGTCGCTCTCGTTCCGGCGCAGGCCCAGGTCTCTTTTGGAACCGGCGGGTTCGGCGGCGGCTCGGGCAACGTCAATATCGGCTCCGACCAGGACAACACGATGTCCGTGACGGCCAACATTGATAACGGCCTCGATATCGTCAACGTCACGTCGAGCGAACTGCTCAACTCGCAGGGCATCGGACAGGCCAGTTTCGAGGCGGTGGATGGCTTGATCAACAACATCGCGATTGATCTGGACCCGGACGGCAGCCTGCCCCGCGTCTTCCAGCGTTTCACCGCGAACCCGCAGGACGGCACGGGCGATCTCTCGCTTGCCATTGACTATGTCGGAACCACGAGCGGCACGCTGCTGCTCAACAACGTCCTGAGCCTGGGCAACGGAGAAAACCGCTTCGAACTGACAGCGGATGCGGGCTACTACATCTCCAAAGTGACGGTCAATGCGCCAGGCGGCTTCGATCTCTTCAAGCAGATACGTATTCTGGATGTCTCGACCTATGATCCTGAGACGCACGGAACCGGAGATCCCAGCGTGCCAGAGCCGGGAACCTGGGCGTTGCTTTGCGGCCTGGGCGTGAGCGGAACGGCTCTACTTCGCCGCCGCGCCGCCGTAAAATAGTTTCGGCGCAGTTCCTTCTACCCGCCTCCTGCCGGAAGGTAGGAGGCAGTCCAGACACGGGGTTCCCAACCCCGTGTCTGGACTCGGCCCCCTCCCCAACTCTCCCCCCAAGAACAGGGGGAGGGAATGGGAACCTGCACAGGCAGGCTTGGCAATTCCAGACCGGCCTTTGAAGGCCGCGCCCAACCTTCTTACAGCACCTTCACCGGATCGCCAACCCGAATCACCCCGCTCTCCACGACCTGCGCCATCCTGCCCAGCCGTCCGGCAGCCTCCTGGCGCAGCCTGTCCTGATGCTGCTCGAATTTGGCGCAGCCCGTGCGCGGCTCGCGCAGTTCCACGCAGGCCGCCTCCCCGATCTGAAGGCGCGTGCCGAAAGGCAGGCTATCTACCGCGACGCCGGAAAGCAGCAGTTGCTCGCCCAGTTGCCCCGGAGACGTCCGGAACCCTTCGCCGCCGAGCGTCTGCACGGTCTCCGCCGACATGATGTTCAGGTGCCGCTCCGGGTGGCCGCCTTTGGCGTCGCCCTCGATTCCGTACCCGGCGACAAGCCGCGCCTCCTGCAAGGGGACGCGGGTATAGCCGTCCTCGGAAGGCGGAGCGTCCTGCGGTTTATAAACGATGCTGACCAGTCTGCTCATGATTCCTCTTTCCAGTGCGATCTGCCGCCGCGCGGAACGTCTCTCGATCCCACGCGGGCGGCGGGCATGAAGATTAGCGTGGTGGGCCGAATCCCAACTCGGCCAGCTTCGCGCCGATCAGGTCGAGGCTGGCGGCAAGGCACGCCTCGCCATACTCCGGCGTCGAATCGCGCGGGTCTTCCCCGCCGACGCCCTGCGGCCAGACCGAACGATCCGGCGAGAGCCGCGAGAGGTCTACCAGATCGGGACGCAGCGCCATCATCAGCGACGTTTCGTTCCGCGCCGCGTGATCCATCTGGCTCTTCCAGCCCTCCTTGAAGTCCCGCGACACACTCACCAGCTTCAGACCGAACTCCTGCTCCCAGCCATCGGCGGCATGGCCGAAGGCCCACCGGGAGGGGCCGTGTCCGTCCGCCACAATGACCTGGAACCCGGCCCGCTTCGCCTGCGCCAGAACATTCTCCACCAGTGACAGGAACAGTCCTTCGCCGATGCGGTAGCAACTGCCGTCGAGTTGGCGGGGCGGTGTGGTGACCTCCGCGTAGTCCATGCCCTGCAATACGGAGCCGTCGGATTGCAGGCGGACGCGATCCGGCCCCAGGAAGAGGGGCGGGAAGACGATGCCGCCGAACCGCTGTGCGGCGCGCTCGAACAGGCCCATCGAGATCAGGGCGTCGCTGCCGAGCGGGTTCTGCTCGCCGTGCCATTCGAGCGTTCCCATCGGCAGGTAGCCGACCGGCTGCGCCGCCAGACGCGCGCGAAACTCCTGGGGCCGCAGTTCCAGATAGTGGACGCTGCCCGCGCCTTCTTCCGC
This sequence comes from Chthonomonadaceae bacterium, assembly GCA_035651115.1. Taxonomy (GTDB): domain Bacteria; phylum Armatimonadota; class Chthonomonadetes; order Chthonomonadales; family Chthonomonadaceae; genus DASRGL01. Next base: position 4,152 of record DASRGL010000272.1, read on the forward strand.
CATAGCCGTCTCCCTCCTCGTTTCCTCGGTATCCCCGAACACTCAGGTTCAGGGGCGGACAAGCCGGTTTGGCGACGGAATGAATTCCTTCGCTGAGTGGCGTTCCGCCCGGTGTCCTGTGGACACGCATAAACTCCAATCTGCACCGTATCCGCCCGCGCGGATATTAAGCCGAAGGCGCGTAGCGAAGGGGTTCAATCTTTCGCGTACTCGCCCCGGTTGTCTCTCGATTGTACCCGGTCGCTCCTTATTCCTGCAAAATCGCCCGTGCCAGCCGCTCCCGCGCTTTGAAAAGGGCCTGCGGGTCTTTCTCCCAGTCGCGCCAGTCCCGCGCTACCTGCCGCACGATGGCGTCTGCGGCCTCCCGGCCTTTCTTCGCCGCCAGCAGCGCGCAGAGATCGTAGTCCTGCATCCCATCCCGGATCGCCTTCAGGCGCAGCGAGGCGACCGGGCCGTTCACCCCGGCGTCCTGGCCCGGATAGAACAGCGCCCCCTCGCCATTGAACTGGTTGTAGGTGCGCGGGTTCGTCCAGGGATCGGGCGTCTTGTCCCAATAGACTGTCGTCCAGTAGAGCAGTCCCGTGCAGCCGGTGATCCAGTTCTGCCAGGAGGCCACACGATAGTTGAGCAGCGGGAAATCCAGTTCCCAGAACGGCGTCTCCTCCTTGCCCTGACAGAGCGCGGTGTAGCTCCAGACCTGCTCGCCCTGGCGCAGGTGCTCCCGGATGCTGGCGTTGTCCCAGAGCGCCCAGAGCGGACACCAGAGATTGACCGCGCCGACCAGCGTTCCCCAGGCCGGATCGTCCGGGATCGGCTGCTCGGTGCAGAGGAAACGAATCTTCGGGTCGGCTTCGCGCACCATCGCCGCCAACCTGCGCACCTGCTCGTAGGCGTCGGCGTCGTTCGGCTCGTCCAGCAGATAGGTATAGGCTCTGTCCGCCCAGCCGTGCGCGGCCAGAAACGCATAGTAGCTGCGCAGGTAGTGTATCGCCTTCTCCCGCCCGGCTCCTGTCGGGGCGGCGATGGGCAGGGGCAGTTGCAGCGCGCTGGCGTGCCGCGTCTCGAAGTAGTCGCGCAGGATCGGCAGGAGGCCGGAGAGATCGGGCGCGCCATCGGGACCAGCCGCTACCGACGCGCCCTCCGGCATGGCGGGCATCAGGCGGTGGGCCATCAGTACGTTCTCGTAGCGGCGGATCAGCGCGCGGGCCTCCGGGGAGTCTGCCCGTAGCCCGGCCTGTCGCGCCGCCCGCCCGAAGCTGCCGAAATTGGACTGGCACGCGGGCGTGCGCGGCAGGGTGAGGTTCCAGACCGTGAGGCGCAGAGGCATTCGCAGGGGCTTCTGGCCGCGCGCCGTCACGACCACCTGACCGCGATATGCACCGGGCCGCGCCTGCTCCGGTATCCGCAGTTCGGCATAGACGGGCTGGTTGCGCCCCGCCTGCACTGTGAACGGCGCTCCGGTGAAACGCGGCGCGCCGGGCAGCCGCTCCGAGGCAGGGATGGCAAAGGGAATCAGGGCATCGGGCCACCATCCGGGCGGCGCTTTGGAGCGCGGCGTCGGCTGCGTCACCTGGAGATAGTGTTCCCGGTAGAGGCGCGGCGCGGGCAGCGTCGCGCCTTCCGGCCCTTTCAGCGTCGCGACCGTCACATTCACCCCTTCCAGGGCCGCCGCGCCCGCCGTGACGATCACCTGGAACCCGATCCACTCGTTGCGGGCGGCAGCCAGGCGCAGGCTCCGGGCCGTCGGGGGCGTCTGCTCCGGCTGCACGCGCAGCAGGCTGTCGGCCAGCGCCGCCCGGAACGGTCCGGGTGCGGCCCGCACTGCCGTCTGTCCACTGAGCAGCATCCCCATCACTCCTATGAGCGCCCAGGCGCGCCTCATGTCCCGACCTTTCCTTCCCAGGCGATCTGCGCCCCTTTGCGGATGGCAGCAGGCAGGTCGCCCCTGTTTTCCCGGCCCTGCGGAGGCGGCACGCTGCCCGACAGACCGCCGACGATGTTCCCGGCTCCCGACCAGGTCGTTGCCAGATAGCCCACCATCCTGTCGCTCTGGTTCTGGAGCGCGCAGCCGGTCAGCATCCGCACGTTCTCCTCGGTGCGCCAGCCGGACGGCCAGACGCGAAAGCCCTTGTCCTGGAAAAGCCGCACCGAGGGATAGGTCGCGGGAGCGCCGCCGTAACTGGTCTCGTAGTGCCAGTCGCAGAGGATGATGTCTTTCGGAACCAGGTCTATGGCCGCCGCCGTGCCGTTCTTGCTGGCCTCCCACTCGCCGTATTTCGTGGCGTCGCCGTCGAGGAAGCGGTCGCCCCACATCAGCATCTGCAGCTTGCGCGCGCCGACGATATGCCCGTGCAGGTCGTTGACGGCCTTTGCAAAGAGCCTTGCATTTTCCGTGCCTTTACAGCGCGGACACTGGCCCAGGATGAACACCTCGTCCATGCCGACATGAAACGCTTTCGCGTCGAAGGCATCTACGAGTTCGTCTATCAGGGCGAACACGACCTTGTTGATGTCCGGGTGGGAGGGACACCAGCTGCGGCAGTAGATGCCTTTGTTGTCCGCCGGATAGTCCGGCGTCTCGTCGAACTCCGGGTGCGACTTGAGCAACTGCGCGGTATGCTCCGCCCAGGACTGGTGGCCGAGGCAGTTGATCATCGGGATCAGCCGCACGAAGTGCTTGTCGGCGAGTTCTTTCAGGTGGCGGCAGTCGTCGCGAGTCAGCGCATCGCCCTCGGTGATCTCCGGGTGCGACCGGTACTGGAAATGGTAGTTGATCTCCAGGATCAACTGGTTGAGGCGCAACTGCGGCAGGTACTCGGTGATCAGCGTTTCCAGGTTGGGGAGGTCGGCGCGCGAGTTGACCAGGAGATGCATCCCGCGCCAGCCCATCGTCGGCCAGTCCGCGACCGTACCGGCGGGGATCGTCAATCCCTTCTCGGCGGCGGTGTCCCTCTCCAGCAGCGCCAGCGCGCCATAGAACGCGCCCGCCGGTTGCGAGGCCGCAATCAGGACGCGCGCGGGCGTGATGTCCAGTATATAGCCTTCCGGCCCCAGGCCACCCTTCGGCAGCTTCGCCTGATGGTCGGCAAGCAACTGCCGGAGGGCCGGATGATCCTGCGCCAATCCGATCAGGATAAAGGGCGATCCGGGCAGCTGTCCGTCTGGCCTCGCCGGGGCCATCGTAGCCTGAAAACGGCTCTGCAGCCGCTCCTGCAACGGCAGGAAGGCGGGCGAATCGGCCAGCGACTTCCCGACCAGCAGCGCCGGAGCGGTATCGCACCGGAACGCGCCTTCCCGCGCCTCCGTGATTTTCGGCATCCTCTTGTCCTCCGCTTTGATGGGCGCTCCCTGCGCGTCTGACAGAAGCGGCTGCAGCGCGACGGCAAGCAGCGCCAGCAGGAAGCCTACTCTCCCTATCCTTCGCATTCTCTCTCCTTCATTGTCCGCAGAGCGCCGAACCAGCCGGTAATTTCCAAAATCGCGCACGCAGAGACAAGCAAAACTGAAATTTTGGCTGTATTTGGCATACATCTTGCAAGCAGGCGTTCTTAACAGCTATCGCTGTTGGCCTCATCCGTCTTGAAAAGGAGTAAACCAATCCATTAGCCTGTAAAGGAGAACCCGATCATGTCCAGCACGCCACTCTTGTCCCACCGTCCTTGCGGCGCGGTACTGGGCGCATTTGCCTTCTTTGCAGTCGTGTTTACGCCTCTCTCCAGTCTGGCGCAAGCCCCACTTACCATTTCGGCTCCCTTTACGAGCCACTCCCCGGTCGCCGATGGCTTTATCAATACGATAGAGTATAGTCCGGGCCTCACGGTGGATTTCGTCGGCGATGTCAATCCAGGCCGCTTCTGGATCGGCAGCAACAAACTCTCGGCGACACCCGACGACCTGAGCTTTACCATGTATGCCGCGCATACGGCTACCACGCTCTTTTTAGCTTACCATGTCAACGACCAGTTCATTGACAACCAGGCTTCCGACGCCGACGCGCCGTTCCTGAACGACGCTGTGGAGGTCTTTCTGGATAGCGACCGCGTATCCAACGACTTTCTGCCGGGCAGCAAAGAAGGATTTCAGATCATCAGCGATGTCCTGGGAGACAAGTTTACGGCCGCGTCGGGTTTTACCAACGCGGATTGGACGGCGGCAGCCCGCCTGGTTCCAGGCGGGTACAATATCGAGTTTGCCATCCCTTTGAGCCTGCTGGATACGGTAGATGGCAGCGGGTTTGCTGCGGCCAAGACGGGCGATGTGCTGCGCTTCAACGCGGCGGTGGACGATAACGACCAGTTGGTACGCGCGCAGACGGCGCAGGGCGTATTGTGGCGCGCAGACAGCGGCGCTTCTCCATTTGGCACACGCGAGCCAGGATGGGTGGTGGACCTGGCGCTGACCCCTGCCGTGCCGGAACCGGGGTCTCTTTGCCTGCTCCTGAGCGCTGGCATCTCCAGTCTGGGCCTCGCCCTGCACCGACGGCGGCCCCGCCTATAATCAGGACATTGCGATTTTGGCAAGCCTCCCAATCCTGGGAGGCTCTGCTTTTTTATCTTCACTCACTGTTCTATTCTGTACCTGCTGAAAGACGGCCCGCCTCCTGTGCGATGTACCAGGGCGTCGCGGCCAGCCCGCCCCAACTCGCCGGGTTATGGTTCGCCTCGAACACCTTTCTGAGGCTTGCGTCGTAGGGAACCAGCGCGTCCCAGAGAACGCCCGGTGCGTTCTTCCAGCGTTCGTCCGGTTCGCCGCCATCTATGCGCTGGAACTTCGCACCCTCGACCTGATGGTTCCACATAAAATCCCGGTTCGTGGCGATGAGCCGGTCTAGCTCCCTGCGGGTAAAGACCAGATGGTGTTCGTAGGCGGCCACGATCCCCTCGGCGTCAATGGAGTAGTAGCCGCCGTTCGGATGGACGCCGACCCAGTGCTTCGTCGTGCCGTCAGGCTTGTAGTCCCACGGCCCGGCAGGGTCCCAGTAGTTCCATTCGTAGGTTTTGCTGGCCTCGCGCAGGCGCATCCGCGACTTCATCACCTGAAACCATTTCGCGGCGCGCTCCCGATAGACCGGCTTTTTGGTGGCATCGTACATGGCGAGGAGCCAGAGCGCAATGAAGTTCTGCTTGTTGGCGGGCAGCGTGAAGCCGTCGGTGTTGCGGCGCGCATAGCCCTCCGTCCACTGGCCGGTCTGCTTATCTATCCCGAACACCGGAACGATCCAGACGCCGCCGTTCTGGACTTCGCGCCAGCAGCCGCGCTTGTCCCACTTCTCGAACGTCTGCTCCGACAGCCGGAGATATTCGCGGGCCTTCTCGCCGTACTTCGCTTTCAGCGCCGGGGCCTTCAGGATGGTGTCGGCCATCAGCACCGCCGGTCGCAGACCCATCGCCTCACCAAGCAGGTTGTCGGTGTAGAGGCCCGGAACGGCGGAGGCGCTGGCTCCGTCGTCTTTCGGCCAGCCGATATAGCCGTCCGGCTCCTTGATGCCGCGCTTGATCCAGGCGTCCGACCAGTCTATCAGCCGATCTATCCACCGCGTGTCGTGGGTCGCCAGGTAGCCGTAGTAGAAGCCGTTGGTGAACGGGCTGACCAGCCAGCCGATCTCCTCGCCCATCTCTTTGTCGCAGTAGCGATTGCGTTCGTCCGCGAGGATGTTCTTCTCCCAACGCGCCAGCCAGTCCTTCCGCATCGCCTCACTCATTCCTTTGCTTGCCGTCCCACGCGCCTCGTCGGCCCGCGCCGCCTGCCGCCCGAAGCCCTGAAGCGAGAACAGTATTGCCGCCATACCCAGGACAAACACTCGAAGCACTGTTTTACCGATCATAACAAAGACCTCTCTCGGCAGTTAAAACTGCACCTGGAAAAGCACGAAGTCGGCCTGCGCCGACTCAAATGCTGAGTCCGCGCAGGCGGACTTTGTGCTTTTCCAGCCGCGAATTCATTCGCCGGACTCTGAGCCTTAGCCTACTTGTTCGGGGGAGCGGCGGGAGCGGGCAAAGCGGCAGGTTCCAGGGCGGCGGCCTGCCAGGATTTGGCGACGTTCGCGGGCTGGTGGAGCGTCTGGAAGAAGGAGGCCAGGCGAGGCGTCTTGACGGGCTGCCCGGCCAGGAGAGGACGGAGGAGTTTGGCCCAGGCGGGCGAGGCATCGTAGTAGCCTTCCGGCGTGAGAGCGGCCCATTCCGGCGTGGTCGCTTTCCCGGCGGGAGGCCAGGCCAGCAGCGCCAGGCGCAGCCGTCCGTTCGCCGTCTCCCACAGCCGCACGATGCCGTCCACCCCCGCGCCCGCCGTCCATTTCCCGTCCGGGCTGAGGGCGACGCTATAGAGCCAGTCGCTTGCGCCTGCCAATGCACGCTGCTGTCCCCCGCTTCCGGCATCCCACAGGCGCACCGTGCCATCGGCGGAGGCGGAGGCGAGGAACTTGCCGTCCTTGCTGAAGACGATCTCGTTGACCGTGCTGCCATGTCCGTCGCTGTAGCGGGAGGTGTCGCCGCTATCCACGTTCCACCAGCGCAGGCGCGGCTCCGGCCCGGAAGAGACGAGGCCCTTCCCGTCCGGGCTGAGGGCCAGCGCCAACACCGAGTCGCCATGCCCCGTGAAGGCGCGGATCACCTGCCCGTTCGCCACGTCGAAGCGGCGCACGTTATGATCCTGGCTGGCCGTGTAGACCGACTTGCCATCCGGCGCAAAGCAGACCCGCGTGACCGCATCCGAGTGATCGCGGAAGACCTGTAACTCCTTGCCGGAGGGCCACTCCCAGAGCCGCGCCGTCTTGTCCTGGCTGGCCGTCGCCAATCGGGTTCCGTCGGGACTCCAGGCCACGCTATAGACCACGTCCGTATGCCCGCCGAGCGGCTTTCCGACGAGCGCCCAGGTCTTCGTATCATAGACCCGCACCTCGCCCGCCACACCCGGAGCGCCCCCCGCGACCGCCAACTGCGCGCCGTCCGGTCGAAAAGCCAGCGACTGCACCGGCCCCGGCAGCCCCACCAGGCACTTTTCCGGCTGACCCTTCGCCGTATCCCACAACGTCACGGCCCGATAGCCGCCGACCGCCAGCCGCTTCCCGTCCAGGCTGAACGCCAGCGCCGTGATCGCAGGCAGCGGCCCGACCTTCAGCGCGAAGGTGAACGCCGCATCTTTCGGCATATCTTTCTTGACTAAATCCGGGGTAGGTTTGATCAGCGTGGCAAGGCGGACATCCAGCGCGCCTGGGTTGGCGGGCATAGGCAAAGAGGCAAGCGACGGCTGCGCAGCACTCGAAGTCTTCGGCAGGTCGCCCGGCAGCGCGCCGCCGTCTATCCACTTCTTGAAGAGCGCGATCTGCGCCGGCGGCAGAGGCGGCCCGCCTTTGGGCATCAGTTTGGTCGGGGAAGTCGCCGTCAGCCGCTGCATCAGTTCGCTGCCACCGCTCTTGCCTGCCGTGAAGATCGCCCGCGCGCCCGCCTTGCCGACGACGCCCTTCTTCAGCGCCGCATACGAATCGAGGGCCAGGCCGCCGGAGATTATCGCATTGCCGATATTCGCCTGGCTGTGGCAGACGACGCAGCGCGCCTGCAACACGGGCCGTATATCTTTCGCATAGGTCGGCGCCCCCTGCCCGAAGGCTGCTCCAGTAACCACAGACAAAAGCAGC
>DASRGL010000273.1:0-12645 GCA_035651115.1 Chthonomonadaceae bacterium
GACCGCGTGCATGGAGCAGGCTAATGGCTCGATAAGCGCGGCTTTCTCGATAGAGAGATCGGCGGGGACTTTGTAGTTGAGCGCCTTCGCCGGGAAGAGCATGTAGTCGGCCATGCCGCCCTGCGTGTAGGTGTGGAAGCCGTAGATGTCGTGGACGTTGCAGAGCCAGTAGCGTCCGGTGCGGCAGTAGCGGCACTCCCAGCACGGCACGATCTGTTCGGAGATGGCCCGGTCGCCGAGTTGCAGGCCGTACTTCTCGCCCGCGCCTTCGCCGAGCGCGACGACGGTTCCGATCAGTTCGTGGCCCGCCGTGACCGGAGCCTGCACATACCCCTTGCGGTGTTCATCGCCCCAGAAGAGCGGCGCGCCGATGAAACACTTCACGTCGGAGGCGCAGACGCCGCACGCATCCAGCTTGATGACGACCTCGCCGGGGCCGGGCGCGGGCGTGGGAACCTCTTCCAGGCGATAGTCCTCCGGCGCATGGCAGCGCACGGCGCGCATCGTTTTCGGCAGCTTCTCCAGTGTCGTGACGCTCATCGTCCTCCCTCCTTGACTCCACTTGCTTCGCTAACAGAATGGCTCTGAAGGAGATTTCGCTGTCTGCGTGGGGCAGTCCTGCATCGCTCCAAGAACCTGGCCGATAAGCCGGGCCTATAAAAGACCCGTCTCGTGGGCCTGACGGCCAACCGTCCTCACGGACGGGCCATTGAATTTCCCGTCTGGGGGGACGGTTGGCGGCCCTGCCGCCCCCCAGACACGCCTTTTATAGGCGTGGTTCATGGTTGAAACCTTGACACCGAACGTGCAAACCGATACTATAGACACAGCGCAGCGCCAGGAAGAACGCCGCGCAAGGGCGGAGCCATGCCAGCCGATTCACCCACCGAACTCAAAGACCATCTGATCGTCTGCGGCCTGGGCCATGTCGGGTATCGCATCGTCGAACTGCTGCGCGAACTGTGCGAGCCGTTCGCGGTCATCACGCGCGACATTCGCCCGGAATGGCGCGCGGCCATCGAACCGCAGGCGCTCCGTTTCGTCCTCGGCGACGCCCGCTCCGAGGCCAGCCTGCGTGCGGCGGGTATCGAGACGGCCCGCGCCGTGCTGATCGTCACCGACAACGACCTGGAAAACATCGAGATCGCCCTGGACGCGCAGCGGCTCAATCCGAACGTGGCGCTCATCGTGCGCGTCTTCGACCGCTACCTGGCCGACCGTATCCGCCGCGTCAAGGGCGTCCGCAACGTCCTCAGCCCCGCCCTGCTGACAGCCCCTGTGTTCGTCGCTGCCGCGCAGGATCAAGAGATGCTCTGGGCCTTCAACGTCGGCGGCTGCTATCTGAACGTGATTCGCCTGGCCTTCACAGCGGAGACGCCAGGCGTGGGCGAGACCGTCGCCGACTTCTGTTCCCGGCACGATCTGATTCCACTTGTTCTGCACCGTCGCCCGGAAAACGCTGCGCCGGAGACTCCTCTGGCGGCGGGCGAGGAACTCGTCGTCGCCGCTTCCGGGGCCGCCACCGAACGGATACGCGCGGCAGGGCTTCTGGCCCGCAGAGAACGCCGGCGGAGCCGAAGCCGCGAAAGCCGGGCGCGAAGAGACCTGCACCGCGCGAGCCATCTGTTCCGCGACCTGGCAATGGCCTGGAAACGCGCGCCCTACGCGCTGCGCCTCGCCTTTCTCGGCCTGCTCTCGCTGATGGGCGTCAGCGTCTTCGTCTTCCACGCCGCCCTGCCCGGTATGCCCTCCTGGCTCGACTCGTTCTACTTCGTCGTCACGATGATGACGACGGTGGGCTTCGGCGACTACAACCTGCAGCGCGCCCCCTGGTGGCTCAAGCTCTACGGCTGCGGCCTGATGCTCGGCGGGGCCGCGCTGATCGCCATCTTTTTCGGCATCATCACGGACTACATCGTTTCGGCGCGCGTCGAGCAGGCGTTGGGCCGCCGGAAGTCGAGCCAGACGCACCATGTCATCGTCATCGGCCTGGGCGATGTCGGCACGCGCGTGACGGAAGAGCTGCATCGCATCGGCGAGCCGGTCGTTGCGATAGACCGGGATGCCGAACACGAGTCGGTTCCCCAGTTGCAGGATCGCCTGCACGTGATCATCGGGGATGCGGATCGCGAAAGCACGCTGGATCAGGCCAATATCCGGCAGGCCCGCGCGGCCATCGTCACCACGACCAACGACCTGGACAGCCTGCGGATCGCGCACCAGGCCGAGATGCTGAACCCGCGCCTGCGCACGGTCGTCCGTATCTACGACTCGACCCTGGCCCATAAGCTAGGCGGCGGATTGGGCATAGATCGCCCGGTCAACGCGGCGGCAACGGCGGCGGCGACGTTTGTGGCCTGCGCCCTCTGTCCCCAGGTCGAGCAGGGCTTTCTCCTGGGGAAGCGGCTCCTCTTGCTGCGCTGGCTCTCCGCCGACGCGGTACGAAACCGGGGATTGGCGGGGAAAACCTTCGGGGAATTGCGGGCGCAAGGGCTGGTGGTGGCGCTGCGGCGAGTTGGAAGTGGCGAATCGCCGGAGACGCTGCCCGTTTCTGCCCCGGAATCGGTACACTCTGGCGACCACCTGCTGCTTCTGGAGGAGTTTTTCCCCGCCACGCGCACCTTCGGCCCGCCGCGCCTGGCCGCCTCCGTCAGTAAAACTAGCCCCGGCGAATGAATTCGCGGCTGGCCTTCACCCCCGCCCCCTCTCCCAACGCTGTGGGAGAGGGGAGAGGTAGGGGCGCAACTTGTTACGCCCCGGGCTGGGAGGGGTAGGCCCGTCCGCGCAGGCGGACTTTGTGCCTTTGCAGAACAGGAAATGGAAGGATACGCACCGATGACACCTACATGGATCGCGACCATCGTCAGCACCGAGTTCGATCCCCCGCTTCTCGCGCAGATGGAGGTGGCCCTGAAATCCGCCGGATGGGATACCGTGAACACCGTTTCCGATTTCGAGGCGGCAGGCCGCCTCGTGCAGACCGGCGAAGGAGACAGCCGAGAGCTACACCTGTCCGAGGAGCTGCAAGGCAGCCGCCTGATCGTTCTGGATGAGTGGATCGCGGGCCGCTCTGCCTTCGAGCTTATCACGCTGCTCAATGCGACCGCCGAAAGAAAACAGGCGGCGCTCTGCCTGTTCCTCGACGGCTCCCGCCCGAAGGCCGCCCTCGACATCTCCGTTCATGCGGCCTATGTCTCCGGCGTAGACCTCTGCCTGACCAAGCCGTTCAACCTCGCCGAGGTAGAACACTTTACCGGGCGCATCCGCGCTATGCTCGCGTCGCCTCCGATCGCGTAAAAGCGCGGTCTGAACTGTGATTTATGGGATTAAAGGACAGACTATGATTGCGCCCTGATCTAATCACAGTCCATCCCATAATCCGACGAATCACAGTTCAGACAACTCGCTAAACGCACGCGCGGCCCGTCAGCTTGTACTGACGGGCCGCGCGCATTTCAGGGCCGCTATGCGATTGTCGCCACGAATCAGACCGCTTCACTGATCCATGATATAGTTGCGCAGGTCGCGGCGCTTGGCGGCAAACCGCAGCTTCTTGAGCGCCTGCGCCTCGATCTGGCGCACGCGCTCCCGCGAGATGTGCAGCGTCTCGCCGATCTCTTGCAGGACTTGCGCCGAATCGTCTTCGAAGCCGAGCCGCCGCCGCATGATCTCGCGTTCGCGTGGGGTCAGGACAGAGAGCAGTTCCGACAACTCCTTCTGCATCTCCGAATCCAGAACCACGCCTTCGGGATTGGCCGCGTTCCGGTCGTTGATCAGTGCGGCCAGCGTGGTGTTCTCCTCATCGCCGACCAGCATATCCAGCGAAACCGGCTCCTGATTGGCAAGCAGCAGGGCGTTGACCTTGCGCGCCGACAGTCCCATGCACTGCGCCAACTGCTCCGCGCTCGGCTCCTCGCCATGCTCGCGGAAGAGCAGCGCGCGGACACGTTCCAGCTTGCGAAGCGTCTCCGAAACGTGCGCCGGGATGCGGATCGCTTTGGCCTTGTTATCTATGGCGCGGCTGATCGCCTGACGAATCCAGTGCGTGGCATAGGTGCTGAACCGATAGCCTTTGCCCGGATCGTAGCGTTCCGCCGCCGTCATCAGGCCGATGGCCCCTTCCTGAACCAGGTCCTCGAAGGGAACCAGCGGATTATGGTAGTTCTTCGCGATATTGATGACCAGTCGCATATTCGCCTCGACCAGACGGTCTTTGGCGCGCGTGTCGCCACGCTGTATGCGAGCAGACAGCTCGATCTCCTCCTGGGCCGTGAGCAGGCGTTGTCGAGTGAGACGTGCGATATAGGAGAGGGCGTCGGCGCTGCCACGCGGCAGGCTGCTCTCCTCGGCATCGTCCCACTTCTCCAGGAGCGAGGATTTGTTGATGGGTGTGTTCATGGTTGTGCAGGCGCTCCTCATCTCCGCCTGCCCTTGCGGGCGTCGGAATAGCCAGGAGAGACTCCGGAAACGGCGATAGTGCAGGCAGAATCCGTCCTCTCCTGACCGTAAGCGCGGCGGAAGCTGTGATTCCTGCGCGCTGATAAGGTTGTTCCACAGGTCACTATGGGCCTTGACTCCTTCTGGCCTCCTGCCGGAAAAACCGGCATTTTGCCGGTCGAATCCCCTTTCTGCGGACAGCGGCGCGGGCGCGATGACAAGAAGGGCTGTTCACTTGCTACAACCGCGCGGTAAAAGGGCGCACGCCCCCTGTCCCCTCCGAAAGGCGATCTCATGCGAACTTTATGGTACGTAGCTCCTTCCCTCGCCGCCGGGATATTCTGTGGCAGCGAAGCGTTCGCGTTCTCGGCGCTGACGGGCCAGACCATGACACACGGATTGCAAAGGATGACAAAAATAAATGCAAAACCGAGCTATCGTTTTTCAACGTCTGTCAGCCCATTTCTCCAAGACGTCGCGACGCACTACATAGATATAGACGACTGTTTTGCAGGCAAGGTTCTCAGCGTTGCGATCACGCGCAACGGCGCGATCTGCGCCGGGACGGAACAGGAACCGTTCCGGCGGGATACCGCCCGACGCGGGCAGCCTGCTTGCTCCGAAACGCTCCCTTCCGGGCCGATCCGATGACTGCGCGCCGGCTTGCGCGGCGGCCTCTGAGTAGCGACCTTGCAAGATACATACCATTTCGCAGGGAAAGCCGGAAGGCCGCCCGCCCGATTTTTGCCAGGAGAGACAACCATTGCGCTTGCAGAGGCTACGCGCTCCGCAGACCGTGTCTCTCTCCTGACCGCGCGCACTCTCTTTGACAGCAAAGCGAACCAGAAGGTTTCATGGCCGGATACGGCGGTCGGGCGCGCGCTCCGCTCCGGTGGCGTCCTCATCGTCGGAACCGGCCAGGGGCTGTTCCGCTCTCAGGAAGGGAGCCGCCAGCCGCGCGCGGCCGCCGACCCGCCTGGCGCAAGCCCCATCTCCCGATGTCCGTGATCTCGCCGCCGATGCCCCACAACGGCCTCTGGATCGCGACAGCGCACGGACTTAGCTACTATACGCAGCCAGGCTGGCTGGAAATTAGCGATAAAGACAGCCTTCCCGCCTTAAATACACACCATCTGGCGCTCGGCATGAAGCTAAATGGAACCGCAATCCTTACGTCGCCGACGCGGGCAACGGGGACCGAACGGAAGAGGACGGCGCCTTCTGACTGCGGCTCTATGGGTTGGGATGCGGTCACGGCATCTTGCATGAGACTCCCGGAGTATCCGCCGTCTCTCCCTTGCAGACAACTCAAAACGAGGCATTACGAGGCGCAAACCACAGATGGGGGATTCTTTCGACGTTTCCCTTCCGTTTTCCTGCTTGCCGTGTCTCTCTCTGCATCAATAGCAAAACTCCGCCCAGCGAATCGATTCGCCAGGCGGAGTTTTAGCTGCATCCTCTTCCGTAGAGGGGGCCCGGGAAGGGCCGTTAGAACTGCGTACCGACCGTAAGGCTGTAGCCATCCAGTTCGTTATCGGAGCCGGAGACGAAGTTATAGCGCAGGTCGGCGGAGAGGGGGTTCTTGCCGGTCGTGAACTGATAGCCGAGAACCAGCCCGATGACCGAGCCGCTCGTTCCGCGCCCGCTCACGCGCTTGCCGAAGGCGTAGCCTGCGCCCAGGCCGTAGCGCCAGCCGCGATGATGCCCGATGCCGGTGATCATGATCGGCACGCTGTAGAGCCGGTCGAATCCGTTGTAGCCGATGCCGACATTGAGTTCGTAGTTGAGCGTGCGATAGACGGTGCGCTCGACGATGCCGCTCACGCCCACGTCGCTTGAAGCGTTGCGGGCCGCCTCCATCTGGGGAATGAACATGCCGATACGCAGGTTCCAGTCGCGCGTCAGTTCCGCCGCCTCGGTGTCCGCTGTCAACTGGGCGCGGGCCGCGCCGGGCGTCAGGAGAAGGCAGGCGACAAGCATCAGCATCCCTGCGGCGCTCCATAGAGTTCCAATCCTTTTCACGTAGCGTCCTCCTCATTCTATAGGGTTGAGTGGATTTCGCGGCGGCAGGCCGGAGCCTGCGCGCCAGAGGGGAAGCGGGGCGCTGCGTCCAGACGTTACCAACGCCGCCGCGCTCCATATGGAGCGAATTCGTCCTCTCCCGCTATTTTACCTGCAATCCGTACTAATTCCTGCTTGTTTGTCATCATTGCCAAAAAAAGAACCGCGTTGCCGCTGGAAAAGCCTTGCCAGCGTTCCAGCGGAAGACGCGGACGAGACCGCCGCAAGGCAAAAAGCTGTACAAACTCCGGGCTTTCTCGTATAATAGGGACACCAGAATCGCCCCTCCTCGACCACTCTCCGCAGCCGGGCCGAGGGCGACAAGACAAGGAATCGGTTCATCATGTTCGGAATCATTTTCAAGCTGTTCGCCATCGCGATCGGCCTGGTGGCGGTCGCCTATATGGCCGCCCAGGCGTTCCGCAATGCCCGTCGCCTGGACGCGCGTATCCAACAGTACAAAGCCGAGCAGGAAGAGCTGGAGAAGCAGGGCAAGCCGTTCAACCCCTATGCGGCCCTCGCGGAACTGTACGCGGAACAGATGCCTTCGCCTCAGAAAGAGGCAGAATCGAGGAACAGGAAGCCCTCGCGCCGCAAGCGAGCCTGAGAGTCGCGCGTGCTGCGCCGTGCGGCCTCCCCGGTTCGCGCTCCGACACGCACGTTGGCACGTATTATGCAAGGCATTTCCTGGCAGGCCATGAAGGCCGCGCCTATCGGATCGGTATCCTTAGCCATCGGGCGGTTCGTCACCGAAGTCTACGAGATTTCACGGAAGTCCGCCTCCGTTGTTTCAGGAAGGGTTACATCGTATGCAAGATGAGACATTGGGGCAGGGAGAAGTCTCTCTCCGCGACTATCTCGATCTCCTCAGACGTCGCAGCGCCACGATTCTGTATACTGCGGCGCTCGTGCTGATCGTCGGTATCATCATTGCGCTGGTTTCGCGCCCGGTCTATAGCGCCAGCGGCCGTCTGCTGGTCACGCAGCAGAATCCCCAGCTTGAAATGAACGACCTCCGCAACCCGTTCGCTGGAGCCTTGACGACCTCGGCAGGGCATAATATCGAGACCCAGATCCAGGTGCTTACCACATCGGAACTGATGGGAGATGCCTACAAAGCCTCCGGGCAGATGCCGGGCGACCCGCGTATCAACGTCAGCATCAGCAGCGAGAAAGATATTGATATCATCAATATCACTACGGAAGCGCCTACGGCGACGGCTGCCGCCGACGTGACCAACAACCTGATGAATCTCTATATCAAGCAGGAAAGCGACCGGCGCAACAAAGACCTCGATACGGCCATCCAGTTTGCCGAAGACCAGTTGAAGGAAGCGAACGCAGCCTGGGCGCGCGCTGCCTCTGAGTTGAAAAAGTTCCAGGATAACAATCAGGTCACCGACCTGGACAAGGCCGCGACGGCGCAGTATCAGCTCGTTTCAGACCTGGAGACGAAGGAACATGACGCGCAGACGAGCCTGGATGGAGCGCAGGCGCAGATAGAGACCGTGAAGAAAGAACTGGCGGCCCTGCCCGCCAACGTGACGGTCACGACAAGCGCCACCAACCCCCAGATAGCCGCGTTGAAGGCCCAGCTCGATGGCCTCAATGCCGACCTGCAGTCCGCCCTGGCGAAGTTTCGACCCGACCATCCGACAGTCAAGCAGTTGGAAGCGCGAATAGACTCCCTCAAGGCCACGCTGGCGGCCACCCCGGCAACGGTTCCTTCCCAATCTATCGGCCCCAACCCGGCGCTTGGCGACTTGCAGACTCAGTTGCGCAAACTGGAGACAGACCGCGCCGGATATGCGGCGGCATTGGCCGGTATCCGGGCGAAAAAGGCGGCAGCCATCGCCCAACTGCAAAAGATGGGCGGCAGCACCCAGTTCCAGCAGGCGAAGCTGATGCAGGATCGAGACCTGGCGCAGGAGACCGTCAAAGATATTCAGAGCCGCCTGAGCGATATGCGGATACGCCGGGTGGCAACATCATCGCCGATCACCATCATCAGCAACGCCGCCATCAATCCCAACCCGGTGCGTCCCAAGCGCCTGCTCATCATTCTGATGTCGCTGGTCGCGGGCCTGTTCCTGGGCGCGTGCCTGGCCCTGCTGCAAGAGTTCATGGATGACCGGGTCAATACACCGGAGGACGCGCGCCGCCTGGTCAGCATCCCGGCGCTGGGCTATATTCCCAACATCGAGCGCGAAGATCAGCGCCTGCTGACGGCGGGCAGCACGGGCGGTTCCGTGCTGGAAAGCTACCGCCTCCTGCGCTCCAACGTGCGCTTCGCGGCGGTGGACGAGTCGCTTCAGTCCATCCTGGTCACCAGCACCGTGCCGGGCGAAGGCAAGTCCGTCACGGCGTGCAACCTGGCCGTCGCGATGGCGCTGGACGGCAAGAAGGTCATCCTCGTGGACGCCGACCTGCGCCGTCCCACCATCCATGAGAAGTTCGGCCTGCGCAGCACGCCGGGGCTTACCAACGTTCTGGTCGGCGCGATGGATGTAGACGATGCGCTGCAAGCCACCAACATCGAGAATCTGCGGCTTCTGACCAGCGGCCCCATCCCGCCGAACCCGGCGGAACTGCTGAACTCGCGGGCGATGGAGCAGGTGCAGGAGATGCTGAAAGCGCGCTCGGACATCGTCATCTTCGACAGTCCGCCCTGCCTCTCCGTAGCGGATGCGCAGGTTCTCGCGGCGACCGTAGATGGCCTCATCTACGTCATCCAGCTCGGTTCGACGAAAAAGACGGCCCTGCGGCACGGCTACGAACTGCTGCGGCAGGCGCACGCGCGCATTCTCGGCGTGGTCTATAACAAGATACCGCTGGATGGCGGACGCAGCGGCTACTACTACGGCTACTACTCGTACTATCACAAGGCGGAACTGCCCGGTAAGAGCAACGGCGCGAGCAATGGGCATAGCGAGCGAATCCGCCGCAGGCGCAGCGAATGGGAAGAACTGGCGGCGGCGGCAAAAGAGCGCTCCGCGGCTCTCGTCGTTCGGGAACCGGCCCGGACGCAGCCATCCGCCTCGGCAGAGAAGGGCGTGGAGACGAACGAGAACGTCCAAACGCCGGATGTGGACAAGGTATAGGAGTATGGTAATGCATTCTCACCCTGATACGCGCGGCTTCTCAGCCTTCCGCTCCGCGCGCGCTCGCCTCTTCCTGGCGCTGGCGGTGGCGCTGGTCCTCGGACTGTTCTGCGGAACCGGCCCGGCGCGCGCCGACGATAAGCCCGGCGAGACGCCCAAAACGGCGGCCCCGGCAGCGACGCCGGACTACATCATCGGCGTAGACGATGTCCTGCAGATCAGCGCCGTCGGGCAGGAGGAGATCAATCAGATCGTTACCGTTCTCTCGGACGGCACGATCCGTGTCAACGGCATTGACGAGGACATCAAGGCCGAAGGGATGACGGTCGCGCAACTGCGCGACGTTCTCTACAAGGGTCTGGACAAACTCTATCGAGAGCCGCAGATCTCGGTTTCCGTCAAGGAGAGCCATTCGCGCAACGTCAGCATCGTCGGCGCGCGGGCCAGCGGGCAGTTCCCTCTGCGCAAGGGGATGCGCGTCTCCACGTTGATCGCGCTGGCGGGCGGACTGCCCGCCAAGACGAAACTGGTGACGGGGACGCTCATTCGGAATTTCAAGAGTACGAAGCTGGATATTCTCAAGATCGTCGGCGCAAACCCCGATCCGAACTCCGACCCGCTGCTTGAGCCGAACGATACGGTCTTCCTGGACATCAATGAGGAAGCGCCGCCGCCTTCCTACAACGTCCTCGGCGCGGTGATGAAGCCGGGCAACTATCCGCTGCCCCTGGACGGGTCTACGATCACGCTCTCCCAGGCCATCGCCGTCGCGGGCGGGCAGACTGAGAAGGCGTCTCTGGCGCACGCCTCGCTGCTGCGCAAAGGGCAGAAGATCGCGCTGAATCTCTATCCGCTGATTGCGGAGAACAAGGCGGACTGCCCGGAAGCCAAGATGCTGTTGCAGGACGGGGACATCCTGCAAGTTCCTGAACTGGATGCGAAGTTCATGGTGCTTGGCGAGGTGAACCGCCCGAACACCTTCCCCCTGCCGGAGACTCAGAAGGTCACGGTTCTGGATGCGCTGGCGCAGGCGGGCGGGCCGACCAATACAGGCGACATCGGGAAAGCCGGGATCCTGCGCGTGGTCAACGGTAAACCGCAGTCCATCAAAGTGGACCTGCGGGCATTGATGACGCGGGCCGATCTTGCCAAGAATGTGACGCTCCAGGATGGCGATACGCTCTATATCCCGTTAAAAGGCCGTCCGTTCAACATCGGCGATATTCTCAGCCCCTTCTTCCTGCTTTCGGCTCTGGGCCTGCGGCCTTTCGGCAGATAGGGCCTTCCACTTCGCATCCTCTCTCCGGGCGGCCTGATTGCAGGAGCAGTCAGGCCGCCCGCCTTCGTAGCAAGGGGCCGTTCCTCCAGACATCCCACGTGCTGTATGTCATCCGGCAAAGTGATTGTGACTATACTCCCCTCCCGACCAGAGTGGAGCGCAAGACTTCGCACCCCGCTTGATTATACGTTGGAACCGCCCTCGATAACTGTCCAGTGTCTCCTCAGACCGGCAACTGATTTGTTGGCAACTGGCGGGAGTTTGAGGCGGCGGCGAAGCGGCAGGAAATCGGATGGTAGGAAGGAAACTATACGGCAGAGGACTGCGCCGAACCGCGCATCCGAACGCCGAGGAAGAGACCACCGCCGTTGAAAGCCCTGCAAACCCGTGTAGACCCCGATGCGCCCCATTTCAAGGAGAACGCCGCCCACCATCGCGCGCTCGTCGCGGAACTGCGCGCGCGGCTGGCCCAGGTCAAGCAGGGTGGCGGAGAGGAGGCCATTCAGAGGCACAAGGGGCGCGGCAAGATGCTGGCCCGTGAGCGGATAGACGCCCTGCTCGACCCGGGAGCGCCCTTCCTGGAGTTCAGCGCGCTGGCGGCGTTTGGCATGTACGACAACGAAGCGCCCTGCGCCGGCATCGTGACGGGCATCGGGCCGATACACGGGCAGGAGTGCGTGATTGTCGCCAACGATGCGACCGTCAAGGGCGGAACCTACTTCCCGATGACCGTCAAGAAGCACCTGCGCGCCCAGGAGATCGCCGAGGAGAACCGGCTGCCCTGCGTCTATCTGGTGGATTCGGGCGGCGCGTACCTGCCCCTGCAAGCCGAGGTCTTTCCCGACCGGGAGCATTTCGGACGCATCTTCTACAACCAGGCGCGCATGTCGGCGCAGGGCCTCCCGCAGATCGCCGCCGTCATGGGAAGCTGCACGGCGGGCGGCGCGTACGTCCCGGCCATGTCCGATCAGGCCGTCATCGTCAAGGGAACCGGAACCATCTTTCTCGGCGGGCCGCCGCTGGTCAAGGCCGCGACCGGCGAGATCGTGACGGCGGAGGCGTTGGGCGGCGCGGACGTGCATACCCGCCTGAGCGGTGTCGCCGACTACGAGGCGGAAGACGACGCGGACGCGCTGCGCCTCGTGCGCGAGATCGTGGAGGGACTCAATCGGCGCAAGCGTGTGGACGCCGACCTTACCCCGCCGGAAGACCCGCTCTACGACCCTACCGAGATCTACGGCATTCTGCCCCGCGATCTGCGCCAGCCCTTCGAGGTGCGCGAGATCATCGCGCGCCTGGTGGACGGCAGCCGCTTCCACGAGTTCAAGCCGCTCTATGGCCCTACGCTGGTCTGCGGGTTCGCGCGCTGGATGGGCTATCCGGTCGGCATCCTGGCAAACAACGGCGTCCTCTTCTCCGAAAGCGCGCTCAAAGGCACGCACTTCATCGAACTCTGCTGCCAGCGCCGTATCCCGCTCGTCTTCTTGCAGAACATCACCGGCTTCATGGTCGGGCAGAAGTACGAGCAGGAGGGCATCGCCAAGCACGGCGCGAAGATGGTCATGGCCGTCTCCAACGCGGCAGTCCCCAAGTTCACGGTCGTCATCGGCGGCTCGTTCGGCGCGGGCAACTACGGGATGTGCGGGCGCGCGTTCGGTCCCCGCCAGCTCTGGATGTGGCCGAATGCGCGCATCTCCGTCATGGGCGGCGAGCAGGCCGCCAACGTCCTCCTGACCGTCAAGCTGGATCAACTCGCCGCGCGCGGCC
>DASRGL010000274.1:0-4704 GCA_035651115.1 Chthonomonadaceae bacterium
CTGTACCGTGTCCGCAGGACACTGAGCCGCAGGCTACAAAGCGAAGGGATTTATCCCATTGCGACCAAGCAGATTGTCCACCTGTCCGCCCCTAAACTGTTCTTGGGGAAGGGGGGCCTGATCCGGTCTACTTCGCTGTCAGCGGCGCGGTTCCGAAGTTGACGCCGAAGCGCTTGCACCAGATCGTAATCGCGCGATACTTGTTCGCGTCGAAGTCGGCGGGCAGGTCGTAGTTCTGATCGCCCACGTTGCCTTTGATCGAGCCGAGGTCTACGAACCCGGCGTTCTTGACGGTTGCGTTGTCTTTGGCATCGGCGGCGGCCACCAGGTAGACATGGACATCGGGGCCGTTGGAAGTCTCGAAGTCCATCAGGCGCAGCACGCGCTTGCCGTCGGGCAGTTGGTAGATGGTCGCCGTGCCTTTCGTCTCGTGCGCCACGCTATGGAACGAGCCTGCGGTCAGCGCGGTCGGCGGGTTCGAGGCCGACTGCGAGGCGGCGGCCACCGGGAAACTCTCGTTGACGCTCTTGTTGACAAACAGCAGTTCAGGGCGGAACAAGGCCCAACCGATCACGCCCAGAACGACGATTCCTCCGATAATCATGTTGCGCTTCATTTTGTGGAACTCCTTATGGAAAGGGTTTTTGCGGGCTGAATTTGAGTTTGTGCCTGCACTGACAGCTTCAATGCTGGAACGGCAGGAAAGGTTCCCGCCATTCGGAACTATTTTGCGATGATCTGCACGACATGCCCATCCGGGTCGCGCACCTGAAGCCCTCTGCTGTAACCCAGCGTGCTGTCCGGCAGCGTCACCAGGCCGCTCGACAGGAAGAACGCCTTCCCGTCCCGCAGGCTCCGCTCCGCTGCCTCTGCATCGCGCACGACCAGGCAGGTGTGCCGCCGCACCAGGTCGCTGGCCCGCTCGTCGGGCGGGAAGGGCCGCCCGTCGCGCGGCGAGAGGTACTCCAGGAACTCGATGCCCGGCCCGGAGGCCGCGCGCAGCCCGGTGATGCGCAGCCGCGCGCCGAACACGTTGTTGAGATGCTCCTGCTCCACGCCGTAGTTCTCGCTCTCGCCCGCCACGCGCATCCCCAGAATATCGCGGTAGAACTTCAGGCTGGCCTCCGTGTCGCCGACGACGATGGCCGTGTGGTCAATGCCCAGGAACAGCCTGTCGGTCGGGCGATGCCATTTCGCCGCGCCCTTATCCGGCGGGAAGGCCAGTATCTCCAGCGGGTGGCCGTCCGGGTCTTTGAAATAGAACGCCTGGATGCCGCCCGCGTTCTTGTTCCAGTCCGGGAGGCGCTGCGGGCCGGAGGAGGCGTGTTCGACCCGGTTCTGCCGCAGCCAGCGATACGCCCTGTCCATATCGCTGACGATGATCGCGACGTGCTGGAACCAGCGGTCGTTGCTGCGCGAGTCCGCCGGGATCGGGCGGCCTTTCGGAGCGAGATACTCCGTCAGTTCGAGATACTCGTCGCCGAGCCGCAGCCGCGCCACGCGCATTCGCAGCCCGAAAAGCCCCTGGAGATGCTCGTACTCGGTTCCGGCGACTTCGGCCTCGGAGACTTTCTCGAACGGCAGCGCCTTCGTGTAAAAGGCCAGCGCCCGATCCATGTCCGAAACCGTCATCCCCACCGAGTCTACTGCCGTAACCAGCGCCTCTCGCGGTGGGGTCTGCCCGTGCGCCAGCGCCGTCAGGGTGAGCGCCAGCAGCAGCCACAGGTAGACAAGAGCCTGCGCCGCGCTGCTGCGCGGCTCCCGGCGCGGCGGCAGGGCGCGAAAGGTTCTATGTAATCGGTCTGTTTGCATGGTTTTCTCCTTGTGGCCCCCCTCCCTGGCCCTCCCCCCAAGAACAGGGGGAGGGGAGCTATAGTACAGACTCGTCCCCGCTTTCAACTCTCGCCAGAGTGCAGAAGAACGGAAAAGCTGGTGGATTGATTCCCTCCCCCTGTTCTTGGGGGGAGGGCCAGGGAGGGGGGCTAAATTACCCCAATCTCTCGATCAGATGGTCGCCGACGCGCAGGGCGTTCGCCATGATGGTCAGCGCGGGATTGACCGCCGTGCTGGAGACGAAGAAGCTGCCGTCCACGACGTAGAGGTTGTCCAGGTCATGGGCCTTACAGTTCGTATCGAGCGCGGAGGTCTGCGGGTCGGCGCCGAATCGGATCGTCCCGCACTGGTGCGCCGTTCCCGCAATCGGTATCTTCTTGCCCAGATAGAAGCTGTTGTGCATCAGATGATCTTCCAGCCCGACCTCGCCGAGCAGCGATTTGAGCTTCCCGATCAGGCGATTGTGCGCTTCCAGGTTGTTCGGCGTATAGTGAAGCGAAATCTGCCCGTCGCGATCCACCAGGACGCGGTTCTCCGGGTCGGGCAGGTCTTCCGAGGTGAGCCAGAAGTCTATCGAGTGTTTCGCCAGCGCGTCGAGCGCGATGCCCGGCGCGAAGGCGGGCGCTCCGGCGCGCAGTTCCTCCGCCTCCGTCTTGCCGATCATCGAGATGTGGCCGAGCGGGAAGTCCCAATCGTCCGCGCGATGGTAGAAGTCGTTGAGGGCGATGGTCTTCTGGAAGACAGTCGGGTTGGGCGTCTTCGAGATGGCGAGCAGGGTCGAGTTGTTGTGGCACATATAGTGCCGCCCCACGACGCCGGAGCGGTTCGCCAGCCCGTTCGGGTGCGGCTCGTTGGCCGACTTGAGCAGCAGCGCGGCGGAGTTGATGGCCCCGCAGGAGACCACGACGATGTCCGCCGAGTAGGTCTCCGGCACGCCGTTGCGCATGACGCGAACCGCCGTGACGGTCTGCCCGGAGGGATCGGTGTCCAGCCGCTCCACCTTCGCGTTCGTCAGCAGCGTGACGTTGGGGTGTTGCAGCGCCGGGTTGACCGCGACGACATGCGCATCGGCCTTCGCGTCCACCAGGCACGGGAAGCCGTCGCAGGTGTTGCATCGGATACAGCGGCTCTGGTGCCGGTTCCGCTCGTCGAGCATGACGCCGATAGGTAAGTGAAACGGCTGATGGCCCAGGCGAACCAGATCATCGTGTAGCTCCTGAATGCGCGGCTCGTGGCTGACCGCAGGATAGGGGAACGGGGCGTCTTCCGGCGGCTCCGTCGGGTCTTCGCCGCGCTGCCCATGCACATGGTAGAGCGTCTCGGCCTGCGTGTAATAGGGCGCGAGATCGTGGTAGGTGATCGGCCATGCCGGGGACATCCCATCGTGATGCCAGACAGGGCCGAAATCCTGCTCGCGGAAGCGCAGCAGCGCCGCGCCGTAGAACTTCGTGTTGCCGCCGACATAGTAGTGGATGCCGGGGTGGAACTCGTTGCCATCCCTGTCCCGCCAGGCTTCTTTGGCCTTATAGTGGGACTCCACGAACACCTTACGGGTGTTCCAGTTGTCCTTTTCGCGGGGCAGGTAGTCGCCGCGTTCCAGCAGCAAGATACGCTTGCCGGTCGGGGCCAGGCGATAGGCGAGCGTGCCGCCGCCCGCCCCGGTTCCGATGATGAGTACGTCGTAATGGTTCTCTTGCGCCATCGGCGTGAGCCTCCTGATCTCTAATATAGCAACTCTAGCTTTACAAACCCGAATGGGTCAGTTTGGTTCCCGGTCTATCCGCCGCATGGACTGATGCGCGCAAAAAATGCAGCGCGTCGGGTTCTGATGGTGTAGCTTCGCGCAGAAGACGCTTTCCCGTCCCTTGCGCTGGACGTAGAGTTCCGCCGCCAGGAGCATTCCGAGGGGAGGCGCGAGGAAGTAGACCCAGAGCGCCGTCCAGAGATGCGCGGCAAAGGCCGAACCGAAGGTGCGCGCCGGGTTCATGCTCATGCCGGAGAGCGGCGCTTCCAGGCTGATATAGAGCATGACGAGCAGACTCGCGAACAGCCCGGTATAGCGCGCGATCCGGCGCGTATTGGAGATATGCAGCACCACCGTCATCAGGAGAAACGTGATGACGACCTCGGCGAGGAACGCCACCAGCGGCCCGCCGGAGCCAGGCAGAGTCACCACATGCATGACCGGCGGTTGGCTCAGCGCCATACCCAGCGCCTGCGCCGCGATCTGCACGCCCAGGATTCCCCCGATAAACTGCGAGAGCGCGTAGAAAATGGCATCCCATGGCGCGACCTTGCCGAGCCGGTAGAAGGTCAGCGTCACCGCCGGATTCAGATGCGCTCCCGACCGCTGGCCCCAGGGCGAATAGATGATGCCGAGGTTCGTCAGGCCCATCGCCAGGCCCATCAATATCTGCCGCAGCATGGGGGAGGGAATCGCCCGCACGACCGGCGACCCCGGATACCCCAGCAGCGTGCCGAACCCGCAGGCCGAGAGCATGAAGACTCCCAGCCCGCCCGCTTCCATCAGATATTCCGGCCAGTGTTTTCTCACCACGTCACGCATGGCCTACTCTCCGCTCTGCTGAATCAGCTTGGCGACCAGGCCCGTCCAGCCGGTCTGATGGCTCGCGCCGAGGCCCGCGCCGTTGTCGCCGTGAAAGTATTCGTGGAACGGGATGTAGTCGTGCCAGTTCGGGTCGGTCTGGAACTTCTCCGTGCCGCCGAAGACCGGACGCCTGCCGCTCGCGTCGTTGTGGAAGATGCCGATGAGCCGCCGCGAGAGTTCCTGCGACACCTCCCAGAGCGTCATCTGCTGCCCGGAACCGGTCGGGAACTCGACCTTGAACTCGCTGCCATAGTAGTAGTCGA
>DASRGL010000275.1:0-9108 GCA_035651115.1 Chthonomonadaceae bacterium
AGTTCCGCCGTGCGCTCCTCGACGCGGCGTTCCAGTGCATCGTTGGCCTGGCGCAGCGCCTCCTCTGCCTGCTTGCGCGCCGCGATCTCACGCTCCAGCTCCTCCGGGCTGCGCATCGCCAGGGCGCGCGGCGTGGCCGGGATCAGCGCGCCGACGGTGGCCCAGGAGACAAGCGCGGTCAGCAGCTTGACCAGGCCATCGAGCCGATAGACCGGCGTATAGAAGGTGTAGTAGCCCAGGAGATGCGTGAAGCCGCAGGCCGTGATGAACATGCCGAACAGCAGGAACAAGACGCGGAACGGCAGGGTGAAGCGGCGGCGGGCGAAGTAGAACAGCACCAGCGGGATCGCCATGTACGCCAGCCAGATCGCGATGTCGGAATAGTTATGGAGCCGAACCAGCCCCGGTGTCCAGCCCGCTCAGGTGTAGCGCGGAATGAACGGGGTCGGATCGAAGAGCCGTCGGAAAAACTCACCCATCGCCTGACACCTCCGGCATCCGTAGCTTAGCGCGTTGGTAAAACAGACAATCGCTTATGAAGGTGGGAGTGCTTTCAACAGGGCGGGGGGAAACTCCTGCTAAAAGTCTGTTTGCGGTATACTCACGGTAGAGCGCTGGCTGCGCTTGCACCATCCTGAATCTTCGGTTCATTGGGGCAATAAGGAGAGACAATGGGACTGCGTTTTCTGGAAGACCTGTGGAATGAGGCGGAAACGGTCGGGATGGACGAGCCGGAACGGCTGCGCTATCGCTCCAATCTGCTCGGACGCGATTTGCGCCTGACCAACTTCGGCGGCGGCAACACCTCCGCGAAAGTGCAGGCCGAGGACCCCGTAACGGGCGAGATGGTCACGGTGCTGTGGGTCAAGGGCAGCGGCGGCGATCTGGGAACCATCCAGCGCGATGGGTTCGCCACGCTCTACCTGGATCGCCTGAACGCGCTGAAACGCCGCTACCGGGGCGTGGAGGAAGAGGACGCGATGGCGGAGATGTACCCGCTCTGCACCTTCGGCAACAACCCGCGCGCCGCCTCGATTGATACGCCGCTGCACGGCTTTCTGCCCTTCCGCCACGTGGATCATCTGCACCCCGACTGGGCCATCGCCCTGGCCGCCAGCGCCAACGGCCCGGCCCAGTTGGAGCGGCTGCGGGAGGAGACGGGACTGAAGCTGGTCTGGCTGCCCTGGAAACGGCCCGGCTTTGAACTCGGCCTCTGGCTGGAGCGCGCCGTCCAGGAGAACCCGGATGCGGACGGCATCGTTCTCGGCTCGCACGGCCTGTTCACCTGGGGCGACACGGCGCGGGACTCCTACCGGAACACGCTGCGCGTCATTGACGGCATCGGGCAGTATGTGCTGGCGCGGGTGGAGGCGAAGGGCGAGAAGCTGTTCGGCGGCGCGAAAACGCAGCCCCGGTCCGACAGAGAGACGCTGGCGACCGCCGTCCTGCCCGTCCTGCGCGGCGCGGTCGGGAACATGCTGGGCCATTTCGACGCGAGCGAGACCGTCCTGCGCTTCGTCAACAGCGCGCGGGCGAAAGACCTGGCCTGGCAGGGAACAAGCTGTCCCGATCACTTCGTGCGGACAAAGGTGCGCCCGCTCTTTGTGGAGTGGGACGCGGAGCGCGGCGATGCGGCCAGCCTGATCGCGGCCATCCAGGACGCGCTGCCCGCCTATCGCGAGGAGTACGCCCGCTACTATGCGGCGCACAAGCAGCCCGATTCGCCCGCCATGCGCTCGCCCAATCCGACGGTCGTTCTCGTTCCCGGCGTCGGCCTGTTCAGCTTCGGGCGCAGCAAGGCGGAGGCGCGCATCACCGGCGAGTTCTACATCAACGCCATCCATGTCATGGAGGGCGCGACCGCGCTGGGCGACCTCCCCGCGCAGCCCGGCCTCCCGCCGGAGCGCGTCCTGGAGAACTATGTGGCTCTTCCGCCGCAGGAGGCGTTCAATATAGAATACTGGCGGCTGGAAGAGGCGAAGCTGAAGCGACTGCCCCCGGAGAAGGAACTGAGCCGGAAAGTGGCGGTCCTCGTCGGGGCGAGTCCGGGTATCGGACAGGCAGTGGCGGAGCGTCTGGCGAAGGAGGGCGCGCACGTCGTCATCGCCGACCTCAACGGCGCTCTGGCGGAGGAGACGGCGGCAGGGCTGCAAAAGGCGTTCGGCAAGGAGACGGCTGCGGCGGAGACGGTGGACTGCACCGACCGCGACTCGATGCGCCGCATGATGGAGGCGGTCGTTCGCCGCTATGGCGGCGTGGACATTCTCGTGCAGGTGGCCGCGACCTTCTTCCCGCCCGACCCGGCGACCGGGCGCATCACCGAGGCGCAATGGCGCAAGACCTTCGACGTGAACCTGCTCGGCGCGATGATCGCCGCCGACGAGGCGCAGCGCGTCATGGCCGCGCAGGGGACGGAGGGCAGTATCGTTCTCATCAGCAGCGCGAACGCCGTCGTCGCGAAGAAAGGAAGCTGGGCCTACGACACCAGCAAGGCCGCGCTCAATCATCTTGTCCGGGAACTGGCCGTCGAGTTCGCGCCGAAAATCCGGGTCAACGGCATCGCGCCCGCCAGCGTGGTGGCCGGTTCGCAGCAGTTCCCGCGCGAGCGGGTGATCTCCTCGCTCACCAAGTACGGCATCGCCTTCGACCCCGGCGAGACCGACGACCGGCTTCGCGACCGGCTCTCCGGCTTCTATGCGGAGCGCACGCTGCTCAAACGCAAAATCCTGCCCGCCGATGTCGCCGCAGCCGCCTTTCTGCTGGTCTCCCGTCATCTGGGCGCGACCACCGGGCAGATTCTGGCGGTGGATGCCGGGTTGACAGAGGCATTTTTGAGATAGGCTCCGGTTTTTGTCGCTCTCCCTGGCCCTCACCGCCAATAAGGATGAAGGATGAATCAGAGCCAAATTCCTCCTTCCTCCTTCCGCCTTCATCCTTATTGGCGGTGAGGGCCGCTAAGCAGGTCTCTTCGGGGGTTGGCACGGTTTATGCAACCGCTCGGAAAGAAGGCGACCGCGCTATCGCCTCCGAGAAGCAAGAACAGGCTAAATGCGCCCCCGAACTCAGCCGATAATCGGGAAGCAGGGCCGCTTGCCCCGGCCCTCCGTCCGATGAAGACAGAACCCGGACGGCGCATCCGGCCGCAATGCGATACGCCTGCGCCGCCGCGCGCAACATCTGGGAGGTGCTGCTCTATCCCGGCGACGGCGCATCCGGCCGCAATGCGATACGCCTGCGCCTCTGCCGCTCTATGAGGCGGCGAGGACGCAGGACACGGAGAACGGAGCCATAGCGCGCGAGCGCCTGTAATCTACCAAGTGATTTTGCCGGAAACGGAGGACAGTCTAAGGCATGAATATCTGCGTGATCGGAACAGGCTATGTGGGGCTGGTGACCGGATGCGTCTTTAGCGACCTGGGCAACGAGGTCGTCTGCGTGGATAAGAACGCCGAAAAGATCGCCATGCTCAATCGGGGCGAGATGCCCATCTACGAGCCGGGCCTCGAAGAGATGGTCAAGCGCAACGTCGAAGACCGCCGCCTCGCCTTCACGACGGACCTGGAACAGGCCGTCGAACATGCCGATGTCGTCTTCATCTGCGTCGGCACGCCTCCGCTGGAGAACGGCGACCCGGATATGAGCTATGTCCATGAGGCCGCCAAGGGCATCGCCCGCGCGCTCAACCGCTACAAGGTCATCGTCAACAAGTCTACGGTTCCTGTCGGGACCGGCAACCTGGTGCGGGAGATCATCGAGACGAACCGCCGCCGCAACGTGGATTTCGACGTGGTCAGTAACCCGGAGTTCCTGCGGGAAGGCAGCGCCATCAAGGACACGCTCGAACCCGACCGGATCGTGATCGGCGCGCCCAACCAGGTCGTGGCGATGAAGATTCTGGAACTCTACGCCCCGCTGGAGCGGCCCATGATCATCACCGATGTCGCCAGCGCCGAGATGATCAAGTACGCCTCCAACGCTTTTCTTGCCACGAAGATCAGCTTTATCAACTCCATCGCCAATATCTGCGAGGGCGCGGGGGCGGACGTGCTTCAGGTCATCAAGGGCATGGGCTACGACCATCGCATCGGCGCGGCCTTCCTGAATGCGGGTCTGGGCTACGGCGGCTCCTGCTTCCCCAAAGACAGCAGCGCGCTGGCGCGCACGGCGGAGAAGTACGGCTACGAATTCAAGCTGCTCAAGGCGGTGATGGAGGTCAACAAGGAGCAGCCGATCCGGTTTATGGATCGTCTGCGCGCGGCGCTCGGCGGCAGCTTCGAGGGCAAAGCCATCGGCGTGCTGGGGCTGGCCTTCAAGCCCAACACCGACGACATGCGGGATGCCAAGTCGCTCGAGATCATCGCCAAGCTGCTGGCCGAGGGCGCGGAGGTCAAGGCGTATGACCCCATCGCCATCGAGAACACGCGCGAGATCTTCCCGCAGATCTGCTATACCAAGAACGCTTACGAAGCGGCGGAGGACGCGGACGCGCTGGTCATCGTGACCGAGTGGAACGAGTTCAAGCTGCTCAACATGGAGCGGATCAAGAGCGTGATGAAGCGCCCGTTGATCTTCGATGGCCGCAACATCTACGATCCGCTGCGGCTGCGCCGCATGGGCTTTGAGTATCACTGCATCGGGCGCACCAATGCCGCCTTGCAGCAGAAATAGAGGTTCTATGATGTCAATGCTGGGAAAGATGCTCGGCTTCGGGCGCAACGAGCATTACGACAAGGGGATTCGCCTGTTCGACCAGGGGCTTTACGAGCAGGCGCTCACAGAGTTTGCGCAGGCGTGCGCCGCGAAAAACGGCAAAAAGGACGCGCTGACCGAGCGGCTCGCCCAGTTCTATACGGCGGAGGCTTACGCGCACCTGGGCCATGCGGCGCTCAAGCACAAGCACTGGGACAAGGCGCAGCGCTGTTTCCGGTGCGCGCTGGAGATCAATCCCCACTACGCCGATCTGCACTTCTCCCTGGCATTGGCGCTGCGCGCCGACAAGAAGCAGGCTGCCGCCCTGGAGTCCCTCCAGAAGGCGCTTGCCATCAACCCGCGCTTTGCAAAGGCCCATTTCTACCGGGGACTGCTGCAATATGAGAGCGGGGAGCGCGAGAGCGGGCTGGAATCGCTGCGCGCCGCGCTGGGGCTGGAGCCTGGTTTCTGCACAGAGATGTATCAGAAGGGGATGGCGCTGCACCAGGCGGGCGAGTTTGAGGCGGCGCTGCAGTCGTTCGAGCAGGTCTCCCATACCGAGGTGGACGACATTCTGTTCCACTATAAGCTGGGCGACGACCTGCTGCGGCGCGGCATGTATGCGGAAGCCATAGACGAGTACAACAAGGCGCTCTCGCTGAACCCGAACTACGCCGACATCCGCAATCATCTCGGCATCGCCTATAGCAACTGTGAGCGGATTGAGGAGGCGCTGACGGAGTTCCGGGCGGCGCTCGCCATCAATCCGCGCTTTGTGGAAGCCCTGCTCAACCTGGCGATCACGCTGCGCGATAACGGGCGCATGGACGAAGCGTACTCCTACTTCTGCAAAGTGCTGGAGATAGACCCGGAGAACGCCATCGCGCGGAGCAATCTCGGTCAGAGCGGTCCCGCTGCGGCGGCGGAACCGGTTCCGGACGCTCTGCGTATGGAGAGACAGGAGCGCCAGGCTGCGTAAGTCTGGCCTGGTGCCGTTACGCTTCCCTCACTAGACGCGCCGCCGGATGTCCGGCGGCGCGTTTTAGTTTCAGGCTGTTAGCCTGCGCTGGTTGTGAGCAGGCGCGGGTTTCGGAACTCTATCTGACGCACGGTGAAGGTTCCCTTCTCTGCGGTGACGACACGGCGCGATACCGGAAGCCAGACGTTCTTGACCTTCTGGTAGGCATCTGTAAACTGCTGCACCCGCCGGATCGCCCCCGTCTGCGCATCGAAATAGGTCACGCTGAAATGGCGCGGCAGATACCTCCCGCCCTCCACCGGCAGCGTCTCCATCACCGTGATGGTGAACCGCTCGTCGCCCATCGTGCGGGTGACCTCAACGACCTGTTTCTCTCGCACGCGATAGGAGGATTGCAGCGCGTCGTTCAGTACGATCTTGCGTCCCAGAGGACTGTGGTCTTCGGCGGCAAAGGCGAGGGGATACCGGCCATCGCCCTTCGCGAAGTCGCCGCCGCGCCGATGGCCCAGCACGCTGCTGATCTGCTCGCGCGCCCACTGTGCAGACTCCTCCGGCAGACCTGCTAATGTCAGCTTGACGCCTGCGCTCACCGTATAGGTCAGCGTTCCCGTTGCCGTCCTGCCATTGTCATTATAGACGACCTCGGCGGTCAGACCCGGAAAGTCCTTGCCGAATGTCTCCCGGCAATCGTGCGCCTGCTTCAAGAGCGCATATGCTGCCGGGTCTGCCTGAGACCGGCTCTCCTCTGTGACAGGGAAGGTCAGCGTGCTGTAGTAGCGTTTGAGCGTGTACGCCTTGCCTTCATGCGCGCCAGCCTCCTTCTCCGCGACCATGGCGCGGATGGCGCAAAGCCCTGCCTGTGGCATCTGAAACCGGGCCTCGCCCTTCGCGTCCGTTCGCCGTTCCATCGGCCCGGTCTCCCCAGGGGCCGTGATGGTCAGTTCCGCGCCTGGCTCGGCCTTGCCGTCGCGCCGCACTGTCACGATCCAGTCTGCGCCTTCTTTCTGCGCGAACACCTCGACGCGCAGATTGGCCGTCTCCGCCGCCGCCTCGGCGTCCAGGGCAGCTTTGGCGTAATATTGCAGCAGGAACACGCCGCGTCCCTGCGCCGCACGATCCAGCACGCCCCAGGTCTGTGCTGCTCCTGCCGCGCGCGCCGTCTGTGGCAGCGGGGAGAGGAGCGCGCCCGCACTCGCATTGCAGGTCAGCGCCGCGCCGTCCGGCGTCCAGACGCGCGCTTCCTGAATACGCGGCAGCAGCGTGTCCAGAGTCTTTTCACCGGGCTTTTCCGCGAAGGTCAGGTGCAGCGTGGGTTCCGGGGCGCGCGTGATCTGCGCCCAGAGAAAGTGCGCGCGGGCAGGGGCAGCGCAGAGCAGGCTGCCGCACACGCAGAGTAGGGGCGCAACAACGGCATACAGTGTAATTCGCATGAGGTTCTCCTTTCAAATTCAGGGACTGTCGGGGGAGGCGGCTATCGGTTGGCGGCCTTTCGGCACG
Organism: Chthonomonadaceae bacterium; assembly: GCA_035651115.1. Lineage (GTDB taxonomy): Bacteria > Armatimonadota > Chthonomonadetes > Chthonomonadales > Chthonomonadaceae > DASRGL01. Next base: position 7,166 of record DASRGL010000275.1, read on the forward strand.
GGGGCCGTCGGCGCAGGCGGCGTGCTGCCCAGCATCAGTTTCCAGAGCAGTCCCAACAGCAGCGCCAGCAGAATTCCTGCCGCCGCCATATGCCGCCAATCGGCCTGAATCTTTCCCACTGTTGTTACTCCCGATCCCAGAGCCGTTCGTCCTTCAACTGGTCTACTGCCAGCGCCTTGACATGCCCGTCCACGAACAGAGTGTTGGCGTGGTTGTGGTGGCGCGGCCAGAGGTAGCCGTAGGAGGTCATGGTCAGGGGCGGATTGCCCGACCAGGTGAAGGGGGGATAGACGATAAAGTAGCCCATGCCCAGGTTGGTGGGGTTGGACTTGGGCGCCCAGATGCTATCGGCCAACAGCACGGTGTCTGCGGGGACGCCTATGGCGCCCAATCCCGCCGCGCGGCTGTAGGTGGTACTGGCAGTCGCCGGATCCTGTCCCTGCGGCACACGATAGTCCGGGGCGAGATACCACCAGTTGTAGCCATAGGAGGGGAACAGCCCCCAGAGATAGCCATAGAAGGGGTTCTGGGGATCGCGGCAGCCGCCGCCGCAGGAGGCGACTGCCAGGTCCTTTGTGTCGGAAGGGGAGCGATAGATCGCCATATTCTTGACATAAGGCAGTGTCAGCCAGGGCCATCGGAAGGCGCCATAGTTATCGGGTATCGTCGTACCAGGCATACCGGCGCTGTAAGCAGGCGGCAGGATTTCGTCATAGTCCTGCGCATACATCTGGAAGGCTAACCCATGTTGTTTGAGGTTGGATAGGCTGTAGCTCTGGCGCGCTTTGTCGCGTGCTAGAGCAAAGACTGGGAAAAGAATAGCTGCCAATATCGCAATAATAGCGACAATGACGAGCAGTTCGATCAGTGTGAAGGCATGTCTGCGAGTCAGGGGCATGGTAGTCCTCCGATTGGGTAATGGAAAGGCTGTACGGCATGTCTGGCGACAGCCCTGCGGTCGAGTACGACCAAATTGGTCGGCAATAGAGTATCACAATGCAGTCGAGGCTGTCAATAGTTTTATAGTCTGGCTAACAAAATTTTTTGAGTCGCCTCTAATTTTTTTAGCCTGGGCTAAAAAGCCGAGGATTTTGGCGGTAGCCTTCATCCCCGGCCTCCCTCCCACGCTGCGGGAGAGGGGCCGGAGGTGGTGAGGGCCAGAATGGAGCAGGAGAGTCTTCCCGGCGCGTCTAATGTAAGCCTATCGCCCTGTTCTGCATCGGGGCAGCAAGGAAACCGCCATGGACGTGCAAACTCAGCTACTTACCCTGTACCACCTTCAGCAGTTGGACAGCGCGCTGATGGCGCTGAAAAAGCAGTATAACGCCCTCGATCCGGGCCGCGCAGAGCAGAGGGCTGCTGACGCGGCGATAAAGGCGCATCAGGAGGCGGAAGCTGCGCTGCACGCCACCAGCGCCGCCCTGCACGACTCCGAACTTGAACAGAAGAGCGTGGAGGCCAAGACTGCCGACTTCGAGAAGAAGCTGTATAGCGGCACGATTCACGTTCCGAAGGAGTTGCAGGCGATGCAGGAAGAGATCGAGATGCTCAAGCGGCAGCGCGGGCGTCTCGATGAAAAAATCCTGGCGCTGATGGATGAACTCGAAGCGCAGCGCGCGCGCGAAGCGGAGACCCGGCAGGCGCGCGCCGCCGCCGAGGAAGCCCTGAAGACGAAGCAGGCCGCCTATAAGCAAGCGGCGAATACACTGGTCGCGCAGGCCCGCGAGCTTCAGGCGCAGCGTGCCGAAGCGGTCAAGCCGATTCCGCCCGCGCTGCTCAAACGCTACGACAGCCTGCGGGCGAGCAAGGCGGGCGTGGCGGTCGCGCCGCTGGAAGATGGCAACGCCTGCGGCGGCTGCAAACTGGGCCTGCCTTCCAGCCTGGTCGAGCGGGTGCAGGAAGGGCGGAGCCTTGAGGTCTGCGATAACTGCGGGAGGATACTG
>DASRGL010000276.1:0-15954 GCA_035651115.1 Chthonomonadaceae bacterium
GCCCTGGACATCAGCGCGCGCAACCGCCTCGTCGGGATCGTCACGCATATCTCCGAGGATGGCGTGCTGGCGGAGGTCGTTCTCGACCTCGGCGGCGGCAACGAGGTGGTCAGCGTCATCACGCGCTCCTCGGTGGAGCGACTGGGGCTGAAGGTCGGTTCACGCGCCGTCGCGCTTATCAAGGCGACCGAGGTGATGCTGGCGCGGGAGGCGTAGGAAGGAGACGGCGTTGGGTGTCAGGCGTTGGGCGCTAGAGGCTGCGTGTTGGGCGTTGGGGGTCGGGGCGCTGGCAGGCTGCGCGACACACCCGATGCCCACGGCAGCCGGAACGGAGCCTCCAGAACTGCGGGTCGCTGCCGCCGCCGACCTGACCAAAGCCTTCACGGAGATCGCCGCCGCCTACCGGCGCGAAACCGGCCAGAAGGTCACGCTCACCTTCGGCTCGACCGGGCTGCTGACCAAGCAGATCGAAAACGGCGCGCCGTTCGATGTCTTTGCCGCCGCTAACGAGTCCTACATCGCGCAGCTAGAGAAGGAAGGTCATACTCTGCCGGGGACCGCGCAGCTTTATGCGCTGGGCCGTCTCGCGCTCTGGACACGCAAGGGCGGGCCTGCCTGTCCCACCTGGGTCGGCGCGCTGATTGCGCCCCGCTACGATAGAATCGCTATCGCCAACCCGGAACATGCGCCCTACGGCGCGGCGGCGCGCGAAGCGATGCAAGCGGCCAAACTCTGGACGCCGCTGCGCGAGCATCTGGTCTATGGCGAGAATGTGCAGCAGGCGCTTCAGTACGCCCAGAGCGGCAACGCGGACGTCGCCATCGTCGCGCTCTCGCTGGCAATCGGCAGCAACGGCGACTATACGCCGATTCCCCCGGAGATGCACAGGCCGCTGCGCCAAGTCATGGCCGCGCTGAAATCTACGCAGCAGCCGGAAGCCGCGAAACGCTTTGTCGCCTTCGTCAACGGGCCGGAGGGCCGTCCCATCATGCGCAAATACGGCTTTCTGCTCCCCGACGAGAAACTGACGGCAGCCCGATGAACACGCTACGCTCTAACCCCACCCCGGTCAGCCCTCATCCCCGCCCCCTCTCCCACGCTGCGGGAGAGGGGAGCATTGAATGCTCCCCCTCCTTACGAAGGAGGGGGTCGGGGGGAGGTTCCCAAGGCCCTCTCCTCCCATGATTGACGGGTCTGCGCTTCTGCTCTCGCTGCGCGTCTCGGTCTGCGCCACGCTGCTGTCGCTGCTTGTGGGCGTGCCGGTCGGCTATGCGCTGGCGCGGCGGCGACTGCCGGGCCGGGCCGCGTGGGAGAGCCTGGTGCTGCTGCCGCTCGTTCTGCCTCCGACCGTCCTCGGCTACTACCTGCTGACGCTCTTCGGACGGCGCAGCCCGCTCGGGCAGGCGTATCATGCGCTCACCGGCATGGACATCGTCTTCACCTGGCAGGGCGCAGCGCTGGCTGCCAGCGTCGTCAGCGCGCCGCTGCTCATCCGCACAATGCAGACCGCGTTTGCCGAAGTGGACGAAGACCTGATCGCCGTCACCCGGACGATGGGCGCGTCGGAGATGCAGACGTTCTGGTGCGTCACGCTGCCCCTGGCGCGGCGCGGGCTGGTCGCAGGAACGGCGCTGGCCTTCGCCCGCGCGCTCGGCGACTTCGGCGCGACGCTGATGGTGGCGGGCGATATTCCCGGTCTCACGCGCACGATGCCCCTGGCCGTCTACGATGCCGTTCTCCAGGGCAACGAGCGCGCCGCGCTCACGTTCGTCCTGCTGCTCTCCGGCGTCTGCATCCTCTTCTCCTTCGCGGCTTCCGCCCTGAGTTCCCGGCGAGAGACCTGACCCCCAGCCCCCTTCCCTGCCCGCTCGCAGGCTCGCTAGGGAAGGGGGTGACCAGAGATGATGCGTTCTTACGCCTTCATCCCTTCCCGCTATCGGGAAGCCAAGACGGAATACAACGAAAGAGGCTGCCGACACCCCCTTCCCTAGCCCGAACACGCTTTATCGTTCGGGCGCGTAGGGAAGGGGGCTGGGGGGTTAGGTTCTCGCTCGCTTGACAGGCGCGGCCCGGTATGCTATCCTCCGAAAGAGAACGATCCTGCCAGTCTGCAACGAAGCAGGCGGTCGAGAGAAAGGAACCCGGATGTCCGAGAGCATCTCCCCTATCCCACAGAAACAGGTCGCTGCCACACTCACCTATACCAACCCTGTCTATTCCGGCTATTTCGCCGATCCATTCGTCTGGAAATACGGCGGAGAGTACTACGCCATCGGAACCGGAGCCTTTGAAGCGCGCGGCCAGCTCGACGAGGCGGAAGCCGCCGCAACGGGCTTCTCCGCCGAAATGCGGATTTTTCCCCTGCTGCGCTCCGACGACTTCGTGACGTGGCGCTACGCCGGACACGCTCTGCTGCCGCCCGACCCCGCCCTCGGCGCCAGCTTCTGGGCGCCCGAAGTCGCCTACCACGACGGCGTCTTCTATCTCTACTACTCCGTCGGCCATGAGGACAAGAACCACCAACTGCGCGTCGCCGCCAGCACGCACCCGCTCGGCCCCTACACAGACCTCGGCGAGCCGCTGCTGGCCCCGCGCGCCTGTCCCTTCGCTATTGACCCCCACCCCTTCCAGGATGACGACGGGCAGTGGTATCTCTTCTATGCCCGCGATTTTCTGGATACGGAGGGCGGCGCGCGCGCCGGAACCGCGCTGGCGGTGGATCGCCTGATCGGTATGACCCGACTGGCCGGGGAAGCGCAGACCGTGCTGCGCGCCCATCACGACTGGCAGAGGTTCCAGGCGAACCGCCTGATGTACGGTCAGGTCTGGGACTGGCACACGCTGGAAGGCCCCTGCGTGCGCAAGCACGACGGCAGATACTACTGCTTCTATAGCGGAGGCCGCTGGGAGACGGAGAACTACGGCGTGGACTACGGCGTGGCGGAGAACGTGATGGGGCCGTATTCCGATGCGGGCAATGACGAGGGGCCGCGCGTGCTGCGCACGGTTCCCGGCAAGGTCTTCGGCCCCGGTCACAACGCGATCATCGTCGGGCCGGACGACCGGACGGAATATATCGTCTACCATGCCTGGGACACGGCGATGGCCTCGCGCCGCCTGTGCCTGGATAGACTCGTCTGGACGCCCGACGGCCCGCGCTGCGCGGGCCCGACCTGGACGCCGCAGACGATCCCCACCGTTCTGGAACCGCAGGAGTTGCTCTGAATGGCCCGGCGAACGATGATACGGTTATTCTGCGGTCACGCCGCCTTTGCCGTGACCTGTTGCAGCGCGGACTCGAAGAGACTCAAGCCCCGCTCCAGAACGTCGTCGGAGACGTTCAGAGGCGGAATGAGGCGTAGCGTCGCATTATCTACGGCGGGATGGCCGAGCTTTGCCCCACAGGTCAGCAGCAGCAGGCCGTTCTCGCGGGCGCGGCGCTTGACGGCGTCGCAGCCTGCATAGTCCGGCTTGCCGGCCGCGGTCCGCAGTTCCACGCCGATCATCAGGCCGTGTCCGCGCACGTCCACGACGCCATGCGAACCGATCAGAGGCCGCAGGCGCGCTTTGATCTGCGCGCCCCGCTCCGCCGCCCGCGCGACCAGCCCTTCCTGCGCGATCACCTTGAGCGCCGCCAGTCCCGCCGCACACGCCACCGGGTTGCCCCCGAAGGTCGTGCCATGCTCGCCGGGTTCCCACTGCGCGAAGAGCGATTCCGGCGCGGCCACGCCCGCCAGCGGCAGCCCGCCGCCCACCGCTTTGCCGAACACGATGACATCCGGCGCAACGCCCAGGTTCTCGAAGCCGAACCAGCGGCCCGTGCGTCCCCAGCCCGTCTGTATCTCGTCGGCGATGAGCAGGATGCCGTGCTGCCGCGTCAGTTCGCGGATACGCTGCATGGCCTCCGGTGCGAACGGCACATAGCCCCCCTCGCCCTGAATCGGCTCGAAAAAGACCGCCGCGACTTCGCCTCCAATGCGCTTCACCAGGCGCTCGAACCCGGAGATGTCGCAGATCGCGCGCTCGCCGTTGCCGCTGTCCGAGCGAGGCGCGGGCGCGTGGTGGATCTGGGCGCGGAGCGGCCCCAGGAAGCCTTCATACGCCTGCCAGTGCCGTTTTTTGGAGCGGGAGAGAGCGGTCGCGAAGAGCGTGCGGCCATGAAACGCGCCCTCGAACGCGATGAATCTGCTGCGCCCGGTCACTTTCAGGGCCAGCTTGGCCGCCGCGTCAATGGACTCGCTGCCGCTGTTCAGAAACAGGAACGACCAGGGAGAGCCGGGCAGGACGCTGCCAAGCCGTTCGCGCATCCACTGCCCCAACTCCAACTGCGGCGCATGGCGCATCGTGTCGGAGACGTGCATCACCTGCTGCGCCTGTTGTATGATGGCGGCCACGACCGCCGGGTGACTGTGTCCGCACGCATGGACGGCGATGCCGCCCGTAAAATCGAGGTACTGCGCGCCCCGATAGGTGACGATAGAAGACCCCTGCGCCGAGAGGGCGATCTCGTCTGTCTCATAGCCGACGACTTCGGCCAGCAGACCTTGCGTGCTGAGTTCCAGCACACTGGCATCCGTCAACATGGGTTCCACCTTTCTGAAGACCACTACTATTTTTCCATATTGTCCCATCCGTTTTCACGTGGGCAGGAACCACCGTTACGGGCAGCAAAATCTGCCCGCCGCTTCTATGGAGGCGGAAAGGTGGATTGGAAAATAGCTTGCTCCAGACTCATCGGCGAAATCCTGAATCTCGGCTGCGCCCTCCCTGGCAAGAGCAGGAAAAGAGGGAAGCGTTGCGTCTATGGGCGCATTTCGGCGGCGGCGTTCTGCACCGCGCGCACGATCTTATCATACCCGGTGCATCGGCAGAGATTGCCCGCCAGCCACCAGCGTATCTCCTCTTCGGTCGGATTCGGGTTCTTGTCCAGCAGCGCCTTCGCCGCGACCAGGAAGCCCGGCGTGCAGAACCCGCACTGAAGCGCCGCGCCCTCCACAAAACAGCGTTGCAGGGGCGTCAGGCCCTCCGGGTGGCCGATGCCTTCGACCGTCGTGATCGTGCAGCCCTCCGCCTCAACGCCGAGCATACAGCACGAGTTGACCAGGCGGCCGTCAATGATCACGTTGCACGCGCCGCAGTTGCCGTTGCCGCAGCCCTCTTTGGAACCGGTCAGCCCCAGTCGGTCGCGCAGGACTTCCAGCAGCGTCTCGCGCGGCTCGCAGAGCCACTCCGTCGGCTCCCCGTTAATAGTGGCGCTCACCGCGACTTTTCCCGATAAGATAGATGTCGTCATCTCTGTTTTAGTTGCCTCCTGGATTACTGAGAAACGCTGTTGGCGCGCTCGAGCGCGCCGCGCAGGGCGCGGCGGGTGAGGACGCCGACGAGGTGCTTGCGATGTTCCGCCGTGCCGCGCATGTCCGTGATGGGCCGGGCGGCGGCCTGCGCAAGGGCGGCGGCCTCCGCGAAAGCCTCCGCAGTAGGCAGCTTGCCGACCAGCGAGTCGCCCGCTTCCCGGACGAAAAGCGGCGTCGGGGCGACCGCGCCCAGTGCAATGCGTGCCGCCGTGATGGGGCCGTTCGGCCCCTGCAAGGTCAGACTGGCTCCCACGCCCACCTCCGCGATGTCCATCTCGTTGCGGGGGATGAATCGGAGATAGCGCGCGCCGGAATGAGGCGGCGGCACGGGCAGATGCAGTGAGACGAGCAGTTCGTCGGGTTCCAGCACGTTCCGGCCCGGCGCGGTGCAGAACGCCTCGACCGGGACCTCCCGCTCGCCGCGCGGCCCGGCGATGCGGGCGACAGAGGCATAGGCGATGAGCGCGGGCGTCGAGTCGGCAGCGGGGCCGGAGTTGCACAGGTTGCCGCCGACAGAGGCGCGGCTCTGGATCGCCGTTCCCCCGATGATGGAGGCCGTATCCACCAGGCCCGGATAGCGCGCCCGCACGGTCGCGTCCTCATAGATACGACAGCACGGGACCGCCGCGCCCAGAGTCAGGCCGCGCTGCGGGTCGAATGTGAGTTCCATCAGTTCGGGGATGCGCTTGCCGTCCACAAACAGATCTACCTCACGGGCATCCGCGCCGACCTGCACGATCAGGTCGGTTCCGCCCGCCAGAATCCGCGCCTTCGCGCCCGCCTGTTGCAGCAGGGCGACGGCATCGCCGAGAGATTGGGGCGCTGCATACTGTATCGCACGCATAGGTGACCTCTATTCTTCACAAGATTAAGATGCTCTAGCCGGTTGCAGTTCCTCCTTATATTCGCCAGTGAATGCCTGGCGTCCTGCTTTCCCCCTCGGATTTTGCGGAACAACGGAGGGCGGCGCGGCGTACTCCTTGATAGGAAGTTGCAAACGCTGTCTGACGGGCGTTCCTGCGTTGATCTGTGAAGGAGGAGTACTATGTTGGATCACCTGGCGCGTCACTGGTGGGTGCTGGCGCTGCGCGGGGCGCTGGCTATTCTGTTCGGCATCCTCGCGTTTCTGCTGCCCGGAATCACGCTCTATGTCCTCGTGCTGTTCTTCGGCGCGTATGCGCTGCTCGATGGAATCTTCGCGCTGGCGACGGCCTTCCGCTTCGGCAGCCGGGATGAACGCTGGTGGCCGCTGGTCATCGAGGGCGTCTGCGGGATCGCCGCCGGAGTTCTGACCTTCCTCTGGCCGGGGATCACGGCGGTGGCGCTGATCTACTTGATCGCGGCCTGGGCCATTCTGACCGGCATTCTGGAGATCGCCGCCGCGATTCGGCTGCGCAAAGAGATCGAGGGGGAATGGCTGCTGGGGTTGACGGGAGTTCTCTCCGTTCTGCTGGGCATCTTCCTGATGCTGATGCCGGGCGCAGGTCTGCTGGCGTGGGTCTGGATGATCGGCGCGTATGCGCTGCTGTTCGGCATCCTGCTGCTCATCCTTGCGTTCCGGCTGCGCAGCCTGACGCCTCCGCCTGTCTCGCATCAGCAGCCTGTCGCATGACGTGTTCATACCGCTTCGCGTCCCCCTGAACGTGAGGGCCCTCCCGCATTTTGCGCAGGAAGGGCCGGAGGACTCATTCTCAGACGGCTTAAGGCCACTCGTCATCGGTACAGCGGAGCCAGGATCGCCCGGCTCCGCTTTGCTGTCTGTTCGCGACGTGTCGGCGGGGAGGAGGCATTGGCAGCGTACCGACAGAGATGGGAGGAGGCGCGACCTGGTGTCACGCCCGAACCCGCCGCCCCTTTACTCTGGCAAGCCTGAACTCTTACCCCTGCGCGCGCCTCTTGCTTTTTTGGCTCCGGTATGATATACTTTTACCAGTTACATCACGGCCTCCTGGAAGAGTGGGTCGCAGCCCACTCTTTTGTATTATGCCTGGGGTATTACTCAGGAAAACAGGCAGAGAAGCGACGCGCACGCACGCAAGAAGGGAGGCACTCTCTTCTGTGGGACGGGCCGCGTCCGTCTGTGTCCCGTTTTCGAGGGAAATTCAGGACGCGCTGCGGCGCGTCGGGGCGCAAGCCGGAGCGATGCCATCCATGGGGTGGGAGAGAACGCAGCAATGAACGGTGAATTTATCGAAGCCTTGCAACAGATAGCCAAAGAGAAGGACATTCCGCTCGAAACGCTGATCGAAACGGTCGAGTCGGCGCTGGCGACCGCCTATAAACGGAACTACCCGGAGCGCGCCATCAACGGGGAGATCAAAGTCCGCATCGACTCCAACAAGGCCGCGACTGTCCCCATCAAGGGGTATTGCGAGAAGGTCGTCGTCGAAGAGGTGGAGAACGACCAGACCGAGATCTCTTTGGAGGAGGCGCGTCAGTACAACCCGGATGCGCTGGTCGGCGAGGTCATCACCTTCGATGTCCCCCTGGATAATTTCGGGCGCATCGCCGCGCAGACCGCCAAGCAGGTCGTGGTGCAGCGTATCCGCGAGGCGGAGCGCCGCAAGATCTTCGATGATTTCAACGAGCGCGTCGGCGAGGTCATCACCGGCACGGTGCAGCGCCGCGAAGGGCGCAACATCACCATCAATATCGGCAAGCTGGACGCCATCCTGCCGCCGCAGGAACAGGTGGAGACCGAACCCTACCGCTTCAACGACCGCATCAAGGTCTACGTCCTGGAAGTAAGAGATACCGCCAAAGGCCCGCAGGTCATCGTCTCGCGCACCCATCCGAGCCTCATCCGGCGGCTGTTCGAGTTGGAGGTGCCGGAGATCGCCGATGGCATCGTCACCATCAAGAGCGTGGCCCGCGAGCCGGGCGCGCGCTCCAAGATCGCCGTCATGAGCCGCGATGAGAAGGTAGACCCGGTCGGCGCGTGCGTGGGGCATCGCGGCAGCCGCGTGCAGGCCGTCGTCAATGAACTCTACGACGAGAAGATAGACATCGTGCGCTGGAACGCCGATACCGCGACCTTCATCGGCGAGGCGCTCTCCCCGGCGAAAGCCGTGAAAGTGACCATCAACGAGGAGGCCAAAAGCGCGTTCGTCGTCGTGCCGGACAACCAGCTTTCCCTGGCGATCGGCAAGGCGGGGCAGAATGTGCGCCTGGCCGCGCGCCTGACGGGGTGGCGCATAGACATCCGCAGCGAGGCGCAGGTCGCGCGCGCCGCGCTGATGGCCGTCACGAATTCGATAGGTGATGCGGAAGCGGAGAGCGCCGGAGAGGAAGCGGAGACGCTGACCATCGGCGGCGCGGAACTGCGCCAGACCGCCGGAGAAGAGGCTGCCGAGGAGCTTGTCGGCGCGGAAGAGACCGGCGCGAACGGGCATCAGCCGACGGAGGAAGGGGCCGACGAGGCGGCCATTGCGGCGGATCGCAGTCACAGCCAGGAAGAGCCGACGCCGGACGTGCTGACCGCCGAAACGGAAGAGACGGGCGTGAAATGAAAGGGCGCTTCGTCTCGCTAACGCTGCAAAGAGAGGCAGGCGACGACCTGCCCTGTGAGACCGGGTATGGCACGGTTGAAAAGACAATGAGAGCAACGGGTACACGCTGCGGCGCAGTGTCGCCGGAGGCGCAGACAGGCGGGAGATGGCTATGATGTAGACGACCCGGACGAAGCCGCGCATTAACGCGCCCCCTCGTTCGCGATTCGCGCCCATTAGCCAGCCGCCGTATCCTCGCGTCGGCTCGCTCTGCGTTCCTGGCGCGCAGTCGCGCTCCTCTCGCTCCCAGGCGTTTTCGCGCCTGCCGTCTTCCTCCTGCCGCGCTTCCTGTCTCTTTGGATGACCGTCACATGAAGAAACCGCGTCATGTCCCTATTCGCACGTGTGTCGCCTGCCGCGCTACCGATGAGAAGCGCGACCTGCTGCGCATCGTGCGTCAACCCGATGGTTCCGTCCTGTACGATCCGAAAGGCAAGCTTTCGGGACGGGGGGCCTATATCTGCGCGTCGGCAAGCTGTATTGCCCTGGCGCGCAAGCAGAAGCGACTGGAACGTTCGCTCAAAGTGAGCAGCGTACCGGAGGAGCTATTCAACGCATTGAGCGCGCAGACGGCCTCGCTCCAGTCAGGGAGCGGCCCGGCAGCGACAGCCGCCGCGCTGTCCGCCGGGGTCGCGCCGGAAACGCGCGGAGAGGACGGCGGCAGCGCCGCAGGAGAGTGAGGTGGAAATTATATGACCGCTATTGCAGGAACCCGTTTGAATGAACTTGCCAAAGAACTGAAGATGACGAGCGCCGAACTCGTGACCGCGCTGAACGATCTCGGCGTCAAGGTGACCGGCCCGAACGCCCTGATTGATAACGAGACCGCCAACACGGTGCGCGGCCTGCTCGGCAAAAGCGCGGCTCCCGGCAAGGTAGCCGAAGTCGCCGCCGACGCCACCCTCAAGGAGATCGCGGAGGCGATGGGCGTGCCGCCCAATGCCGCGGTGAAGAAGCTGATGGAACTGGGCGAACTGATCGCGCCGCACCAGCGCCTGCCGCGCGCCCTGGCCGACCGCCTGGCCGCCGCCTACGGCTACAGCCTCAAGATCAAAGCGGAGCCGAAGCCGGTCGCGGTGGCCGCGCCCAAGCACAAAGCGCCGAGCGGGGCCGCGCAGTCGCGCCCGCCCGTCGTCACTATCATGGGACACGTGGATCATGGCAAGACGACCCTGCTGGACACGATCCGCAAAACCAACGTCGTCGGGGGCGAGTTCGGCGGCATCACCCAGCATATCGGCGCGTATCAGGTCGAGGTGGAGCATAACGGCGAGCCGCACAAGATCACCTTCCTGGACACGCCCGGCCACAAAGCGTTTACCGCGATGCGGGCGCGCGGGGCGAGCGTGACGGACATCGTCGTGCTGGTGGTCGCCGCCGACGACGGCGTGATGCCGCAGACCATCGAGGCGATCAACCACGCGCAGTCCGCCCATGTGCCGATCATCGTCGCCATCAACAAGATAGATAAGCCGGACGCCAAGCCCGACCGCATCAAGCAGCAGTTGACGGAACACAACCTGGTCGTCGAGGAGTATGGCGGCGATGTGATCGCGGTTCCGGTCTCGGCGAAGACGGGCGAAGGGATTCCCGACCTGCTGGAGTATATCCTGCTCGTCGCCGATATTCAGGAGTTGAAGGCCGATCCGAGCGGCCACGCCACCGGCGTCATCATCGAGGCGCAGATCGAGCCGGGGCGCGGCCCGGTCGCCACCATTCTCGTACAGACCGGCACGCTGCGAATCGGCGATAGCCTGGTCGCGGGCCTGACCTACGGCAAGGTGCGCGCCATGATGAACGAGCGCGGCGAACGGCTTCAGAAGGCGACGCCCGCCACGCCGGTCGAGGTGATCGGCCTCAACAGCGCGCCGGACGCCGGCGACACGGTGGAGGTCGTCAAAAACGACAAAGAGGCGCGTCAGACGGCAGAGCGGCGGCAGCAGAGGCAGCGCGCCGCGCGGCTGAGCGGCAGCACGCGCCGCGCGACCCTGGAAGACCTGGCGAACGCGGACGGCGGCATCAAGGACCTGAACCTGATCGTCAAAGGCGACGTGCAGGGCAGCGTGGAAGCCGTGCTGGGGCAGATACGCGAACTGGAAGAGAACAAGACCGAGGAGGAGGTGCGCCTGAGCGTCAAGCATAGCGGGGTCGGCAACATCAACGAGTCTGACATCGCGCTGGCGGAGGCGACCAACGCCATCGTCATCGGCTTCAATGTCCGGGCGGATGCCAGCGCGCAGCGCGCCGCCGAACGCAGCGGCGTGGATGTCCGGCTCTACAATATCATCTACGATCTGGTCGAGGACATTGACCGGGCGATGAAGGGGATGCTGACGCCCATCTACGAGGAATCGCCGCTGGGCAAGGCCGAGGTGCGCCAGGTCTTCCGCACGCCGCGCGGCGTGTTCATCGCGGGATGCTACGTCACCGAGGGCAAACTCGTGCGCGGCGCGGAGGTGCGCGTCAAACGTGGGCGCGATACGCTGTTCACCGGGCGCATAGACACGCTGCGCCATGTCAAAGACGATGTGCGCGAGATCGCGCAGGGCTTCGAGTGCGGCCTGACCATTCAGGATTGGAACGACTATCAGGTCGGCGATACCCTCGAGTGCTTCGAGATGAAGCAGGTCGTCCGAACATAGACGATGCACATTGGAACCCTTACCATCGTCCTGCATCTGCACGAGGCAGGATCGCTGAAGGATAAGCGGCAGATACTCAAGAGCCTGATCGAGACCACGCGCCAGAAGTTCAATATCTCCATCGCGGAGATAGATGACCTGGACCTCTGGCGGCGCGCAACCATCGGGGTCGCCTGCGTGTCAAACGATAAACAGCATCTCAACCGGGTGCTGGATAGAGTGGTGGATACGCTGGAGAGCAACCCGATGGTCGAGGTCGGCGAGGTCGCGCTGGAGATGTTCTGAGGAGCAGCCCCCCTCCCTTCAGACCTACCCCCCGGCCCCCTCCCTAAAGGGAAGGGGAGGGAAGAGCAGGCCCCACCCCAGCCCTCCCCTTCGCCAGGGGAGGGAGTTCAGGAGCGTTCTTCTCCCCCTCCTTATGAAGGAGAGAGCCGCCAGACTGGACTCCCCCTCCTTACAAAGGAGGGGGTTGGGGGGAGGTCGCTCCCCTCTCCCGCAGCGTGGGAGAGGGGCCGGGGGTGAGGGGAAGCCGTCTGCCGCAACAACCGAATAGAAAGACGAAGACTGTCATGAGCGTTCGGCAAGAGAGAGTACAGGAGCAGCTCGTCCATGAGATCAGCGATCTCATTCAGAAAGAGCTGCGCGATCCCCGCCTGGGGTTCGTCACACTGACAGGCGCGGAGGTCAGCCGTGATCTGCGGCACGCGAAGGTCTATGTCAGCGTGCTGGGCGACGAGGAGGCGCGCAAGCAGAGCCTCAAGGCGCTCAACAGCGCGGCGGGCCTGCTGCGCGGCGAGTTCGCGCGGCGGGCGCATCTGCGCGTCGCGCCGGAGATACAGTTCTGCTTTGACACGGGTATCGAGCGGGGGCAGCGCATCTTCGAGCTGCTGCATTCGGTGGAAGACGACCTGAAGCCGCGTCCTGTGGCGGACGCGGGGGCCGAGGCGGGCAGCGCCATCGCGCCGCCGGAGGATGTGCGGCAGCCGTGAAAAAGCAGATCAAACAGGCGGTCGAGGCCATCTGCGCGGCGCGTCGGATCGTGCTGACGTGCCATATCAACCCGGATGGCGATACGCTGGGCTGCGTGCTGGCGCTGGCGCACGCCCTGCGCGCTCTGGACAAAGAGGTCACCGTGCTGGCCGCTGACGGCGTGCCGGACATCTATTGCTGGATGCCGGGCGTGGAGTGGGTAGAGACTGGCACGGAACGCCGCGACTTCGACCTGGCGATCGTCTGCGACGCGGGCGCGCTGGATCGGGTCGGTCGGTCGGTGATGCCGGTCGTCGAGTCGGCCCCGTGCCTGATAGATATAGACCACCATGTGGCGGACGGCGTGTTCGGCGATGTTCAGGTCGTGGATGCGACGGCGGCGGCGACGGCGGAACTCGTCTGGCAGGTGATCCGCGCGCTGTCCCTCGCGACCGGGAAGGAGTTGGCGACGCGCGAGGTGGCCGAGTGCCTGATGACGGGCATCGTCACCGATACCGGCTCGTTCCGCTTCCTGAACGTGACGCCCCGCACGTTCCTGCTGGCCGCGCGCCTCCAGCGCCTCGGCGCGCTCCCCGCCCCCATCGCCGAGAACGTCTTCGAGAACCGCTCCTTTGCCAGCCTCAAGCTGCTGGGCCGCGCCCTCGACTCCCTGCAAACCACGCCGGACGGCCGCATCGCCTGGGCGCACGTCACCGCGCAAGATTACGAGGAGTTGGGCGCGACGGATGCGGAGACGGAGGGGATCGTCAACCATGTCCGTTCCGTGCGGAATGCGCAGGTCGGCATCCTGTTCCGGGAAGTGCCGGGGCATAAGGTGCGGATCAGCATTCGGGCGCGCGACGGGGCGGACGTGAACAAGGTGGCGCGCGTCTTCGGGGGCGGCGGGCATAAACTGGCGGCAGGCTGTTCTCTCGACCCTCCCCTGGCCGAAGCGGAGCGCCTCGTCGTCGCAGAGACGGAACGGCAGCTTGGGAAGCCCTGACCTTCGTTACACAGTCGGCTGGACTTGAATACGGGCTTTTATCCTGGAGTCAATGCCCATATTTTTATGACAAACAGAGAGGTGGCGGCGATGGCGATCACCCTGGAACTCCCTCAAGAGATCGAGCGACAGTTACAAGAGGCGTGGAACGGCGACCTTCCCCGCCGGATTTTGGAGGCGGTCGCTGTGGAAGGCTATCGTCAAGGGGCGTTATCCCGTGGGCAAGTCAGCGAACTCCTGGGCCTCTCCTTTTATGACACCGAAGCCTTTCTGAAGGAGCGGGGAGCCTTCTCGCCCTATAGCATAGCAGAGGTCGAGAAGGGACGTGTCGCCCTGGAAGGTCTGCGCCAGCGATGATCGTTGTCTCGGACACCAGCCCTGTCAACTATCTCATCCTCATTGACCGGGTTCAGATTTTCCCTACCTGACTCTGCCATGAATTCCTCACCTGTGAACGGTATCGTTATCCTGGACAAACCGGCGGGCATGACCTCGCACGATGTCGTCAATGCGGCGCGGAAGCTGTTCCACACCAGGCGCATCGGGCATACCGGCACGCTTGACCCGGACGCGACCGGCGTGCTGGTGCTGTGCCTCGGCCAGGCGACGCGACTGGCCGAGTATCTGAGCGCGGCCTGGAAGCACTACGTCACGGAGGTCGTGTTCGGCGTGGAGACGGACACGCAGGACGCCTCCGGCCAGATGACGGCGGAACGGGACGCTTCTGCGGTCACGGCGGAGGCTGTGCGCGCCCTGTTGCCGCGCTTTCAGGGTACAATAAGTCAGATTCCGCCGATGGTCTCGGCGCTGCACCATGAGGGCAAGCGGCTCTACGAACTGGCGCGGGAAGGCGTCACGGTGGAACGCGCGCCCCGGCAGGTGCAGATCGCACAGATCGCATTGACCGAGTTCGTGTCCGGCGTCCATCCTGTTGCGACGCTTGAGGTCACCTGCTCGACCGGGACCTATATCCGCACGCTGGCGGCAGACCTGGGCGCGGCGGCGGGAGTCGGCGGCATGATGCGCTCGCTCCGGCGCACCTGGGTGGGGAGCGGAGGCAGCGCCGCAGACCGCGCCTTTCGCGTGGAAGACGCCCATACGCTGGACGAACTGCGCGCGCGCGCGGCGAACGGCACGCTGGCGGAGGCTGTCGTGCCGCTGCGGGCCGCGCTCGCTTCCTGGCCGCAGGCGCGACTGAATGCGGGGCAACAGACCCGAATCCAGCAGGGGCAGCGCCTCCGTCAGGCCGAGGTGCCGCTCCTGGATGGGCAGATGTGGTCATCCGTCTCGCCGGAGACGCCCATTGCCCTGCTTGACGCTGACGGGGAAGTGGTTGCGGTGGCGCGCGCGGCGCAGGGACAGATCCATCCCGTGAAGGTTTTTAGCCAACCATGAACGTGTTCGAGGGATTGGAGACGATCCCGACGCCTTTTGCACGCTCTACGGTCGCCATCGGCACGTTCGATGGCGTTCACGTAGGTCATCAAGCCCTTATCCGCGCCGCCGTCGCCGATGCTCGCGCGCACGGGCGTCCTGCGCTTGTCTTCACCTTCGACCGCCATCCCGCCGAACTGATCGCCCCCGAACGTGTCCCCGGCTACCTGACCACGCCGGCCCAGCGCAACCGACTGATCGCCGAACTCGAAGCCGATGGACTGGTCATTGCCCGCTTCGACGCCAGCCTGCGCGAGCGCAGCCCGGACGAATTCGTGCGGGACATCTTGAAGGGCCTGCTGGGCGCGGAGGCGATCGTGGAGGGCAGCAACTTCCGGTTCGGGAAGGGAGCGGCGGGAGATACGGCCTATCTGGAGCGCGTTCAGACAAAGTTTGGCTTTACGCTGCACGTCCTGGAGCCGGTGCGTGTCGGCGGGGAACCGGCCAGCAGCACGCGGGTGCGCGACTGCCTGCGCTCGGGGAATATCGGGGAAGCCGAAATGGTATTGGGGCATCCCTACTGGCTGGCGGGAACCGTCGTCGAGGGTCAGAGACTGGGCCGGACTCTCGGCTATCCGACAGCCAACTTAATGCCGACGTACAGACAGGTCGTCCCGGCAGACGGTATCTATGCGGCGCAGGCGCGTCTGGCGGATGGTCGGATATTCGGCGCGGCGTGCAGCCTCGGCGACCGGCCCACCATCGCAGGCGCGGGCCGCTCCATCGAGGCGTACCTGCTGGACTTCGACGCCGATCTCTACGGGCAGGAACTAGAACTGCGGTTTCTCCGACGGCTGCGTCTGGAGGAGAAGTTCGATTCACTGGCGGCGCTGACGGCGCAGATGGCCCGCGATGTGGAGCAGACACGGGCCATCCTCGCCGAGTCGGGTTTGAACTAGTAGCGTCCTCCGAAGCCGCCGCCGCCGAAACCACCGAGACCGCCGCCGAAGCCGCCAAGCCCCCCGCCAAAACCGCCGAGGCCGCCGCCGAAGCCGCCCATGCCG
>DASRGL010000277.1:0-7542 GCA_035651115.1 Chthonomonadaceae bacterium
ATCCCGATTTTCTGTTCACGCGCCCGCTCTCGCTCGCCACGACGCGCGACCCGCAGACGCGCCGCCGCCTGCAACTGGTCAAGATCGCGCAAGACCTGGTGGGCCGCACGCCCAACGCCGCCGAACTCAAGCGGCTGGAGAGCGGCGCGCCGCTCTCATCGCTGGTGGACGACTATCTCAACTCCGAGGATTTCAACGCCTTCTATTTCCGCCGCATCCGCCTCTATCTGGAGAGCCACGGCACGGAGGAGCAGGACGAACCGGCCCGCCTCTGGTGCTATATCGCCTTCAACAATCGGCCCTTCCAGGAGATTCTGACGGCGGACTATACGGTAGACGCAGACTGGAAGCGGCAGAAGCGCCCGGACTACTACGGCAGGACGGGCGTGCTGCTGATGAAGGGCTTTATCGAGGGCAAGCCGGGCCTGCCGCATTTCAACTATGCCGCGCAGGTCTGCCAGAAGTTCCTCGGCTATGTGTTCGAGGTTCCGCCGGAGATCGTCAAGATACGCAACGGCATTACGGCGGCCTCGACGACGAGTCCGAGTTCGGTCTGCTACTCCTGCCACAAGATTCTGACGCCGCTGGCCTATCAGCGCACGCGCTGGACGGACAAGGGCGAGTACAAGCCCAAAGACGAGCAGGGGAAACTGATAGACGACAGCGACCAGCAGCTTGTGCCGTCCTATCCGTTCCGGGGCAACGGCATGGAGGCGTTCGCGACGCAGGCGCAGAACAAGGAGCGGTTTATCCGCACCATCCTTCAGACGCACTTTCTCTTCTATTTCGGGCGCGAAATGCGGTACGATAAAGAGGAGCGCGGGCTGTATAAGCGCCTCTGGGACATCGAACACGCCAACCATTTCAGTCTCAAGGGCCTGGTGCGCGCCCTCGTGACCAGCCCCGAATACCTGAACGGCGGCACAGCGACCGTATCGCCGCCCGGCAAACCGAACCGCACGCCTGCATCCCGTCCGCTGGCGCAGCGCAAACAGAATACTGAACATACGCGGCTTTCCTTGACGGCAACGCGGCGAGAGCGTATAATCCGATAGAAGGAATGCCATTTCCATGCCTGCCCCGAATGATGATCCTGCGTCCAGCCGCGAGGTCATACGCGAGTTCAACGATAGAGGAACGCTCTGGCTGCTCGAAGACCCGGAGAACCTGCGCGGCCTGCTGCAAATCCCCGAACCGACCCTGGCAGAGCCTCTGGATTTCGGACGCGCCGAACGTATCAACCGCAGCTTTATTCCTGCCGACCTGCAAAAGCAGGAGAGCGACCTGATTTTCCGCGTTCCTTATCGAGCCGAGAGTGCAGAACCGGGCGCGGAAGTCTGGGTCTATGTGTTGCTGGAACATCAGTCCCGGCCTGACCCGGAGATGGCCTTGCGGGTACTGTCGTATATGCTCCAACTCTGGGAGGCACAGCGTCGTGAATGGCAGGACGCCAACCGACCCGCCGAGCAGCGCCGTCTGCCTCCGGTCGTGCCAATCGTGTTCTATACAGGCGCGGACGACTGGAACGCGCCGATCCGCCTGGCGAGCATGATGGAAGCGCCTGCGGAGTTGGCGCACTTCGTTCCGCAGTGGGAGACGCTGTTTCTGAACCTGCATCGGACGCCGTCCGAGGCGCTGACACAATTAGGGACGGCAATCGGTTGGGCGTTGCGGGTGTTACAGGTGGAGCAGGAGTCGTTGGCGGTGTTGGAGCAGGTTTTAGCAGAGGCGATGCAGGATTGGAGGGTCTGCCTGAAGAGTTGCAAGGGCAATGGCTGCGGGTGATGTGGTACTTCCTGCTGCTGAGTTTTCATCGTCGTCCGGGGGAAGAGTATGCGGTTCTATCCGAAGAGATCACGCAGCAGGCTATCGCGTCCAAGTTTCGGGTGCGAGAGGAGGTTGTAGCAATGTCTCAGACAATGGCTGAGTATGTCGAGGAGCGAGCGGCCAGCGCGGCGGCAGAGGCTGCGGAACGTGCCAATAGGCAAACGGCTCGCGATATGTTGAAAACCATTCTGACAGCTCGGTTTGGTAAAGTTCCAACGAACGTCGAAGCTGCGATAGAAAAGGCCGATGTGGAAACGATGAACGCCTGGGCGCAGACGGCGGCAATCGCAGAAACTTTGGATGAGGTCGGCATTTTGTCTGGCCGACGGAATTAGAGTGTCACGCGCTATGGAACTACAGCCTCGTGGCTCTTGCACGTGCTGGAAGGCGCTCAAAGCCATGAAACAAGCCGAGTTTGAAGCGAAATTCAATGCCTTGTGGCAAGAGAAGTACGCACAGTATGACGAGACTGGCAAAGACCATCAGGTATTGCTGAAAGAGTGGCGCGAACGCGCAAAGGACAGTTCGGCGCGTATCCATTGGAAATTGGTTCTGCTGCGTTACGCTCGTGACGTCCAGGCTATAGGTATCTCGCGCCGTACCAAAAATAAAGCCCAGGCATTGTTCGACGAGCTAGGCATAGACCCCCTACAACTGGAGTTTGAAGATGCATCCGGGAAATAGAGAGACGATCAATCGGCGGGACTTCTTCCGCAAAGCGATCACGACAACGGCAGCGGTCTCCGCGCTGGACTTCCTGGCGTACTTCAACGCCTACGGAATGCCGGTCAAAGACAAAGCGGTCGCGATGGGCCGGGCGAAGGCGAAAGAAGCCGATAACCCGCACTTCCTCATCTACTGGTATATCGAGGGCGGCTGGGAAAGCTATGATATGTTCAGCCCCGTCGTCACGCCGAACAACGTCATCCATCGCCTGCCGCCGGAGAAGATGAGCGACGAGACCTACCGCGTCCTCCACTTCGGCGAACCCCACTACGGCATCTACAAGCAGGGCAACATCCGCTACGGCTACCTGGCCGAGAGCGGCAAGAACCTGTTCCCGGATATGGCCGTCCTCAGTTCGATGGAGACGGGCGAGTTCCATTCCGGCGACCGCCTGCGGGTCCACATGGGCAGCTACGACCTGCGCCTGCAAGCCGACCGCGAAGACGACGAGCGCAGCGTCATGCAGGCGTTCGCGGAGGTCTACGGCCAGCCCTACGTCCTGCCCCATCTCTCCTGGCACTACTGGCTCTCCGATGGCGAACTCAACGAGCAGCAGTACACCGGGCGCAAGGGCTACTACGCCAACCTCGGCCCGACCTGGGCGCACACCATCTATGCCGGAACGCCCGCCGACCTGAAAAGCTTCCTGCTGCGGATGCAGGCGTCCTCCACCGACACCGTCAACCGCCAGATCGAAAAGTTCCTGGACAACATGCACACCCACGTCGCGCGCGATGCCAACATCGAGGTGGTCAAGAGCTTCGACGCCGCCTGCGATGTCTATGCAAACCTGGCAAGCAATGGGCGTCGCCTGGATGCCGGGATGCTCTCCCGCCTCTTCACCGATCCCGTCCTGCGCGCCAAGTTCGACATCAAGCCCGAAGACGAACTCATCACCTACAACAGCGTCAACGGCAACAAGGCGCGCACCAAGTTCTCGCCCGCCACGAACGTCCAGGCCATGATGACCTATGAGATGCTGCGCGCCGGACTCTCCTGCGCTTTCTTCATCGAGACGCGCAACATCCGCGAGTTCGACAGCCACTTCAGCCGCCAGGGTCTCTGGGAGAAAGACCGCCGCACGCCGCGCGGCCAGCCCGACCAGACGAACATGATGAACCGGCAGCTCTGGAAGCCGCTCAATACCCTGGTCGAACTGCTCAAGACCACGCCCTACAAGAACACCGGCAAGAGCCTGTTCGACCTGACCACCATCGTGCTGACCTCGGAGTTCGGGCGTACCATCAAGGGGGACGTGGAGGCCATCCGCCAGATGAAGATCTCCGAGGAAGACAAGCAGAAGATGATAGATGGGCAGGACATCTCGCAGCACTGGAGGGTGACTTCGGCGGCGTTCCTCGGCGGCAAGGTCAAAGGAGACTCGCAGTACGGCACGGTGGGGGAGCGCACGCTGCTGCCGATTCCCTTGATGCCTGATGGCTCCCTCGACCCGGCCTACCATCCTGTCACCGGCGAACTCAAACCCGGCTGCCAGCAGAGTCCGCAGTCCTCCCTTCCCAATCACGGCGATGTCTACGCCACCGCGCTCTATCTGGCCGACATAGACCCGAAAGGCCGGGGCCGCAACGACCGGGGGCCTCTGCGCTACATCAAAAAGGCGTAGGATTTGAACCCCCCGCTGCGCTCGAGTCACGGAGACACAGAGGAAAAGCCAAGAGGAGAGAAAGGATCCACGAAGCACACGCAGGCACACGAAGAAGGCTCATCCAGCCTAACCTTCGGTCTTTCCTCCTGTTTTGCTCCGTGTCTCCGTGACTCGAGCGCAGCGGGGGGTTCAAATTCTTGGCAGTTGCATTCGGGGAGGGCTGTGCGGTACAATAGGTTTGTGAAAAAGAGAACGAGGCGCGCGGTCAGAGTCGCTGCCGCGCGCAGACGATAGAAGAGGAGCAGCGAGTATGGCACGAACGATGACCGAGATATCCGTGCATGACTCCGCGACGCCCACGCCCTCGTTCGGCCCGGGCGGGCAGCCGTTTGTCCTGGCGCAGTTGGATGAACTGGTGAACTGGGCGCGGCGCAACAGCCTGTGGCCGCTCACGTTCGGGCTAGCCTGCTGCGCTATCGAGATGATGGCGGCGGTGTCGTCGCGCTTCGACATCAGTCGCTTCGGGGCCGAGGTGTTCCGCGCCACGCCGCGCCAGGCCGACGTGATGATCGTCGCCGGGCGCGTCTCGACGAAGATGGGGCCGGTGCTGCGCCAGATCTACGACCAGATGCCCAACCCGAAGTGGGTCATCAGCATGGGCGCGTGCGCCTCCTCCGGCGGCGTCTATAACAACTACGCCATCATTCAGGGCGTGGATCAGATCGTGCCGGTGGACGTCTATGTTCCCGGCTGTCCGCCCAGTCCGGACGCGCTGATCTACGGCATCATCAAGCTGCAGGAGAAGATCAAGGCGGGCAACTCCGGCAAACTCATCGAACTGGAACCGATCTTCCATCGGCCTGTCGAAACGGCGAGGGGGTAGGTGATGGGATTCCTGTCCAATACGATCAAGGGCGCACAGGCGCTCCGAACCGGCTTCGGCATCACGTTCAAACACTACCTTCAACAGCAGCTCAAGACCCGGCCGACGGAGACGGTGCAGTACCCGGAAGAGCGGCGCGAGCAGTTTCCGCGCACGCGCTGGCGGCATGTCCTGACCCGCTACGAGAACGGCCTGGAGAAGTGCATCGGATGCAGCCTGTGCGCGGGCGCGTGTCCGGCCCGATGTATCTATGTCGAGGCGGCGGAGAACACGGACGAGGCGCGCTTCTCGCCCGGCGAGCGGTACGCGGCCAAGTACGAGATCAACATGATCCGCTGCATCTTCTGCGGCTTCTGTCAGGACGCCTGCCCGACCGGCGCGATTGTGCTGCGCAAAGATTTTGAACTGGCCGACTATACCCGCGACGACTTCCTCTACACCAAAGAGATGCTGCTGGAACCGGCGCCGATTACAGCGACCATCCCGGCGGCTTCCGTCGGCGTGATAGACCGCAGCCCCGAACCGGTCCAATAGCGCCAAAGCGTTCTGTACGAGCCTCCGTCTTCAGGCGGGGGCTTTTTTTGTGCTTGCAATGCCCGGCCCGGTGGCGTATAATAACCGTACTGTCGTCTACCACATACCGCAAGGGGCCGAGCCGGGACATGCGATCCACAGCCAGAGCCAGAAAAGACGCGCGCGCCGCCCGCGCCGAGCCGCACAGGTCGGGGAGCGCGCTTTCGCTGGAAGCCTTCTTCGGCCCGGAAGGGCCGCTGGCCGCGAACCTGCCCGGCTACGAGGCCCGCCCGCAGCAGTGGCAGCTTGCCGAGGCCATCGAGCAGGCGATGGAGGCCGGGAAGCCCTGCCTGACCGAAGCCGGGACCGGCGTGGGCAAAAGTTTAGCCTATCTCGTTCCCGCCGTGCGCGCGGCCCTGCGCGGCAAGCGCACCGTCATCAGCACGCACACCATCAACCTGCAAAACCAGTTGATGCAGAAAGACCTCCCGCTCGTCCTCAGCCTGTTCACCGACGCCTACGAGCCGGTTCCCTACGCGCTGATGAAAGGGCGCGGCAACTACCTCTGCAAGCAGGACTTCGAGAACGCCCGCCACGACCTCTTTCTCATGGCCGACCCCGATTTCCCTCGCATCCGGCGCTGGGCCGCCCGCCCGGACTGCACCGGCGATGTTGCCGACCTGCCCTTCACCTTCGCCGCCTGGAGCGAGATCGCCTGCAACCAGGACACCTGCCGCTCTCAGGAGTGCCACCACTACAACGACTGCTTCTACTATCGGATGCGCTTCTCCGCCGCGCAGAGCAAGATCCTCGTGGTCAACCATGCCCTGTTTTTGAGCGACCTGGCCCTGCGCCGCTCCGATCCGAACGCGGGCATCCTCCCCGACTACGATCACGTCGTCTTCGACGAGGCGCACCATTTAGAGGATGTCGCCACGAAGATTTTCGGAATTGATTTTGGTTCCCGGCGGCTCGTCAGCCTGGTGGAGCGCATCCGGCATATTCGCGGCCTCGACCTGGACAAGGCCCGCCTGCAAACTCTGGAAGACATGAACGCCAGCCTGTTTATTCCGTTCCTTCAGGCGGGCAAGAGCGAGTTCTTCTTCGAGGAGGCGTTGCAAGGCGAGGCGCGCGTCCAGGTGGAGGAGTGGACGGGCAAGACCTGCACGGCCATCGAGCAACTGCAAAAAGACCTGCTGGAGATCGCAAAGGACGATGAGACGCTGCGGGAGCGGCTGGAAGGCATGGCGCGGATGTGCGGGCGCGCGCGCGAGGAACTGAGCCAACTCTTTTTTCAGCAGGATGACAACGCCATCCGCTGGGCTGAGGTCGGCATGGTGGGACGGGGCGGCAAGAAGGAGCCGCGCGCCACGCTGCACCTGACGCCCATCTCGGTCGCAGGGCTGCTGAAGGAGGCGCTCTGGGATCGGATGGAGGCCCGGAAGGGCAGCGTCGTCCTCACTTCGGCGACGCTCGCCAACTCCGGCACATTCGCCTACGCGCGTTCCCGGCTGGGCGTGCCGGAAGACGCGCTGGAGTGCCTCGTCGGCAGCCCCTTCGACTACAAACGGCAGGCGATGCTCTATGTGCCGGGCCATCTGCCGCCGCCCTCGCCGGGCCAGGTCTATCGCGACAGAGCGATCGCCGAGATCGCGCGCATCCTGCGCCTGAGCGAAGGCCGCGCCTTCCTGCTGTTCACATCACGGGCGATGATGAACGCGGTCTACGACAGTCTGAACGGCACGCTGCCGTTTCCCCTGTTCAAGCAGGGCGACATGCCGCCCGGCAAACTGATCGAGGCGTTCCGAGAGAGCGGCAACGGCTGCCTGCTCGGCGTGCAGACCTTCTGGGAGGGCGTGGACGTGCAGGGGGAAGCGCTCTCCTGCGTCATCATTGACCGCCTGCCCTTCGCCGTGCCGGACTCGCCGGTGATAAAAGCGCGCACGCAGGCTATCGTAGACGCGGGCGGCGACTGGTTCCGCGACTA
>DASRGL010000278.1:0-3623 GCA_035651115.1 Chthonomonadaceae bacterium
CGGTCTGGTCGGCGCTTTCACCGGCGCGCGCCTGTCGCATCTCCTGCTGGACACGGCGCAGATGTTGCTCTTCGCCGCCGCCATCGTGACCGCCGCCATCGGGATGCTGCGCCGCCGCAACGCCGGTATCGCCCGGAAAAAACCCGCCGCGCCGCACCCGACCCGCCAACTCCCGTTCTGGCTGCTGATCCCTCTGCTGGGCCTGGGCGTGGGCCTGTTGACCGGCACGGTGGGCGTCGGCGGCGGCTTCCTGATCGTTCCGACGCTGACACTGCTGGCGGATGTGCCGGTGAAGCGGGCGGCGGCGACTTCGCTCTGGATCATCGCGGCCAACTCCGCGACCGGGATGCTCGGCTATCTGGGCAAGGTTCCCATCGCCTGGGGGCCGGCGGGCCTCTTTCTGGCGGCGAGTCTCGTGGGCATGGTCGCCGGGCAGAGCGTGGCGCGCAGCGCGCGCCCGCAGAGGTTGCAGACCGCCTTTGCCGTCTTTCTCCTTCTCGTGGGCGGTTTTACCCTCGCCAAGACCCTGACCGCGAAATCCCCCTCGGCTTCCTCTTCCGCAGCGCCGTCGGGGCAGCCGATCCGGTCCTCTGCCCGGCGCTGAGGCCGGGCGTTTCGGCTGCCGGTTCTCGCCAGACACTCGCGAGAGACGCCCTTTCATGTTCTGCGGGGCATCTGGGGCGGAAAAGATCCTCGAGGTGGGCGAAAAAGCCTCAAACAGGAGAAGGAAACCGAGCGTCCATCGCCAAAGAGCAGTACGATGCGCGCCTTTCTAGTCTCGACAGGAAGATCGGTCGCTCTGCTGAGGGCCAGCAGAGCCGGAGCGCGCTGGCATTGTGTGAGGGAGGTTGGGCTGGATGCGGATCTGTCGGGTGGATGATGAACTGGAGTTGCGGCTGCTGAAATATCGGGACGCAGAGCGCCTCGACGCCCTGAAGAAGGCTTCCGCGGGGAATACGGAGGCGTGGCTGTATCGGGGCAGCGCCGAAGAGTTCATTCGCAGCTCGCTCGAGCGGTTTGCCCGCAGCCAGGGCTTCTGGGCCGGTCTCTGGTTCCAGCAGGAACTGGCGGGCGTTCTCGGCCTCAACAACGTCAACAGCGCGACGCGCTGCGCGGAGATAGACTACCTGCTTGGCCCGGCGTATCGCGGGAAGGGCCTGATGACGCGCGCGGTGGGCGCGCTGGTCGGTTACGCCTTCGACGAAATCGGCCTGAACCGCATCGAGATCAACCCCGACTGCCGGAACCGCAAAAGCTGCGCCATTCCGGAGCGCCTGGGCTTTCAAAAAGAGGGCGTCCTGCGCCAGAAGCTTTGCTACGGCGACCACTTCGGCGATCAGGTCATCTATGCCATGCTTGCCGAAGACTGGAAATCCCGCCCGCTGTCTACCCTGCGTAGCATATAGCGGAACTTTTCCCTCGCTTTGCCCTTCCTACCCCTAGTCGTCCGTTTCTTGGGGGGCTAGGGAGGGGGGCCGCCGTGCCTTGCAATGGCGCGCGCGTAGCCCGCCTCTTGCAGCGCGGCGATCCGCTCCGCGCTGTACTCCGCGCAGACCCGCGCACGCGCCGCCTGGCCCATCTGCATTCGCAAAGCGGGGTTTTCCAGCAGGCGCAGCACCTCGGCGGCGATTCTGTCCGGGCGGTGAGGAGGGATGAGGCAGCCGGTTGCGCCGCCTTCCAGCATCTCCGCCATGCCGCCCGCCGCGCTGCCGACGATGCCGCGCGCCGCCGCCATCGCCTCCAGGCAGACGCAGGGAAAGTTCTCCCACAGGCTCGGAAACACGCACACGTCGGTCGCGCCCAGCAGGGAAGGAACGGCGTCGAGAGGAACCGGCCCGACGAACTCGACGCAGTCCCGATAGTCCTGCAGCGCGCACTCCAGGTAGCGCCGCATATCCATCCCCGGCTGCGGCGACTCTTTGGCCCGGCCTATGAAGCGAAACCGCGCGTCCGGGCGGCGCTGTACGATCAGCGGGATGGCGCGGGCCAGGTCAAGAACGCCCTTGCGCATCTCCAATCGCCCCAGATAGGTCACCACCCCGGTCTGCGTTGCGACGGGCAGGCGCAGCAGCGCCTCATTGGGAGCGTAAGGGTTAGGGATGTGCGCGATCCGGTCTGCGTCCAGGTTCCAGGCCGCGCCGACGATTTCCCCTATTGCCTGCGAGGGCGCGACGATCTCATCGGCCTGCCGGGTGAGGCGGCATTCCGGGTCGCGCGCCGGATCGTAGCCCGGCAGAGGCCGCAACTCCTCTCGCGCCTCTCCGTCCTCGCCCACCTGCGGAGTCAGCCCATGCGTGGGCGCGTTCAGGGCGTTGGTGAGATAGCGCGGCGTGTGCAGGCGCACGACCAGCGGTATCTGCGGCACGAGCCGGATCGCTTCCCGCGCATCGGCGTTGTTCTCCGGGCTTTCCAGCACGTCGAACGGGGCGGCGGCGTGCCGCGCGGCAAAGATCGGCCCGATCCGTCCGGGAAACTCCGGCTTGGTCTGCGCCTCGATCCGATGCACCAGCAGGCCGTCTTCTGCCGTCGTTCCCGACCGATGCCGGCTGGCAGCAAACACCTCGACCTGATGGCCGCGCGCACAGAGCATTCGCGCGGCCTGCCGGGTGTAGGTGGCGATACCGCCATCGGCGGTGTCCTGCGGATATTCGTAGCTGATGAACGCGATTCGCATCGGTTTTGCCCGGCGAATGAATTCGCGGCTGCAAAGGCACAAAATCGGCCTGCGCCGACTCAAAACCCAGTCCGCGAAGGCGGACTTTGTGCTTTTCCAGAAGCGGTTTCAACCGCCAAAATGAACTCATGATTCAGGCGCGCAGGGTCTTCTCCAGGAACGCGAACGCGCCCTTCCCGTAAAACTGATGCTCGCCCTCAAAAATCTCGCTCCCGAAACGCTCCGGCGCTCCGAAGGCGGCATAGATCTCTTTGGCCCGCGCGACCGCCTGTTTGAAGGCGGGCAGAGGGAAGATACTGTCTTTCGTGCCGCTCTCCACGAACAGCGCGCGCGGCGCGACCAGCCCGGCCATATCCGGCATCTCGATGAGAGTGCGCAGGCCCGGCATGAAGTTGTCCACGCAGTGATCCATCGCCAGCACCGAAGCCTGGAACGTATTGAAGTAGCCGCTGACGACGCCGACGCGCACGCGCCTGTCCAGGCACGCGGTAAAGAAGGAGGTCAGCCCGCCGCCGGAGATGCCCATCGTCGCCAGGCGTTTCGGGTCTACTTCGGGCCGCGTCTGCATATAGTCCAGGGCGCGCATGGCATCCCAGACCCGCCAGCCGGTCATCGTCTCGCCCAGCATGAGCGCCGCCATGCTGTCGCGGACGCAGGAGGAGGCGCCGCCCCCGGCAGCCTGGGCCTGCGCGTCGCGCCGATGCCCGAAACTGATCTGCTCGATGGCGAAGGTCGGATAGCCGTGCGCCACGCATTGCAGCGCGAAATCGGCCTGGTACTCGCCCGGCTGGTCTATCGGACGCTGGCTGCCGTCCTCGGCGATGCCGACGATGCTATCCACGCCCCGTCCATGCCCCGGCAGGCAGAGAATGGCAGGCTGGCGCGGCGGGCCGTCCTTTGGAACCAGGAAGTAGCCGAATAGCTCCACGCCCGGACGGCTCTCCATGCG
>DASRGL010000279.1:0-9091 GCA_035651115.1 Chthonomonadaceae bacterium
TGGGCCTGTGCAGCCACCACTCCCGCCTTAAGGATCATGTGACTCTGGATTTCCGGCCCGCGATGGAGGCGCTGCTGCGCCATTTTGCTGCGCAGGGCTGCCGTCGTGTGGGCTATATGGGGCGCGCGGAGAACTTTCACCCCGAAGAACAGCGGTTCGCCGTCTATGCGCAGTTCCTGGAGGCGCAGGGACTGGAACCGATCCATTTCCCCCTGCCGGAGACCGACGACCTGAGCCGGTCGGCGCGGGAGGAACTGATCGCCTATCTGCGCGCCGGACGCCCCCTGCCGGACGCGCTCTTCTGCCAGAACGACGAGATGGCGCTGGGAGCCTATCGCGCCTTGCATGAAGCCGGTGTCGCCGTGCCGGAGAATGTCCTGCTGTCCGGCTGCGACGATATTCCCTATATCCGCTACCTGGAGACGCCCCTGACCTCGCTCTCCCTGCCCGCCGAAGCGATCTGCCAGCAGGGCTGGCGTCTGCTGCTCAACCGGATGCAAAACCCGGATAGCCCGCCCGCGCAGGTCACGCTCGAAGCCAGCCTGGTCGTGCGCGATTCGACACGACGATACCCTGGCGGCTCGCCCTCGATTCCAGGAGGAGAATCGCCCCTTTGAGCCGAAATGAGGGGCCATGAGCCTACGGAATCTTTTCACGCCGCTCTTTATCCTCGGCACGCTGGCGCTGATCTGGTACAGCGAGGCCATCACCGCGCCGCATCGGGAACCTGGCCCGGTCCACATCACCTACTGGGAGAAGTGGACGGGCTTCGAGGGCGACGCGATGCAGGCGGTCGTGGACGCTTTCAACCGCTCCCAAAATCGTGTCCACGTAGACCTGCTGACCATCAGCGGCATCGAAAACAAGACGCTGCTGGCCGTTGCGGGCGGCAATCCGCCGGACGTCGCCGGACTCTACGGCCCGAATGTCGCCCAGTATGCCGACGACAACGCCGTGCTGCCCCTCGACGACTACTGCCAGCGATTCGGCATCACGGCGGAGCAGTATATTCCGGCCTACTGGAAGATCGGCTTCTACCGGGGCCATGTCTACGCTCTGCCCACCACGCCCGCCTCCACCGCCCTCCACTACAACAAACAGATGTTCCAGGAGGCCGGGTTAGACCCGAACCGCCCGCCAAAGACTATCGAGGAGATGGATGCCGACGCCGAGAAGATCACCACGCGCCGGAACGGGCGCATAGATAAAGCCGGGTTCATGCCCGCCGAACCGGGCTGGTGGAACTACGGCTGGGGCTACATCTTCGGTGGCAGGCTGTGGGATGGCAAGGCGAACATCACCGCCAACTCCCCGGAGAATGTGCGGGCGTTCGCGTGGATCGCCTCCTACTCGAAGAAGTACGGCGCAACGGAACTCCAGACCTTCCGCAGCGGTTTCGGCAACTTCTCCTCGCCGCAAAACGCCTTCCTTGCCAGCAAAGTCGCGATGGAACTGCAAGGCGTCTGGATGTACAACTTCATTGACAAATACGCGCCCAAACTGCAATGGGGCGCGGTCGCCTTTCCCTATCCCGCCGACCGCCCCGATCTGGCGAACTCGACCTTTGTGGACGAGGATATTCTCGTCATCCCGCGCGGAGCCAAACACCCCGACGAAGCCTTCGAGTTCATCCGCTACGTGCAGTCGCAGGAGGGCATGGAACTGCTCTGCATGGGCCAGCGCAAACATACCCCGCTCGTCAAGGTGAGCGAGGCGTTCTGGAAGCAGCACCCGAACCCGTTCATCCGCCTGTTCGCGGAACTGCCGCGCGGCAAGAACACCTACTCCCCGCCGCAGATCGGCCTCTGGCCGGAGTACCACGCGGAACTGAACAACGCCTTCGATGAAGTCGCGCTGCTGCAGAAGACGCCGCAGGAGGCGCTGGACGCGGTGCAGGCCCGAATGCAGCCGAAGCTGAAGGAGTATCTGCATCGTCTGCAACTGCGAGGAGAGACGCCATGAAGATGCAGCGCCGCGAGGCTCTTATCGCTCTGCTGTTCATCTCGCCCTGGATCGTCGGGTTCGGCGTCTTCCTGCTCTATCCGCTCCTGGCTTCCATCTACTACAGCTTCTGCGACTACTCCGTGTTGCGCCCGCCCGTCTGGATCGGCGGCGCGAACTACCATGACCTCTGGAACGATGAAGTCTTCTGGCTGACGCTCAAAAACACCGCCGTCTATGCGATCATGGCGCTGCCGTCGGGGATGGCGCTGGCGCTCTCCCTGGCGCTGCTGCTCAATACCAAAGTGCGCGGCATGACGATCTACCGCACTATCTTTTTCGTTCCCTCGCTCGTGCCTGCGGTATCATTGGCGGTGCTGTGGCTGTGGGTGTTCAACGGGGACAACGGCATCCTCAACTATGTGCTGCGCACGCTGCATCTGCCCGCGCCGAACTGGCTCGGCGATCCGGCCTGGTCGAAACCGGCGCTCGTGCTGCTCGGCGTCTGGGGCGCGGGGCAGGCTATTGTCATCTATCTGGCGGGTCTGCAGGATGTGCCGCAGCATCTCTACGAAGCGGCAGACCTCGATGGGGCAGGCTGGTGGGCCAAGACACGGCACGTCACGCTGCCGATGCTCTCGCCGGTCATTCTGTTCAACCTCATCATGGGCATCATCGGCACGCTGCAAGTCTTTACCGTGCCGTATGTGATGTTCCCCGGCGGCTCTCCAGCCCGCTCGACCTACTTCTACACGATGTACCTGTTCGACAACGCCTTCATCTATCACAAGATGGGCTATGCTTGCGCGATGGGATGGATTATGTTCGTGATCATTCTGATCCTGACCATGTTCTCTCTCAAACTCTCCGAGCGCCACGTCTACTACGGAGGCAGCTAATCCCGATGATCGCCGTTCAGACTCCCAAGCCGAAATCCCTGACCCGGCAGAAGCACGCCTGGCTCGTCCATCTGGTCTTGATGGCCGCCTCCGCGCTGTTCCTGTTCCCGCTGCTCTGGCTGATCTCCACCTCGCTCAAGCCTATCGAGGAGACGATGCGCCTGCCGCCGACCTGGATTCCCTCGAAATTCCTGTGGGAGAACTATCCGAAGGCGTTCACCTACGGCAGCGACAAACTCGGCTATATCCCGTTCCTCGTCTATGGCCGCAATACGCTCGTTCTCTGCGCGCTCGGCGTTCTCGGCACGGTGGCATCGAACGCGCTGGTGGCCTACGGTTTCGCGCGCCTGCGCTGGCCCGGTCGCGATCTCGTCTTCGCGCTGACGCTCGCCACGATGATGGTTCCCTTCCCAGTCATCATGGTTCCCATCTATGCGCTGTTTCGCGCGCTTGGCTGGATCGGCACGTTCCGCCCGCTCTGGGTTCCGGCCTGGTTCGGCAGCGCCTTCAACATCTTCCTCCTGCGACAGTTCTTCCGCAGCATTCCTTTCGAGCTATCGGAGGCGGCGCGCATTGACGGCTGCTCGGAGTGGGGCATCTTCCGGCAGATCATCCTGCCGCTCTCCAGGCCCGCGCTGGCGGTCGTGGCGCTGTTTCACTTCATGGGAACCTGGAACGACTTCCTGGGGCCGCTCATCTACCTGCTGGATCAGAAGACCTTCACGCTCTCGCTCGGCTTGCAGTTCTACCAGAGCCAGCACGGCGGCACGCAGTGGAACCTGCTGATGGCCGCCTCGACCATCGTGATCGCGCCGGTCATCGTCCTCTTCTTCTTCACGCAGAAGCAGTTCATCCAGGGCATCGCCGTCTCCGGGCTGAAGGGATGACCCAGGCTCCAATATAAGAGCCGGGGCGGTCTACTTCAGGAACAGTTCCACGACCGGCACGGTCACGTTCGGCGGCTTGACGGGCAGTTCCAGCGTCAGCAGCGTCTCCTCGCGGGACTCCTTCATCGCTCCGTAGGAAGCTTCCGGCACGCGCTTGAGCATCTTGATCTCGGAGGCGTCGTTTAAAAGCTGGGCGTACTCGACATGCTGCGCCATGCCGTCGAGGTGCAGATGGCGGAACGGCCAGCTAAAGATATGCAGATAGAGCCGCTTCTTCTCCGGGTTGTAGGTGTAGCGGCAGTCCTGCGGGCAGGGGAATTCGTCCGGGGCCTGCGTGCAGCCGTAGATCGCGCGGCTGTGCCGCTTCATCCATTCGCCGATGCCGGAGAGCCGGTCTAAGGCCCGCGCGTCGAACTCGCCGCGCCCCGTCGGGCCGACGTTCAGCAGCAGGTTGCCGCCCTTGCTGACGCTCTCGATGAGCATCTTGACCAGCATCTCCACGCTCTTCCACGACTCCTCGTCCCGGTGATAGCCCCACGAGCCGCTGAAGGTATGGCAGGCTTCCCACACGACCGGCTGCCCGTTGACCCGCACCCACTCGCGCGGCATATACTGCTCCGGTGTCTTGATGTCCTGGTCAATCTCCAGGCGGTCGTTGATGAGGATGCCCGGCTGCAACTCGCGCACCATCTTTATCAGCTTCTCGCTCTGCCACACGTCCTTGCCCTTGCCGGGGAACTTTTCGGAAGGCCCGACGGAGAAGTCGAACCAGATGATATGCACCTTGCCGAACTGGGTCAGGAGTTCGCGCGTCTGGCCGTGCAGGTACTCGACATAGCGGGTGATGTCGCGGTTCTTGTCCTGGGCGATGTAGTCGGCGTTGTCCCGCATGGGGTGGTGCGTATCCACCGTGTAGTCGGGATGATGCCAGTCGAGCAGGGAGTGATAGAAGCCGACCTTCAGGTTCTGCCCTCGAAACGCCTCGACCATCGGCCTGAGCAGGTCTTTGCCGTAGGGCGTGTTGGTCGCCTTGTAGTCCGTCAGCGCCGTATCCCAGAGGCAGAAGCCCTCATGATGCTTGGTCGTGATAACGAAATACTTCATGCCCGCATCGGCGGCGGCTTTGGCCCAGAGCGTGGGATCGTAGAGGTCGGGATCGAAGTGCTTGAAATACTTCTCGTAGGTCGCCGTGTCTATCCGCTCCATGCTCTTGACCCACTCATGGCGGGCGGGCAGGGCATAGAGACCCCAGTGGATGAACATGCCGAAGCGGTCGTGCGTGAACCATTGCGTGTCGCCGGGCGTCGGGGCGGTGGTGAGTGTCATGGCTCTCTCCTTCTAACGTTGCGTAATGGCGGATTTCGAGACTTCGGGGCCGATCTCCAGCGGCTTCGCGACGTGCGGTAGATCGTTGCCGAGGAAGCGGACATCGCGGGTGGCGCTGCCGGTCACACGGGCAAAATGGGCCGTGGGAAAGCCGAGGCGGCAGCCCTGAACCAGCGCGCCGAGGGATTGATGGAGCCAGATCGCGGGCTGCCCGCTCGCCAGCGTCTCGATTTGCAGGCCGTTCAGTTCCAGGTCGCGCGCGTCGTCGCAGATCAGGGCCGGGCGCGCGTCCGGCTGTGCGGTGCGGAGGCGCAGGTTGCGCAGGGTCAGCCCGTCCACGTGGCGGCAGTAGATGTCGTAGGCAGGCAGCGTGCCGAACATGTTCGATTCCGGATACTTTTCAGCCAACTCCGGCACATCCAGACCGCTCGCCGCCGTCGCGCCGCCCTGCATCGTGACCTGCATGTTCTCTACGCTCACGCGCTCGACCGGATGACCAGGCAGGCCGGTAAGGGAGCAGGTCATCGTCGCGCCGGTCGCCACGATGTGGGTGATAGAGACATCGCGGAGTGTGCCGGGGGTCGGCGGGTTCAGGCCGCGCCCCCGATTGCCCAGCCGGAGGAAGAGGGGACAGAAGACGTCTTGCATGGAGATATTGGCGATAGTCAGCCCCTCGATATTTGCGCCGTCCACCGTCTCTATGGCCAGCCCTGCGCTGTCGCGGGCATGTGTGCGCCGGAACATGACGCAGTTGGAGACGGCGATATTCTTGAAGTCCCCGCTGCTCTCCGTTCCCATCTTGAAGAAATTGCTGGAAGTGGTCAGGACGCAGTTTGTGATGGTGACGTGTTCGGTGGAGCGGCGGACGCCGAGCGCGAGACTGGCCTTCAGGCAGATCGCGTCGTCGTAGGAGTCCACGAAGCAGTTGGCGATGCGGACATGGCGGCAGCAGTCCGGGTCAATGCCGTCCGCGTAGCCATTGCGGATAGAGACGCCGTCCACGTTCACATAGTCGCAGCCGAGGAAGCTGATAGCGTAGTTGGGGGCGTTCCGCACGGTGATGTCGCGGAGAGTGATGCGCTGGCAGTTCTTCAGGGCGATAGGCTTCGGCCCGCCCTGATCGCTGCGATTGCCGCGCCGGGTGCGGTTGCCATCTATCGTTCCCTGCCCTACGATGGCGACATCCTCGATGTTCTGCCCGGCAAGCAGAGCCAGATGAAAGTCGCTGGTCTCGCGGTCGGAATGCGTTTCATACGGCAGTTTTTCGTAGGGGTCGAAATCGGCCGGGTCGGGACTGGAAGCCAGCGTCGCGCCGGAGAGGAGCCGGAGTGTGAGATGGCTTTTCAGGTGCAGCGTGCCGCACAGATAGCGGCCTGGAGGGAACACGATGTCGCCTCCGCCCTGACGCGCGGCCGCATCCAGGGCCGCCTGCACCGCCGCCGTGTCTTTCGTTGTGCCGTCCCCCTTGGCGCCATAGGCGCGCACGTCCTGCACGGCGCCTGCCGCAAACGCGGCGCAAGCGGGCAACAGCAGCAGTCCGGCAATGAGCAGGCATTTGAGCGGCATGGCGCGTCCTCCCAATCGGCGCTTCTTACAATGGTCTCTTCGCTTCGGTCTGGCAGTCAGTTCGACAGCGCCGTGCGGTTTCCTTCTTCCTGTGCGCCGGGAGTTGCGGCCGGAAACGCAAAAAAATCTCTTGACAGACCGGGCAAACACTGTTAGAATAGAAATGCGCAACCGGTTGCGCAAGGAGGGTGGCGATGTCAACCATTCGGGAGATCGCGCGCGCTATCGGCGTCTCCCCGACCACAGTTTCCAGGGCAATGAATGGCCGGGGCCGCCTCAGCCTGGAGACCAGGCAGATGGTGCTGCAGCATATCCGGGAAGCCGGGTTTACCCCGAACGCGAACGCGCAGCGCCTGGCCGCCGGGCGGACGCACGTGATCGCGCTCCATCTGGGCGACTGGCCCGATGTCCTCTCCGATATGTTCATGGTCGAACTCGTGCGGGGCGTGCAGGAGGCGCTCGTGAAACAAGGCTATGGCCTGCTCTTGAGTACCGAAAACGCGATGCTGCAGCAGTGGGCCAATTCGCGCGCTATTGACGGCGTCATTCTCTCCATTGGCAGAACCCCGGAGGAGGTTTTCGGCATGACGACCCCTGGTGTCCCGTGTGTGGTCATTGGGCATGAGCGGCTCTCGGGAACGCAGGGGGCGGGATCGGTCGTCATCGGCAGTCGGAACGGCGTGCGGCAGGTCGCGCGGATGCTGGTGGAACTCGGCCACCGCCGCATCGGTTATCTCGGCAACGCCCATACCACGAATCCCGTCTTTCTGGCGTTTCGCGAGGAGCTGATGTCGTTGGGACAGACGCTTCCTGAAGAGAGGGTCGTCTTCGTAGGCAACACTCTGGAGGATGGGGAGCGAGGATTGATCACGCTCCTGTCGCGTCCCGATCCGCCGACAGCCCTCTTTGCGCGCACCGATACGCTGGCGGCAGGCGCGCTGCGCGCCGCGCGCAAACTGGGCCTTCAGGTTCCCAGAGACCTCTCTCTTATCGGCCATGATGATGTTCCCTTTGCCAGCCTGGCCGAACCGCCCTTGACCTCTGTGCGGATCAATTGCCCGGAACTGGGCCGATCGGCAACGGAGATGGTGCTTGGGTTGATCCAGTGTCCGGCGCATTGTCCCGAACCGGCGGTCGTGCATACCGAACTGGTTTTGCGCGAATCGGTCGCTGCGCCTACCGTGAAATGGTAGCGTTCTTTGATGACTTTCACCCACCTATCGGTGCAAAATCGCCAGGCTTCCTCAGAAGCCTGGCCGTTCGAGAGTAGGGGCAAGCTGCACTTGCCCGGAAAAGGAGAAGAGCCATGCAATCATCCACTTTCCGAAGTTCGCGGCGCGCGCCGTCGGGCTTCACGCTGATTGAACTGCTCGTCGTCATCGCGATTATCGCGATACTTGCTGCCATTCTGTTCCCAGTCTTCGCGCAGGCGCGAGAGCAGGCGCGCGCCATCACCTGCGTCTCCAACGGCAAGGAGATCGGGCTGGCCTGGCTGATGTATGCTCAGGACTACGACGAGACGCTGCCCCCCAATTCGATTACGCGCTGGAACCCTGCCATCAACGATTTTGCCAAGATCTACTGGATCGAACTGACCTACCCCTACATCAAAAACGGGGGTACGAAACAGTGGGCGGATGGCTCCGGCACGGATGTCGGGCGGAACGGAGTCACAGGAGCGATGATCTTTGTCTGCCCTGACTACTTCAAAGAGCCGCCCGCCGTCGACTCGGCAGGCAACCCGCGTGACCCAAACTGGATCTACAATCCGGATGATCAGTATCCGTTGCTCTCCTATGCTGCCAACGACTACGTCACTTTCTCCTCCTGGCAGTTCAACAAGTACACCGGCGAGCCTGCTTATGGCCCGGTCACGAATATGGGAACCCTGGCCGCGTTTGCGGAACCGGCGAACCTGGTGATGCTGGGCGAGAACAAAGGCTGCTGCTCGACCATTACCGCCGGATGGTGGGATAATGGAGATGGCACCTACTCGCCGGATAGCTCCATCTTCGCGCAGCGTCACAGCGACGGTGCCGACTACATCTTCATAGATGGGCATGTCAAAAAATTCCGGGGGCCGAGTCCTCTCTATGGGCATGAAGGGCCGGTCGCTGGCGTCAGCACGGATCATGTCGAATCGACCGGCTCGACGGTCTGCAACAACAAGCGCAGCCGGGCCAACTGTGCCACCGCCTATTTTTCGCCGCGCGGCGGTTAGTCGCACCGCCTATTTCGCCAAAATCGAGAGGGCAGGCGCATCCGCGCCTGCCCCGTTGCTTGTGGTTGGTGTCGCGCCGTACCGCAGGCGCTTGTCCCTGAGGTCTTTCCGGCCCGACTTTCTATAAATAGGAGGTGAAGGCGCTATCGCGCCAGGACGACGGCAGTATCGGGTTCGGAGGCGAGGGCTTCCGGCGGCACGCGATAGGCCAGCAGACGGCTGATGCCCGGCTCCTGCATCGTCACGCCATA
>DASRGL010000280.1:0-7752 GCA_035651115.1 Chthonomonadaceae bacterium
TTCGGGCTGGGAACGGCTACGAAGATAGACAGGGTGGAGATCCGTTGGCCGAGCGGGATGAAGGAGACCTTAAGGCAGGTCGTCCCGGACACAATCCACGTGGTTACCGAGGGCAAGGGCATCACCGGCAAGCTGCCGACGGCGCGCCTTCACTAAAACGGCCCCGCCGCCCGGATAGAGCAGCGGGGCCAGGAGACTGTTTAGCCGAGCCGCAGTCTCCGGTGCTGTATCTTCTTGAGATCGGCTTCGCCGAGGCCCGCTTTCGCTGCCAGCAGCACATGCTCCGGCTGCCGCTTGTCGAACTGTTCAAAGCCGGGATTCTTCGCCTTCTTGCCGGTTTCGGCCAGCGGAGGCAGCCCGACGGAGGCGCGCTTGGCGTCCAGAATCGTCCAGCCGATACGATCCATCGCGACCGGGTCGGTGGCGAAGAAGAGGGAGCGGTACTCCCAGGTGCGGAAGTGCGGGTTCCAGACCCCCGGCCCGCCGTCGTAGGTCCCGATAAGGCCGTCCCCGATGTGCAGCGCCACCTTCTCCCGTATCTTTTTCATGCCGACGACTGTGGGAATAAAGGTGTCGCACCAGTTCGACTCCGCGTCCAGATGGCTGCGCGAGACGTTGTTGACAAGCCCGTGCGACATGTTCTTCAGCGCCATCGTGATACCGGCGGAGGCGTGATCTTTGAGCGTGCTGACGCTGATCACCTTCGTCACCTGCTGGCTGACGATCTTGCAGAGATGGGAGCGGCGGTTGACGGCCACGTTCGGGTCTACGCTGCTATGGACGCGCGGCATCTCCACGTAGGTCGTCGGATCGTAGCCGTCCAGGCCCGTCTGCACGCCGTCGTAATCGTGTACCGCCGCCGCGACCTGAACGCCTTTCGGCGCGATGTGGGCGTAGGGACTCTCTCTCAGTTCATTGCCGTAACGCTCGAACAGGAGAATATCCTGCGGGCGGACGCCGGCGAGCATCAGCCCGCGCATCACGGCCAGCAGCGTCTCCGGCTGGCTGACGGAATGCGGACGACCTACCGCGCTCCCCTTGATCCCGACGACATCGCCCGGCCCGAAGAAGCGTTTCCAGGCCGACGCCTCATCCTGCGCGCCCGTCAGCGCCAGCATCCCGCGCGTCATCATCTCGCTGACGGCCTCCTGTCGGACTTTACCCGCGACGACAGAGCCGGGATGAAACACTTCGATGACGCGGCCTCGGAAGGGGCCAGGCAGCGCCAGATCGGCAGATTGCGCTCCGGCTTCCTCCTGCAGGAAGGTCGGCAGCGCGATGGCGGCGACGGCGGCGGTAAGGACTTCCCGACGAGTCAGCCGGGGTTCCGGGCGATTGGGCATGGCAGACATGGCGATCTCCTTGACCGGTTCGTATCGTGCAGACTTCTCTTGGTACGTTGTCTCTAGTTACAGCAAACGTGTGCAGAATCCTGCTTCACGGGCAATCCGACCTGAAAAATAGGAAATCCCTGCGAAAATAGCGACAGAAAAGCCTCCCATCCGGCGGTGGGAGGCTGTCGTTATAGTTTGCCTGGCTATCGAGAGGCAGAGAAGAACAAGGGGTAAAAAAAGAGACCTGCGCGCCGCCGGTACGGCGCGCAGGCACACACGCATCGTCCCATCCTTCCTTCGATTGGAGGTGACCGTTCCTCCCTGCAACCGAGACACAGAAGATGGGGAACGCTACTATTATAGACCAGGAGAAGGGCAGCGTGTTGGCTGTCACAGAACCGTCACAGGACGGAACCTATCGGGCGGGGATGCGATAGGTCTGCGTGACATTCGGGTAGGCGCGGCGGGCGGCGATGTGGGCCTCGCGCCTCCGACGGACGGTCGCATGGGGCGTTTACCAAACGCGACGCGGGAAGGCCCTCCGCCATGACGCCGGGGGATGAAAGCGTCGCAATCGCAACCGCGAAGCCCCGTGCCTTTAGGCAGGGGAGTAGTCACTGTTCTGTGCAGAGAGTTTTCAACGCGGGCAGCGCGTTTCCCGCCTCATCGAAGAGCGCGGTCGCGCCGCCGTGCCAGATCGTCATGCCTTCGACCGGCAGGGCTTCGGGATACCAGTAGAGGACACCCAGGCCGTGTCCGTTCGGCGTGGCCCGCACCGTCTTAATCAGGTCGGCGAGGAACCGGCTCTGACCTTCGGGCGAGACGGGCCAGACCATATTCGGCTCTCTGGCCCACCACGCTGCATTCCGATAGGGATAGGCCGTCTCCACGATGAGAATATCCTTACCGAACCTCTGCGCGGTCTCGCACAGGTTGTGGCGCACCGCTTCCAGCGTGCCGTGCCACCAGGGGTAGTAGCTCAGCCCGATGAGGTCGAAGGCAACCGCGCGCCGCGTCAGATTCTCGAAAAACCAGCGCGTCGTCGGCCAGTCGCCGCCCCGGTCAATGTGGATCAGGATGCGGACACGGTCGCTCTTCCCCAAAGGCTGCTTGACGCCGCGTATCCCGGCCCGCAAAAGCTGCGTGAAGCGTTCCCACTGCGCCTCGCCCTGCGCCTTACCGCCGAGTTTGCCGTCCGGCCAGAGCATTCCGGGGGTGATCTCATTGCCGACCTGGACGATGTCCGGCAGCACGCCTGCGGCTTTGAAGGCGGCGAGGACTTCCGTAGTGTAGGTTTCCACGCGCTTTTCGAGGGCCGGGAAGTCCAGGGCCGCCCACGCCGCCGGCTTGATCTGGTGCGCGGGGTCGGCCCAGGTGTCCGAGTAGTGGAGATCGAGCAGGAGGCGCGCGTCCGCCGCCTTGATGCGCCTGGCGAGAGCCAGCGTGTAGGGCAGATCGTTGACCACGCCCTCTTTGTGGTCAGGGTTGACGAAGAGGCGCAGCCGAAAGCAGTTGCCGCCATAGCTCTTCATCAGGGAGATAGGGTCTGTGGGCCGGCCGTCCTTGCGGAAGATGCCGCCGAGTTCTTCGATCTTGCGGAGCATCGAGACATCGGCCCCGACCAGGAATTCGTGTGGCATAGGCGATAGAGGCTGCGCCGGGCGCGCGGCGAGAGGCCCGGTTCCCGCCAGGCTGATCAGGAGGCCGTAGAGAAGGATCACGCCGTCTTATCCCGCGCTAATTCGGCGCGGCGGGCGCAGGCGCGCTCTTGTCCGCCTTCGCGCCGCGCGGGTCGGTTCCCATAGGTGGACGGAACGTCTTTTCTACCAGCGCCCGGGGCGGGGTCTCCACCGTGTCGCCCGGCCCGCTGGCCCAACGGCATCCGCCCATCCCCAGGCAGGCGAGAAGCGTAAGCAGACTGCCAAGCGCACCTCTTGCCGTCTTCGTGAAATGCATCGCGCTGCTCCCCAACCATGTAGCTCCGGGTTCGCTCCCCATGGTTCGAGAAGCGAACCCGAACGGTTTCGGCCCTTTCGGGCCGGGCGAATCATCCCGCTATTTTCCGACCACCGGGTTGGTCCAGGCATCTTTATCGTCCTGGATCGTCCACATGTGCGGCCGGGTCTGTCCCCACATCAGGCTGCTGGCGTGGCCGTCCGCCCAGGTGAGATTGACACGGCCATTGAACGGGCCACCCTCCTGCGCGGTGCTGGCTCGCCAGTTACTGCCCACGTAGGCGATAGAGTCGGAGGTGTGCGGGTTCGCGTTGTTATAGTAGTCCGTATAGGGTTCCCAGCCAATATCGGTATAGATGCCGTTGATGAGGCGGATCGTGCCGACCACATCCTCGACCGCCGCCATGCTTACGGTGTCTGTGGGGCCATAACGGAAGCCGAAATGCGTGCGCCCGTCGGTCCACTGCGTCTGCGGGAAGCTCCAGGTTTCGAAGTTGTTCTGCATGTAGGAGACATAGACTTTGCCGTCAATGAGGATCGGGCCGAGGTCCGCATGGCAGTACCAGTCCTCTCCCCAGATATTATCCAGGGCTTTGAACTGCGGCGAGACGAAGATCTGGCCGTTTTTGACATAGGGCAGGATGAACGCCATCCAGAGGTCCCAGCGATCCCCGGATTCACCGGGACAGTTGACCGGGTACACCGAAGTCCGGGGATTGTAGGTCTCGTCGTAGTCCTCGGCATACATGATCATGGCGAGGCCCAACTGCCTCATATTGGAGAGGTCGGCGGCCTGCCGGGCCTTCGTGCGGGCCTGGGCGAAGACCGGAAACAGGATCGCGGCGAGAATGGCGATAATGGCGATGACGACGAGTAGCTCGATCAGGGTGAACCCTTTGCTGCGCTGCATGACAGTCGTTCCTTTCTGTCGGTGAGAGTGTCAGAGATGCAAACCGAACAACGCTATCAGGCCGTCTGCCCCCGGATGAGTTCGACGGGCAGCACGGTCTCTGGCGGTACTGACTTGCCTTTGAGCAGGGTGTCGAGATACAGCACGGCGGTGCGCGCAGCTTCGGCCCAGGGAGCGCGCACGGTGGTGAGCGCCCACACGCTGTCATGGGGCGTCGAGCAGCCATCGAAGCCGACGATGGCGATGTCTTCAGGAACCCGTATTCCGTTCAGGCGGCAGTAGGCCAGCATCTCATACGCCGAGGTGTCGTTCCAGCAGACGATAGCGGTCGGTTCGCGCCGGGGAGCCTGCGCCAGAAGCGCGTGGAGATAGCCGTCATCGAGACGCTGCCCGCTCGCCGCACCGATCTCCTCGACCGCCATGCCTAGATCGGAGGCGCGTTTCAGAAAGGCGTCGCGCCTGCGGATGGTCGAGACCGGACGCACTTCGCTGCTCAGATAGATGCCGCGCCGGTAGCCCCGGCTCTGGAGATGCTCGGCCAGCAGGCGCGAACCGGCGGCATCGTCCACGACGACGGAGGGGATATCGGGCAGCGCGTCCGCGATGGCGATGACGGGGAAACGCGAGTCGGCCAGCCACTGGGCCAGGGGATCGTCCGGCGGCATGTTGACGACCAGCCCATCAATGCGCCCGTCCGCCAGTTCGGTAAAGATGTCCTCCGGCGTGTGGCCGTGAAAGATGCCGTGCAGCAGCAGGTCTTTCTTGACCTGCTCGCAGCCTTCCTGAAGCCCG
Source organism: Chthonomonadaceae bacterium (assembly GCA_035651115.1). GTDB lineage: Bacteria > Armatimonadota > Chthonomonadetes > Chthonomonadales > Chthonomonadaceae > DASRGL01. The sequence goes on from DASRGL010000280.1 coordinate 4,992, forward strand.
CTGACGATCTCGGTGAAGAAGGGCAGGCGGACATTGACAAAGCCGTGTCCGGCATAGAGACCGATGATGTTGGTGTAGCCGGAGCGCAGCGCGCGCCCGCGCGCATTCGGCAGGTAGCGCAGTTCTTTGGCGGCGTCGAGAACGCGCTGACAGGTCTCCTGGGAGATACGAGAGCGCGACGCGCTGCCGCGCAGCACGAGCGAAACGGTCATCACGCTGACGCCCGCGCGATCGGCCACATCTTTCATCTTGACCATGCTGTGTCGGCGCATCGGCGGCTCACATCGTGAACGGTTTTATCGTTAAAGCGCGCGATTTTAACGATAAAACCGGCTAGTTTATCGTTAAAACAGATGCAGTATAACACGGCTCCTTCTGGTTGTCAAGCCCTATTTTGCGGCGAATGCAAAGCGAAGGGAACGGAGAATTTGGTGGACAGATCGGACGGGTTTGTAGTACAATACGAACAGTCGAACTCACAGAGGCTATACGAGGCAGGCTGATCTGCCTCGTACCAAGAGAATGTTAGGCGTGGTCAGAGGGAAAGGAGTTTCCTGATGCCGACAAATGCAGTTTCCGAACCGATGAGCGAACGTGAGAGTGTTGCGGTCGAGTTATATGCGCAAGAGCTGGTTTCGCAGGAAATTGCGGCGCGTATCGCGGGGCTATCACGCAGTAAATTTCTTGAGATGCTGTCCAGGGTGGGAATATCGCCTTTTCAATATACCGCAGAAGAACTTCAGGAGGATTTGATGCGTGTCCAGCAAAGACGTATGGGTCGTAAACGCCAGTCCCCTGATCGTTCTTGCTAAAGCCCGTTATCATCATCTGCTATCTGAGTTAGCAGATGAAGTGATCATTCCTGATGTGGTCGCTGACGAGATATTAAAAGGCGATCCTTCCGATCCTGCCCGTCTCGTTTTAGAAACGGGCTGGCCTTTGCGGGTTTCGGGTTATACCGTGCCGCAGTCTGTGTTAGATTGTAAGATAGGTCCAGGAGAGACAGCCGTTATCTCCGTCGCGCTTGCTAGAGGAGAGTGTTTGGCCGTAATAGATGATCGGCAAGGCCGAAACTGTGCAACGAGTCATGGAGTTGATTTGCTCGGAACGCTGGGAGTGGTATTGCTGGCACGTACCGAAGGACTCATTACCTCTGCGGCAGCAGTATGTCATAGCCTTAAGGCAACAGGATGGCATATAGATGACCGGCTCATCGAGCAAGCATTGCACAGAGTAGGAGAAGTATGGCCTTAATGAACCGCCGGGAATATCGCATTCCTGGCGGTTCGATTTTTGGCAGACCGTATGGCTGGTCAGTCTCTATAGGCCGAGCCAGCGCGCGATGATGTTGCGCTGCATGTCGGATGTGCCGGAATAGATGGTGCTGGGCAGCGCATCCCGCACGGCGCGCTCGATCTCGAACTCTTTCATGAAGCCGTAGCCGCCGAACGTCTGCATCAAGTCCAGCGCGGTTTTGACATAGGCTTCGCTCACGAACAGCTTGGTCATCGCAGCATCGAGGGAGATGCTGCGCGTGCGATCCAGCCGCCACGCCGAGCGGTAGGTGAGCAGCCGCGCCGCCTCCAACTGCACCTTCATGTCCGCGATGCGATGCGAGACCGCCTGGAACTTGCCGATGGGCTGGCCGAACTGCTTGCGGGTGCGCGCGTGCTGGATGGCTTTCTTGAGAAGGCGCTCCATCGTGCCGATATGGCTGGCGAAGAGACAGATGCGCTCCCAGTCCATCGAGTGGGTGAACAGTGTCGCGCCCGCGCCGAGGCCGCCCAGGATCGCCGACGCCGGAACATAGACATCTTCGCAGATCAGTTCGCCGACGGGAAATGTCCGCAGGCCCATCTTCTCGAAACTCTGGCCGACGCGGAAGCCCGGCGTTCCCTTCTCCACCAGGAAGGCCGTGATGCCGCCGTGGAATCCCTTCTCCGCGTCGGTCACGGCATAGAGGACTACCAGGTCGGCGATCGGGCCGTTCGAGCAGAACGTCTTCTTCCCGTTCAGGCGATAGCCGTCGCCGTCCGGCACGGCGGAGGTCGTCATGGAGAAGACATCGGAACCGGCCTCCGGCTCGCTCATCGCGTTGACGCCGATCAGCGTACCGTTGCAGAGCTTCGGCAGGTAGCGCCGCTTCTGCTCCTCCGTGCCGAATTTCCAGAGCGGGACGGCGCAGGCCAGCATGAGCGCGCTGATGGCGAAGACCAGGCCGCTATCCTCGCAGCCGTAGCCGAACGCCTCGAGCGCCAGGGCCGTCGAGAGCGCGTCCAGGCCGCAGCCGCCGTACTCCTCCGGTATCGGCAGGCCGTGCAGCCGCTTCTCGCCGCATTTGAGCCACTGCGCCTCCGAGAAGGCGTGTTCCTTATCGCGCTGCGCGACGCCCTCGTTCAACTCCTGCTGGGCAAAACGCACGATCTCTTCGCGCCGCTGCTGCTGTTCCTCGGTCAGGGTGAAGTCCATCATCCCATCTCTTTCAATCGCTGGTAGTCGGTCTTGTCGCTGGTCGTCTTGGGCAGCGTCTCCAGAAAGGCGAACAGGTCGGGAACCATGTAGAGCGGCAGGTTCTCCGCGCAGAAACGCTTCATCTCGATGAGGGAAGGCCGCTCCTGGCCCGGCTTACAGCTCAGGAACGCTTTGACCCGTATCCCGGAACCTTCGTCCGGCAGGGCAATGACCGCCGCCTCCGCAGTCGCGGGATGGCGGTACAGGCAGGCTTCGATCTCGCCTAACTCGACCCGGTAGCCGCGCTTCT
>DASRGL010000281.1:0-4365 GCA_035651115.1 Chthonomonadaceae bacterium
CCATCCTGACCCGGAACAGGCCCGTCCCCATTTCCGCCGCCTGCACGCGCTGTTCCAGCAGTTGCCGCCTGCGGCCCGGCAGACCCTCTCCATGGGGATGACTGGAGATTTTGAAGTTGCTATCGAAGAGGGCGCGACCCTCGTTCGGATCGGAACCGGGATTTTCGGGAAAAGGGAGCCGTAGCGTCGGCGGAGAACGGACCCGCCCGTCGCGATTTTTGAAACCAGGGAGGAATGCAGACGGTGAATCCACAACCTATGCCAGAAGAGTACGAGCGCAAAGGCTTTTTCGCGCGAATGCGCGACGGGCTGTTCGGCGTCGAAGAGCCGGAAGAGGAAGAGATGGCCTACGGCGCGGCGCAGGCCGCCGGACCGCAGAACCAGCGCAAACCGCAGATTCCGCTGCGCATTCAGACGGCGCGCGGAGGGAGAGTCGCCGTGCGCCTGAACGCGCAGGTCTTTGAAGACGCCAAACTCGCCGCCGACGGCCTCAAGAGCGGAGAGCATCAGATCGTCAATCTGGAGCGCGCCACGCCCCAGATGGCGGAGCGCATCATAGACTTCCTCAACGGCGTCTGCTATGCCATTGACGGCACAGTGGAGCGCGTCGGCGACAAGGTCTATATGTTCGTTCCTGCCAATATCACGGTTGAGGTAGACAATGGCGCAACCGCCGCCAACGCCCCCCGACGGCCCACCTTCGGCGAAGCCCGCGAGTAGTCGCGCGGCCCGCCGTCCTGCCGAGGTTCCGCCGCCTGCGCCGGAAGAAGTCGAAGCCCCGGCGCGTTCGGCGCGTCCTCGCACGGCAGCGACCTCCGCCGCGCCTTCGCCGGAGCGAGCCGCGCCCGCCGCGCCGGAACGTGCCGCATCCAGAGCGGCTCCCAGGCCGGAAGCGGAAGAGGCCGAGGACGAGGCTATCGAGACTAGCGCGTCGGAGGAAGAGGAAGCGGCGGCCCCCGCCGCGCGGCCCGCGCCGGCAGCGGCTGCGCCAGCAGTTGCTCCGTCCCCGACCGCAACCACCGGAAATTATCACCCCATGCTACGTGACAAGCGTATCGGAATCATCGGCGCGGGTGCTATGGGCAGCGCGCTCTGCCGGGGCATCGTCCATGCCGGAGCCGCGCCTGCCAACCGCATCCTCGTCAGCGATCCCCATACCGCCCACGTCCAGAAGCTTCAGGAGACGCTTGGCGTCAAAGTCGCTGAGAGCAACAGCCAGGTCGGGAAATATACCGACATCGTCATTCTGGCCGTCAAGCCCTATATGGTCGCGCCGGTGCTGGACGAGATACGGGAGTCGCTGCGCCGTGAGGAAGGCAAGCCCCTGCCGCTCATTATCTCCATTGCGGCGGGCGTCCATGTCGCCAAGCTGGAAGCGCATCTGATCGAACCGCTGCCGGTCGTGCGCGCCATGCCGAACACGCCTGCCCAGGTCGGTCAGGGGGCGTGCGCCTACTGTCGCGGCACGCACGCCGACGACGCGCATCTGGCGCAGGCCGCCGAGATATTCAAATCGGTCGGCACGGCGGTCGAAGTCCCGGAAGCCTGGATGGACGCGGTCACGGCGCTGTCGGGTTCCGGCCCGGCCTATGTCTATCTGATGATCGAGGCGCTGGTGGATGGCGGCGTCAAGGTCGGTCTGCCCCGTGAGGTCGCGCACCAACTGGCGGCGCAGACGGTTCTTGGCGCGGCGCAGATGGTCATTGAGACGGGAATGCATCCGGCCCAACTGCGCGACATGGTGACGACGCCCGCCGGAAGCACCATCGAGGCGCTGGCCGCGCTGGAACACTCCGGCCTGCGCGCCGCCCTCATTGACGCCGTCGAGCGCGCCACCAACCGCTCCCGCGCCCTCGGCTAACGGCTACTCTCTGTTCCGCCCGCCTGTTCCCATTCCGCACAACCCTATCCTCAGCAAAATCCTGCCTCGTGCTTCGGAAAAGCCGTCCTGACCGCAGGATTCAACCCTCTCCCACGCTGCGGGAGAGGGAAGAGGCAGAGGCTCCCTCCCCTTGCGAAGGAGACGAGGACGCATTCGGAACTCCCTCCCCTTTGCAAGGGGAGGGCCGGGGTGGGGTTTCTATAAGGAGATTCGTCCATGCCCCTGCGCCTGATAGACCTCTCGCAGCCGCTCTACGACAATGCGCCGGTCTGCCCCGCGCATCCGCCCGTGCGCTCGGAGATCATCAAGGATCATCCGACCGTCGGGTGGCGGGTCGAGGTGTTGACGCTCGCCAGCCACACCGGAAGCCATCTCGACGCGCCGCTGCACAAACTCGCGGGCGGCACGGCGATTGACGCGCTGCCTCTGGATCGCTTTACCGGCCCGGCCCATATCGCCGACCTGCGCGGCATCGAACCGCTCAGCCGGATCACGCCGGAACGCCTCGCCGCCGCGCTGCCGGATACGCTGGAAGAGACCATCGTCCTGATGGCGACCGGGTGGGGCGAGGTTCGCGACCACACCGACCACTGGCTCACGCAGTCCCCGAAACTCACCCCGGAAGCCGCCGAATGGCTGGCCGTGAAAGGGATACGCGGCCTGGGCGTAGATCACTGGGGCATCGGCGGATGGGACAAGGAGAACGACGCGGCGGTGCATACGATTCTGCTCAGCCGGGGCATCTGGATCGTCGAGGAACTGCATTTCCCGCCGGAGGTCTATAGCCTGCCCATGCCGCAGACCTTCATGGCGCTGCCCATCAACCTGCGCGGTCACTCCGGGGCCTGGTGCCGCCCCGTCTTTCTGCTGAACGAGTAGAGCAAGGAGATTCGCGGCACGCCATGTTCAGACTGGCTCTGATTCAGATGCTTGTGGAGGGCGGCGAGAAGGCCCGGAACCTGGAACGCGCCGCGCAGAGAGTGGTGGAGGCGGCCCGCAACGGGGCCGCCGTCGCCGTGCTGCCTGAAGTAATGGATCTCGGCTGGACGCACCCTTCCGCGCGCTCCGAGGCCGGGGCCATCCCGGACGGAGAGACGTTCCAGAGTCTGCGCGCTCTGGCACGCGAACATGGCCTCTACGTCTGTTCCGGGCTGGCGGAGAAGACGGACTCTGCCTGCTTCAATGCCGCCGTTCTCCTCGCCCCGGACGGGAAGCTGCTGCTGCACCACCGGAAGCTGAACGAACTGGAGATCGCGCACGACCTCTATGCGCAGGGAGACCGCCTCGGCGTCTGTCACACCGACCTGGGAACCATCGGCCTGATGATCTGCGCGGACGCCTTCGCGCAAGACCGGGTCCTCAGCCGCACGCTCGGCTACATGGGGGCCGACATCATCCTGTCGCCGAGCAGTTGGGCGGTTCCCGGCGATCACGACAATAGTAAGGAGCCGTATGGTGAGCTATGGCGCTCGGTCTACAGCGCGGTCGCCACGGAGTTCTCCCTCTGGATCGCCGGAGTCAGCAATGTGGGCCGGATCACGGCCGGCCCCTGGCAGGGCTGGAACTGCATCGGCTGCGCGCAGGCGGTCGCTCCGACCGGCGAGACGGTCTTGATGGGGCCGTATGGCGTGGACGCCGACACGATCCTCTACCTCGATGTCGAGACGGTTCCTCGCCCGGCGCGCGGCTGTGGCTGGGGCGCGCATTGGCGGCAGCCTTCTTGAGGCTCTTTGCAGGAGAGGCCGCCTCCCGCGCCGAACAGTAGCCTTAAGTATAGGCCCCCCTCCCCGCTCGGCGGTTAAACCGCTTCTGCAACAGTATTGTCTGAACTATGATTAGAATGATTACAGGATGGACTAAGATTGAGTCTGGCCCAATCATAGCCATCCTTTAATCCCATAAATCCCAGTTCAGACAGTGAGGCGAAGGGCCAAAAGGAGCCGAAGACCATGGATTCTACCGTCGCCGATCAGCTTGCTATATTGGAAGAGAAGGGCTATGTCACTATTCCCGGCACGCTGACGCCCGAAGAGACGGAGCTGTGCCGCACCTCGCTCAATCAGGCCCGCGCCAACGGCTGGGAGGAGGGGCTGAATCACGTCGGCAATATGTGGTTCGATTCGCTGCTCGACCGGATGCCGGAGGTCTTCGGCCCGCTGGTCGCCCATCCCAGTGTCCGCCCGCACCTGGAGGCGCTCTTAGGGCCGCAGTGCCAGTTGCGCTCGCTGCGCGCCCACATCAATCCCGGCCCCTACGAGCAGGAGTGGCACATGGACTTCTACGGCTACTGGAAACAGCCGCTCGCGGCGCGCTATGCTGTGCGTGGAACGGGCATCAACACGACCTTCTATTTCCAGGACAACGCTCCCGGCATCGCGCGCCTGACGTTCATCAAGCGCGGCCACAAACAACCGCCGCCGCATCTCTACCCCATGGACCGCCCCAAATTCGAAGCGTGGTGCGAGAGCCAGGAAAAAGCGGTG
>DASRGL010000282.1:0-9862 GCA_035651115.1 Chthonomonadaceae bacterium
GAGGGAATCAAACCTTCCAGTTCCGGGATGTCGTAGTTCAGATGGCGGTGATCGTAGCGATCCACCACTTCCTGATGGACGACCCGATCCAGCGCCTCCGGGTCTACAATGCGCCCGGAAGCCTCCTCTACCGGCCCGGCCACCGTCACCTCCAAGATATAGTTGTGGCCGTGTCCGTGCGGGTAGTTGCATTTGCCGAAGAGTTCCCTGTTTTCCGCCTCGGAGAGATGCGGGCTGTGCAGCCGGTGCGAGGCGGCGAACTCATAGACCCGTGTCAACTGCATCGGGATAGGCTCCTTTGTATCGGTCGTCGGCGCGCGCCAGGCCACGCTCTGCTGCGGCGTCTCTTCCAGGCGTATCTCTCGCAGCGTCACGCAGGAGGGCAGATGCGGACGGAGTTCGGAGACGATGAAGGCCGTCAGGTTTTCGGAGGTCGGCGGTCGCTCGCAGAAGGCGGAAACCTGGCGGTTGAGGAACTTGCCGTCCAGCCGCTTGATAACGCGCTCTTTGACGATGCGATCTATCTCTTTGATGTTGACGACGATGCCCTGCCGGGGGTCTATCTCGCCGCCCACTGTGACATCCAGGATAAAGTTATGGCCGTGTGGCTCCGGGCTGGCGTGCGGCCCGAATCGCGCCTCGTTCTCCACGCGCGACAGCCCGAACAGCCAGTCGGCGTGCGCCGCAGAAAACGTCAGCCGTCGCGTCATCTGTATCATCGTCTCTGCTTCCTTATGCGAGAACACCGGCGTGTTGCGCGCATTCTCTACTCTCTTCTACGAACAACGAAGGCGGCCTCTCTCCCTGTTAGTAGTGCGATTTGCGCGCCCAGGTTCCCGGAACTCTCTTTTTCGGCTCAGGCGCGGCGATAGGGCTGGCCGAGCGCGGCGGGAGCCTGACTGCTCTTGCCGCCCGTCGCCAGCAGAACCAGCGTGACCAGATAGGGCAGCGCGACGAACAACTGATAGGGCAGCCGCCAGCCGAGCGCCTGCAACTGGAACTGCAAGGCGTCCGCAAAGCCGAACACCAGCGCCGCCGCCAGGCAGCCCCAGGGACTCCAGCGCCCGGACGTGACGATAGCCAGCGCGATGAACCCCCGCCCATCCGTCATGTGTTCCTTGAAGGTGTTCAGTTCGCCGACCGAAAGAAAGCCGCCCGCGATGCCTGCCATCGCGCCGCCGAAGAGCAGCGCCGTCGTGCGCGTGCGCGCCACGTTCACACCTGCCGCCTCCGCCGCGACCGGCTGCTCGCCGCACGCCCGGAACTCCAGCCCGCGCCGCGTGCGGTTCAGCCCCCACCAGACCGCCGGAACAGCCAGCGCCGCAAGAGGCGTCAGCAGCGTCAGGTCGCCGAGGACACGCGGCAGGGAACGGGTCGTGACGAAGGTTCCGGTCTCCCCGAACAGCTTGCGATAGAGCGTTCCCGTCAGGCCAAGCGCGAACAGATTCAGCACGACGCCGATGACGACCTGGTTGGCCGTCAGCTTGATGGCGAAGGCGGCAAACAGCAGCGCCATCAGCAGGCCCGCCGCCGCCGCGACGGCGATACCGACGAACGGATCGCCGCTGAGCTTCGCGCCTATCGTGGCCGCGAACGCCCCGACCAGCATCATACCTTCCAGCCCGACGTTCACTACGCCCGCTTTCTGGACGACGTTTTCACCGAGCGCGGCCAGCAGGAGCGGCGTCGCCATCGTCATTGTACTCGTCAGTGTGCCACTGATTACACTCATCGTCATTCCAGCCCGGCTTCGGCCAGTTCGATAGCGGTCACGAGGGCGCGGGCCTTGTTCACGCACTCCTGATACTCGTTGGCAGGAACCGAATCGGCGACCAAACCGCCGCCCGCCTGCAGGTAGGCCGTCTGCCCGTCCACCATCATCGTGCGGATGGTGATCGCCATGTCCATGTCCCCGGAGTAGCTGAAGTAGCCCAGCGCGCCGGAGTAGAAGCCCCGGCGCGTCGGCTCCTGCTCGTCAATGATCTCCATCGCACGCACTTTGGGAGCGCCGGAGACCGTGCCGTGCGGGAAGGTGGCGCGCAGCACATCGAACACGTCCTTGTCGGGGCGGAGGCGGCCCGTCACGTCCGAGACGATGTGCATGACGTGCGAGTACCGCTCGATGATCATCAGTTCGTTGACCTGGACGGTGCCGTATTCGCAGACGCGCCCGATGTCGTTGCGCGCCAGGTCCACCAGCATGATATGCTCGGCGCGCTCCTTCTCATCGGCCAGCAGTTCGGCCTCCAGGCGCAGGTCTTCCTCGACGCTCTGCCCGCGCGGGCGCGTCCCGGCGATGGGGCGGGAGCGCACGGTTCCCCGCTCAACGGAGACGAGGATCTCGGGCGAGGTTCCGATGATCTTACGGTCGCCCTGCATGAAGTAGTACATGTAGGGCGAGGGGTTGACGGAGCGGAGGGCGCGGTAGAGATCGAAGGGCGGCGCGGTGAACGGCACGATGAATCGCTGCGAAAGGACGATCTGGAAGGCATCTCCCGCGAGGATATATTCGCGGCAGCGTTCGACGGCGGCCTCATACTCGGCGCGCGGAAAGCACGCCTGCACCCGGATCGGCTCGCCGGAGCCTTTGTGCGGCGGCGGGGTGGGAACGGGAGCGCGCAGCCGCGCGACCAGGCTTTCTATCTTCTGTACGGCTGCGTCGTAGGCTTTGCCGGGGTCGTCGCCATCGGTGATGTGGGCGTTGCAGAGGACTTTGATGCGGTGGCGGACGTGATCGAAGATGAGAAGCGTATCGGTAAAGAGGAAGCAGGCGTCGTCCGCGTTCAGTTCGTCGGGGTTCTTGTCCGGCAGTTCCTCGAAAAAGCGCACGACATCGTAGCTGAAAAAGCCGACCGCGCCGCCGCAGAACCGGGGCAGGTCCGGCGATTCGACGTAGGTGTAGCGGCCCAGGAGTTCTTTGAGGAGCGTGAGCGGGTCGTCGCCGGGCGCGATGACGACCGTGCGTGTCAGGTGGCCCTCGGTGACGGTGGCGACGTTGCCCTTGCTGCGGAAGACCAGGGAGGGATCGCAGCTCAGGAAGGAGTAGCGCCCGATGCGCTCGCCGCCCTCCACACTCTCCAGCAGGAAGGCGTTGTCGTTGCCGGTCTGGGGGTCGCTGGTGGCGATCAACTTCTCGAAGGCCGAGACCGGGGTCAGACGGTCGGCCAGGATCTCGCGGTAGACCGGGATGAGATTGCCGCGCTGGGCGCGGACGAGGAATTCCTCGCGACTGGGTGTTATCATGCCTGCTGCGCTGCCGCCTTTCGCTTCACTGTCCGTTCGAAAACGTGCTGCATCGAAAAAGAGTGAGGGAGTTCAAATTATACCACAGGTGTCGGTCGCTTCGCACCGGAGAGTTCCGCAGGAACGCCGGAACGCACAAGAACCCCAAAAGCCCTGGTGGGAAGCGATACGGGGAACCTTCAAGAACGATCCAGCTTACGTGGAGGCGATGCGGTTGGGGCGCGAGTGGCGAGAGGCGCAGCAGCCCTCGAAGCCGAAGACTGGTCGGTTTGACCGGAGGCGGCCCGTTTTGCTGCAAAATGGCGGAGTTGCCGGAAGCGAAGACGGGATCGCTCTCTTGCGTTCCTTCCTCTAACCGGTGTCGGCGCGCGGGCTGCGCGGGCGCAGGCACGCCATTCCCAGTCCCAGAATCAGCCAGAAGAACATCGAGACCTGCGCGAACTGCCATGCGGGATTGCCGAGCGCGTCTATGGCAAAGCCCACGATCCCCGCGACGCAGGCCAGCAGCAGGAACCGCCGGATGCCGCGTTCCATAAAGCGCAGGCGGCGGATTCCGGCCATCAAAAAGCCCACGATGATCGCCAGGAACAGGCCCACGCCGATGATCCCCTGCTCCGCCGCCGTCTGCAGCCACAGATTATGCGCCATCTCCGCCAGAGTCGGTCGGCTGCGCTTCACGGCTTCGCCCTCGCGCCCGTTGTGGCTGTAGGGATGCTGCAACACGGGAAACGTTCCCAGGCCGCTGCCGAGCAGGGGCTTGCGCAGGAACAACTGTTCCGCCGCATACCACATCCGCCGGTGATACGCCAGCGTCTGTTCTTGCGCTTCCCCATTCGGCCCGAACCCGCTGGTGCGGCTCAACGCGACGAACGCTCCCCCGGCGACCAGCACGATCAGGAGGGGCAGAAGATACCGCCGCCGTTTTTGCGCGCTCTCCTCGCGCTTCGGCAGACCGAGACGGCCCACGCCGACCAGCGTCAGGAGGGAGGCCAGCACGCCCAGCCACGCGGTCGGCGTCCCCGTAAACATCAGGCAGCCACCGGTGAAGATAGAGATCAGCAGCGCCCGCTGCTGCCGCCGGGCGTCCTTCTCCGTGAGCGCCTGGATAAGCGGCACGGGAAACAGAATCATCAGGAAGGCGCTGAAAAGCTGGGGATTACCGAACAGCGCCACATGCACTCTGGCTCCCTGCAACGCCAGAAACAGCAGACCCAGACCGGCCATCAGCGCCGTGACCAGCGTGAGCGCGTCGCGCATTTTGACCAGGTGTTCGGAGCGGCGGACGTGGTAGGCCAGAGCAAAGTAGAGCAGCGTTCCGGCGAGAATACGCTGTAGTTCTGCCAGACCCAGCCGCCGCAACGCCGGATCGCGCGGCCCGAACACGACGGAGAGTGCAGAGGCGACCAGATAGAGCAGCACTGCCGCGTTGGGGCCGGTGGAGAGGAAGGCCAGGACTTCAGCGCGATTGGCCGCCACGCGGGCGCGCAGGACGAGGATACCAGCCAGCAGCGCGGCCATCAGTTGCAGCGCCTTCCCGGCGATGTCCTGCATCTGCATATTCGACGGGGAGGCCAGCAGAGGGATCGCGACGACCATTGCCAGGACGACGACGAGCATTCGATTCTGAATGGTCTGCTGCCAGTAGGTGTTCGTCCGGGCCTGCGCTGTCGCGGAGGCCGCCCGCGCTGCCTGGTTGTCCTGCCGTTGTCCCATCTTCGTATCTGCTACCGCCCTTCTGTCGTGGAGAACGCCTGTCTGGATTATACCACGCCTCCGACCTTTTGCCCCTGCGCGGCCAGGCATCGGACAGGGGCAACGACGCGCGCAAGCCTCTGCGGGAGGGATAGCGCGGTCTCATCGCGAAACCTTCCTGTACCGAACGTACCGGCGTTCCTGGCGGAGCCGTTGCGCAGGAGGGCGGGATGCGCCCCGCTAACAGACGGCGTTCCGCTGTGCCGAGAAGCGAGGCGGCGGCGAACACAAGGCCGCATGAGGAGAGGATGGCAAAGACGCGACGACTTTACGGAATACTGGCCGCTTGCGTTGCGATAGCGGCTCTGGCGTTGCCCGCTCGCGCTGCCGACGACTACCCGCTCGGCCCGGATTCGCAGCGGCAGCCCGGCGTGCCGCAGGGTACGGTGACGCGCTACGCCTGGACGAGCCGGATCTTCCCCGGCACAGAGCGGAGCTACTGGGTCTACGTACCGAAACAGTATGATCCGACGAAACCGGCCTGTGTCATGGTGTTTCAGGACGGCGGCGGCTTTCAGGACGTGAACGGACAGTTCCGCGTTCCCGTCGTCTTCGACAATCTTATCGCCAAAAAGGAGATGCCCGTCACCATCGCCATCATGATCGAACCGGGTATCGTACCCGCCGCCTCTGCCAACGCCCTGCCCCGCTTCAATCGCAGTTTCGAGTACGATACGCCCGATGACCGGTATGCCCGGTTCCTGCTGGAAGAGATTCTGCCGGAGGTGGGGAAACGGTACAACCTTACCCGCGAAGCCGGCGGGCGCGCGATCTGCGGCGCGAGTTCCGGCGGCATCTGCGCGTTTACGGCGGCCTGGCAGCGCCCCGATCAGTTCAGCCGGGTCATCAGCTTCATCGGCAGCTTCACCGACCTGCGCGGAGGCAACACCTATCCCTCGCTGATCCGTAAGACCGAGCCGAAGCCGATCCGTGTCTTTATGCAGGACGGCGTCAACGATCAGGACATCTATTCAGGCAACTGGTACATCGGCAATACGGATGTCGCCGCCGCGCTGAAGTTCGCCCGCTACGAGATGCAGTTCGTCACCGGCAGCGGCGGGCATGACGGCAGGCAGGGCGGTTCTATCCTGCCGGACGCGCTACGCTGGCTCTGGCGCGACTATCCGGCCCCTATCTCGACGCCCACCTCCACGCCCCAGCCGGTCATGGCCGTGCTGCGGCCCGGAGAGGGCTGGCAGTCGGTTCCCATAGAGGCCGCCTCCGCCGATGCTCTGGCGGTGGACGCGACCGGCGCGGTGTATTTTGCCGCCGAGAAGGGAATCTACCGGCTGGATGCCGCAGGCCACGCGACCCTGTTCCGCGCGCAGACGGGCCGGGTGAGCGGCCTGGCGTTCGGGCCGGATGGCAGCCTCTACGCCTGCCTGCCCGATAGACGGCGCATCGTTCGCTACGACGCCGATGGCCGGGAGACGCTGCTGGCCCGCGACGTGACCGCGCGCCGCCTCTCTATCACACATCAGGGCGACGGCTACGCTGCCGACCCGCAGCAGGGCCGCGTCTGGCACCTCCTTCCGAACGGGCGCAAGCGCGTGGTGGGAGACACGCTTGCGGGAGCGAACAGCGTGCTGCTGACGCCGGATCAGAGCCTGCTCCTGGTGGCGCAGGCGTCGCCGGGGAAATACGTCGTGTCGTACCATCGTCAGCCCGACGGCGCGCTCTCCGCCGGTCAGCCCTATTTCGACCTGCAAATTCCCTACGGGCAGGCGGCAAGCGGCGCGCAGGCCATGACCGTTGATACGGAAGGCCGGTTATATGTTGCAACGGCAGCGGGCCTTCAGGTCTGCGACCAGGCCGGGCGCGTCATCGGCGTTATCCTGAACCCAGAACGCGCGCCCGCAACGAGTCTCGTCTTCGGCGGGCCGGAGCGCGATACACTCTATGTGACGGCGGGCGGCAAGATTTACAAACGCAAAACGCAGGCGAAAGGCGTTCTCTCCTTCCAGGAGCCGATCCGTCCGCCGCTGCCGCGCCTGTAAGGAACGATATAAAAACCTGATGCGGCAGTTAAAACTGCACCTGCAAAAGCACAAAGTCCGCCTGCGCGGACTCAATGCTCTCTCCCCCTGTTCTTGGGGGGCGGGGAGGGGGGTCGTTATGAACCCGCACGATCTGGACGCCCTGGAGTACCATCGCAAGCCGCCGCACGGCAAGCTGGAGATCGCGCCGACCAAGCCCTGCCTGACGCAGCGCGACCTGGCGCTCGCCTACACTCCCGGCGTCGCCGCGCCCTGCCGCGCCATCCAGCAGAACCCCGACGAGGCGTTTCTCTATACGGCCAAGGGCAATCTGGTCGCGGTCATCACGAACGGGACGGCGGTGCTGGGCCTGGGCAACATCGGCGCGCTGGCCGGGAAGCCGGTCATGGAGGGCAAGGCGCTGCTGTTCAAGCGGTTCGCCGACCTGGACGCGATAGACCTGGAACTGAACGCGCCCGACCCGGATCAGTTCGTGCAGGCGGTCAAACTGATGGAGCCGAGTTTCGGCGGCATCAACCTGGAAGACATCAAAGCGCCGGAGTGCTTTGAGATCGAGGCCCGTCTGCGCCGCGAGATGCGGATCCCCGTCTTTCACGACGACCAGCACGGCACGGCCATCATCTCCGGGGCGGCGCTTCAGAACGCGCTCGAACTGGTGGGCAAAAAGATCGAAGAGGTCAAGATCGTCTTCAGCGGCGCGGGCGCGGCAGCCATTGCGACCGCCCGGTTCTACCGGCTGCTCGGCGCGAAACGCGAGCATATCGTGATGAGCGACATTCACGGCGTCGTACGCCCGGATCGCGATCCGCCGCCCGACCCGGCACAGCAGGAGTTTGCCGCCGTGACGGAGAGCCGCACGCTGGCCGAGGCGCTGGTCGGCGCGGACGTGTTCGTGGGGCTGTCGGCGGGGGGCATCGTCTCGCCGGAGATGATCGCGCGCATGGCGGCGAAGCCGATCATTTTCCCGCTGGCGAACCCCGACCCGGAGATCGGCTACGAGGAGGCCAAAGCCGCCCGGCCCGATGCCATCGTCGCGACCGGCCGCTCGGATTTTCCCAACCAGGTAAACAACGTGCTGGGCTTTCCGTTCCTCTTCCGGGGCGCGCTGGACGTGCGCGCGACGGAGATCAACGAGGCCATGAAGATCGCGGCGTCGCGGGCGCTGGCGGCGCTGGCCCGCGAGGATGTCGCCGACGCGGTCGCCAAAGCCTACGGCCTGCCCGCGCTGCATTTCGGGCCGGACTACCTGATTCCCAAGCCGCTCGATCCGCGCGTGCTGCTCCGGGTCGCCCCGGCGGTGGCGCGGGCGGCGATGGAGACGGGCGTGGCGCGCGTGGCGCTCGACCTGAACAGGTACCCGGAGCAGTTGGAGGCGCGGTTAGGCAAGTCGCGGGAGATGATGCGGATCGTTTTCAATAAAGCGAAGACCGACCCGAAGCGCATCGTGCTGGCCGAAGGCGAGCATGAGAAGATGATCCGGGCGGCGCATCAGTTGGTGGAGCAGCGGATCGCCCGGCCCATTCTGCTCGGCAGCGCGGAGGCGATTGCCGCCAACGCCACCGCCTTGCAGCTCGATTTGAAAGGCATTCAGGTCGTGGACCCGGAGACTTCGGAGCGGCGGCAGCCCTATGCGGAACGGCTCTGGACCCTGCGGCAGCGCAAGGGCGTCACGCGGCGCGAGGCCGACGAGCTGGTTCTCAAGCCGGACTACTTCGCCGCGCTCATGGTCGAGCAGGACGATGCGGATGGGATGATCTCCGGCCTCACTTCCCACTATCCCGACGGCCTGCGCCCGCCCCTACAGATACTCCGCACCGCGCCGGACACACGCACGGCGGCAGGCGTCTATCTGGTCGCCACGCGCCACCGCGTCCTCTTCTTTGCCGATACGACTGTCAACATAGACCCCGGCCCGGAGACGCTGGCGGAGATCGCCCTGCTGACAGCGCGGCTGGCGCAGAGTTTCGAGATCGAGCCGCGCATCGCCATGCTCTCCTTCTCGAACTTCGGCAGCGTGCGCCATCCCCGCGCCGATAAGGTGCGGCAGGCGGTCGAGATACTGTTGCAGCGCGCTCCCGATCTGCACGTGGATGGGGAGATGCAGGCCAACACCGCGCTCGTGGAGGAGATGTTGAACGGAACCTACCCGTTCAACCGGCTGGGCGCGGAGGCCAACATCCTGATCTTTCCGAGCCTGGAAGCGGGCAATATCGGCTACAAACTGGTGCAGCAGTTGGCGCAGGCCGAGGTCATCGGGCCGATTTTGGTGGGAATGCGCAAGCCCGTCCACGTCCTTCAGCGCGACGACGAGGTCAAGGACATTGTCAACCTGGCGGCGCTGGCTGTCGTGGAGGCGCAGAATCGCCGCGCGCCCGCCTCTTCCCGCTGAAGTCCGGTTGCTCGCCACACGGGTAAGTCTTGAGCAGGCCGGTTGAAGGCGGGAAAGTTGGCGCCGAATTGGGTATAGTAATGGCGTAGTCGGCCAATACGATTGCAAAGGCACGGCCTTACGCCTTCAGTGCCAGGCTCTCCCTCGCCGCTTTGTAGGAGATAGCCTTTATGCCGCTCTCCTGTTCACGTGATGCGCCGCATGACCGCATCTTTGCTGCGCTGCCCGAACGGGTGCGTAGGCGAACTGTCCGTCCAGGAGAAGGAGAGGCAGGGCGACCGCTTGATACACGGCATTCTCGTCTGCCCGACCTGCGGGAGCAACTACCCGGTCGCAGAGGGCATCGCGCCGGTCGGCGTGGGGAAACCGGGCGAGCCGTGCGTGACGGTGGAGTTCGGCGGCAAGACGGAGACGATCCCGTTCGGCGAGATTCGCGTCTATCCGCTCGGCTTCCAGAACGGCGCCGAGGGCGAGCCGGAGA